>CABQIM010000006.1 GCA_902464375.1 uncultured bacterium | reverse complement strand
AAATATATTTTAACATTACTATTTGTTTCAATCTCTTTTTTTATACTATTGTTTATTTCGCATGTAGCAATATAAACTTTGAAATTGTTGCGAGTTAAATATTCTGCTAATTCGCAAATATGCATCATGGAGCCGTGATAGCCATCAAAATTGAAACCTGTAATTAAAAAATTATTCATAAGGTTATTATACTATATTTTTTTCTTTTTAGAAATTTTCTTAAACACATCATCAAAACTCTCAATCGGCTCAAGTCGATAGCCGCAATCATTTGCAAGGGTTCCACCCATAGCAAAAAGTTCTTCTTGCGGGTAGCGTCTGCAAATTCCGGGACGTTTTTTGTGAATTTTGCAATGATGTGTTTCTTTATCCAAATTTGTACATTCAAAAACAAGCCCAGTTTCATCCTTATCTACAATTTTTAGGTAAGTATAGAATGGGTGGAGTTTTTGAAGGCGTTCAAATTCTTCTTCTGTTTGTATAACTTTTTTATGCTTAACATAAATCTTTTGGCAACAGCGTCCGCAAGCTTTGCAAGCTCCTACCCGATAATATTTTCTTCTTAGTATATGAAGGTAAAACAGTTTTTTTAATTTTTTAAACATCGACTACTCGTGATTTTGCAAGTTTATATTCCTGAGAATTTCTATTAGACATAAGCAATACTTTTGAAAAATATCTGTTTGCGGTTCTGAAATCTCTGTTATTATAGAATTCGCTGCCTTTTTGCAAGCAAATTTTAATTATTCTCTCTTCCGGATTTATGTATGATTTCAATCTTTCGATTCTCTCACCGTATTCTTCGATAAGGCTGTCTTGTAAAATTATACAATTTTCGTATTCAATTAGCGCCATATGGTAATTATTTTCATTATCATATGTGAGTGCCCAATCCCTATGACCGTAGTAACTTTCGCTATCAAAAGAGTTATCAAGTTCTTTAATGATTTTAATTGTTTTTAAATATTCCGGCTGATTGTGGATTACAAGTGGCAGCAATCTGCGCATTGTACAATATGCTGCCGTAAAATCACCAAGGTTTATATAAACAGAGGCTAATTTTTGCAAAACATCGAGTGATTTATTATCGAGTGCGAGTGCCTGTTTTAAATAAATTAGTGCGTGCATATAATCATTCTCTTCCAGATAAGCTTCTCCTAGTAAATGGTTTATGTCAAAACTTACAGGAAGATTTTTTACTGCAAAAGTTAAATATTCGATTGCGGTTTTGTTATTCTTGGCAGAAATCGCTTGACGTGCTTTTCTCAAAAAATCAATTCCTACTTCGTTACATTTATCAATGCTGCTCTTAATTGTAGAATAAGAGTTTCCTTTTTCTTTTGCATATTTCAAATATTTTTCATAATAAAAAACAGACTGGAATTTCATTCCTTTAGAAAAATAAGATGTAGCCAAATTTAAACAAACAGCTTCATCATCAGGCTTGTTTGCATAAGCTCCTGCCCAATTCTCGATTGCATTTTTTAAATCCATACGTTTGTAATAAATATTTCCAAGATACAGATATGAAGAGTTTTTTAAACTTTCGAGAGCAATTGATTTTTTAAAATATTCTTCTGCCGGTAAAAAATCATTAAGTTTGTAATAACATCGCCCTATTTCATAATATAATTTGTAAGAAATACTAGTATTAAGCATGCTCAAATAAAGCTTCAAAGCTTCGTTGTATTTTCCGTTGTTATAATGTACTTTCGCAGCTTCTAGCGTTTTTGTTTCCAAATCAGAATTATCTTGTATGTAATAATCAGACGATACCATATGGGTATTCTACCACATTTATTCGTTTAAATCATCCCATAATTTTTGATTATTAACAAGTTCTTTTAAAACGTCATCTTCAAAAACATCTACAACGCCTTCTTTGAAAAGCTTTTGCACTCTTTCGATATATGATTTATCTTCCTGATTACTTGTTGCAATTTCTGTAAACTTTTTTATATCCATATCTTTTTGGAATAATTGCATTGCGTTAGAAGATATTTCGCTGCTGTCTACATAAGGAGAAGACGCATAACCACTCTTTTGGAGATTTGCTCTAATAGAAGCTAGATTAATGACGTTACCCACATTGCCAAGCTGTGAGTTACCATATGAAAATCCATTATTATTGTTGATATTATTAAACATAAGGCCCCTAATCTCCCCTACTATTTTACACCATTATCATATATTTTATGATAAATGTAATCAACTAAATGTATGAGATTTTAAGCTTTTAAATATGCTTCAATAAAGCCGTCCAAATCACCATCCATAACGGCATCAACATTTCCAACTTCAAAACCTGTTCTATGGTCTTTAACCATTTTATACGGGTGGAAAACGTAAGAGCGGATTTGCGAACCGAAATTGATATCAAAATTTTCGCCCTTAAGCTCTGCAAGTTTTTTTTCGTGTTCTCTTTGACGCAGTTCTAATAATTTAGAAGCTAGCATTTGCATTGCGTTTTCTTTATTTTGCAATTGTGAGCGCTCTTGCTGACACTTGATTACAATACCTGTTGGTTTATGTAAAATTCTTACCGCGGTTTCAACTTTGTTCACATTCTGTCCACCAGCACCACCGGAACGCATTGTATCTACTTCAATATCCTCTGGTGGAATTGTAATTGTTTTTTCATAATCCGGAATAATTGGAGAAACTTCACAAGATGCAAAACTGGTTTGTCTTTTACCATTTGCATTGAAAGGAGAAATCCTGACAAGACGATGAACACCTTTTTCTGCTTTAGCATAGCCATATGCATATTTTCCGGTAATTTTGATTGTTGCAGACTTTATCCCTGCTTCTTCTCCATCAGATTTATCAATCAATTCAACTTTCCACCCTTTTGATTCTGCCCAGCGAGTGTACATCCTAAGCAGCATATTTGCCCAATCTTGTGCATCTGTTCCACCGGCTCCAGCATTGATTGTCAAAAAAGCATCCGCTTCATCATATTCACCGGAAAGCATTTTTTGAACATCATATTTATCCAACTCTTTTTCAAGTTTAACAAGCTCGTTTTCGCTTTCTTGAATAAGTTCGCTATCTCCAATTTCATAAGCGGCTTTAGCATCATCAATAAGAGAGTCCCAATGCTCAAACAATTCTAGAGTTTCTTTTATTTCTCTTGATTTTTGTCCCAACTCGGATGCTAAATTCTGATTTGACCAAACTTCCGGACTCTGAAGTTTAGCTTCAAGTTCAGCTAGTTCCTTATTAAGAGCCACAAAATCGATATTCTTTTTGTTATTAATTACACGTTGTTCAAGTTCTTGTAAATTAGCCATTCTTTTCTTCCACCAACTTTACAACCTGCTTATGAATATTTTCAATTGTGTCAGCAGAATTTATTACCTTGACGCGATTAGGCTCTTCTTTTGCGATTGCAAGAAAACCTTCTCTAACGCGTTTAAAGAACTCTATGCCTGCAGATTCCATACGGTCTTTTGTAGAGCCGACACGCTGCATAGATGTTTCTATATCAATATCGAAAACAATTGTTAAATCAGGCTTAAGACCGCTAACTGCAATGTTGTTTAATTTCTTAATCTGTTCAATATCAAGTTGTCTGCCGTAACCTTGATAAGCTACAGTTGAATCAGTGTGTCTGTCGCAAAGTACTATTATTCCATTTTTTAAAGCCGGTTTAATTATGCAATCAACGTGTTGTGCTCTATCGGCTAAGAATAAAAAAGATTCGCAAGTCGGAGAAACTTCACCATCATAATTCAGTAAAATTTCTCTTAATTTCTCACCTAAACCTTTTGCCCCAGGCTCACGTGTAACAAGAGTTTTAAAACCTTTTTCTTGTAAATACTTGTTTAGGAGCTCTATCTGTGTGGTTTTTCCGCAACCATCCGCTCCTTCAAATGTAATAAATAATCCCAAATTTTCCATAAGACTATTTTACACAAAATCAAACATTTTATCAATTAAAGCAACTACATATTGTACTTGCTTTAATTTTGTTACTTTAAGTATGTTTAGAAGCAAAACCCAAAATATCAAAGTTATTTTGTCGACTTCACCTAAAAGCAGATCAATTATTTACGTAAATAATACTAGGTAAAAAAATCTGCGACATTAAAAAATCTACTTAATTGTATATAAATTTTATTATAAACCTTTAACAGGACCACCGGAACGAGCTCTTTTAGCCATTGTCAGTGCACCTCCAACTGCGATTATTAAAGCAATAACCATTGCCAGATTAGAGAAATCCCATCTTTCATATTCAAGCATGATTTCAGCAGGCTGTTCGCTGTCACTAAATGTCCATAGATAGGTTTTATCGTTAATAACTTTAGTTGCATTATTAGAAGTTGCTTTTACTGGGATTTTAATTGTTAATTCTGCAGTTGGAGTTGAAGGTACAATTAGTTCTTCATCAGGAATATCACCACTTAGAATCTTATTTCCATTAGCGTATTCAGTTGTGACAAAAGTATGGCCAGATTTATCTGTAAATTTGGTTTTGGAAATAACAACTTTGCCTAAAGCATCTTTGTATATTTTGAATGCTTCTGATGAGTTTTTAAATTTGTAACCATCTGTATTAATTGCATTTACTGCATCTGCAAGTTGGTATGTTAAGTGAATTTTATAATATTTTTTTACTAAAGTTCTTCTGATTGATAACCAGTTGTGAGGATTTGCTTCAAAACCTTTTGGCATAATTTTAGCAGCGTCATTGCTCCAAAGGTCATCCCTTTTTACTGTTAATGTGGTGTTACCGTCTTCGCTAAATTCTGTTTTAACATTGTAGCCTGATTTTGTATAATTATCTATGATTTTTTGAAAATCTTTTTTTGCAATATCTCTAAAACCTTGCGCTTGCATAGGTCTGTATTGAACAGTTCTCGTTTCTGTTAGCGAAACTCTATCTTTATTGTTGATTTCTATATCATAAGAAAATTGTACGCATCCTGTGCAAAAAAATGCTGTAACGCAGACAATTGCTGCTAAAAATATCTTTTTCATTGGTTAACCCTATTTTAGTAATATTAGCCACATTGTACAATAGTTTAGTATTTGCGGTAACATTCAAACGTATGAATTAATAATACATAAAATTGTTTTGGCAATATTTGTTGCCGGTATAAAGTAAATATCTGTAATCTTTGTCTTTTATTTCCATTGTTTTACCCTCTTGATAACGATTGTATCTGGCAAGGGTTTTGCGTTTTTGTACTTGGGAAAATTCTTGATATACACCTTCTGGAAAATTGCAATCAACAATTGTCCACTTAACTTTGCAGGCATTATTTAATTTGCCAAAAATTTGATAAATTCCTGTTCCATCTGCGTGATATTTATATTTTTCGCATATAGATAATTTATCCAAAAACTCCATTTTACTTTCCAAGTCCTTGTTTGTTGTTGCAAGAAATTGGAAGGTTTCAAGCGCGTATGCGCTTAGAGCGGTTAAGAATATTGTGGTAAGAATGATGTATGATTTTAATATGTGACTTTTATAGTGTGTCACGGAATTTCTCCATATACTTTTATTTTATGCTCTCCCCCCTCACCCGCATTCGTAAGGTTCAGCGAAGCTTCACCAACGACTGCTCCCTCTCCCACAAAGGGGCGAGGGTACTAAATTACCCCTTAGTAAACATTTCCATATACCCAATAAGTTCTAAGAACTTTTTTGACGTAGTTTCTTGTTTCCGGATAAGGGATTTGTTCTACAAATTCGTCCGTATCATTATAAATAAGTTTTGAGAACCAATTTGTTACAGAGCCCATACCACCGTTATAAGCTGCGATTGCGTATAAATCTTTACCACCGAGAACTTTTTTAAGTCCGCTATAATAACAACTTCCGGCTGTAATATTTGCTGTTTCAATATTCAAATTAGTCGGCAAATTGTGCTTTTGCACAACTTCATTATAAGTAGCAGGCATAAGCTGCATTAAGCCGGTTGCACCTACGGAACTCTTGGCAAAAGCATTAAAGTGGCTTTCTTCTTTAATAATGGATTCCAATATGATAGGGTTATTATTTCCCTTAACTCTATCAACAATATTATAATAATGCGTTGGGTATACAAGCCTCCATCTTAGGTCATCAAAAGACGGTTTTGTTTGCATTTCTTCCATACCATTTCTGGCTAAAACAGCAGAAATGGTGTAATTTTTCTTTTCATATGCTATCCAGCTCTGGATAAATTTATCGTGCTTGCATAATTCTTCTACTAAGTCATAATCTTTTAGGTACGCAAGTTTTACTACCAAATTGTTATCAAGAGATTTTTTGTAAGGAAAAACTACAGGTTTTTCCGTTAGTTCTAAAAATGGGAACATTCCGTCATCTTTATACAAGTTATAGTTCGCTCTAAATGCGTAATAAGAATCCGGATATTTCGCTATTACTTGTTTATAGTATGTGTTTGCATTCTCGTAGTGTTTAAGTTTAAACGCAATTTTCCCCATATAGTAAGTTACAGCAGGGCTTGAGTTTACGTTTGGAAATTTCTTGAGGTGTAAGAAACCGAGTCTTTGCGCGTCATAATATTTTTTTTGCAAGTATTTTGCAATGAATAGATTGTATAAAGAATCGGCAGAGAATTGTCCGTTCGGATATTTTTCATAAAGTGTACGGTAACAAGCTTCTTTCACGTTTGCAGCAACAACTTCGTTACAATTTAGATAAGCTGCATAGTCAGCACCGGTAGAATTCAATTTCATATTGATAAGCTTTTCAATGCCGTCTTTTCTTGTTGGGAATGTTGCTATGTAGTTATCAATAACTTCAAAAACATCTTTTTCCGGAGTATTTGCAGCGTGTTTTTTTAGTCCCATTTCTGCATAATAATTACTCTTATCTTTGTTGCCAAGCTCGTATTCATTTTTTGCAAAATCAGACCAGCTTTCTGCTAATGTAGTTTTGTTTAGGTATTCTTTTGATTTTGAGTATTCGCCGTTTGCATAATAAGATTTTGCAATCAGCAGATTATCATAGTTTGTAAGTTTAACATTCAGCTTTTTTATTTCTTCTATAGATTTAATTGCAAATCTGCCGTCCGGAGCGTCTTCTAAGTATGTTTTGAAATTAATCAGAGCTTTTGCTTGAGATTTTTCTAATCTTTTTTCGCTCTTTGGCGGATTAGAAATCTCAATCATTCCGAGGTAATAATTTGAAGCGATTGCATAATCACTAGTTGGATATTTTTTAATGATTTTTTTGAAATGTTTTTTTGCTCTCTTGTCGTTAGTTTCATACATTAGAATTGCCATATTATATTCACTGATTGGCGCGATTGATGATTTTGCATTCGAGTGAACAATTCTATTATATTTTTTGATGGCTAATTCTTTTTTGTCCATATTTGTAGCGCATCTTGCTTGTCTAAAAAGAGCAGAATGCTTTAACGTTGAGCCGGAAGGTATCTTGCCAAATTCTTCGTAAGCTTTTTCGTAGTCACTTCCTTTGTAGGCTTCAAGAGCTGCTGAGTAGTTCTCAACTCCTCTTGATTCTGCGGATACGTGGTTATAAACAAAATATCCCAATGTAATACAAGCTAGTATTACAACAAGATACAAATCATATTTCCTTCTTCTTCTCATTCAAATTTATCCCAATTATTTATTAAACTCTTTTTCAAATTATAGACCAAGGTCTTTATGTTACTACTATTTTAATATAGAAACATGCAAAAAGAAAATCCTGTAATAAAAAATTACATTCTGTCATCAAAAAAGCGTATCCTCACTGATGAAGATACGCCTTTAAGAAGTAATAGTAAAAAAACTTTCAACTTTCAATTTTCCACTTTCAACTATACAATGGAACTGGTAGTAAATAAGTTAGCTTAGTAGCAAACACATTTACCCCTACCCCTGAAATTTTGAAATGTCGTAAACACGTAAAGCAAAATATGGTTTGTCTTTGCCTTTTTCTTTTAAGAATAAGAAGAACGTATCGTCGAAATTGAAATATCTTGGGTCATTTGGTCTTAAAGCTGTCATCCTAACAGACATTGCGGCTTCGCTTTTTAGTTGAACACCTTTATAGTCCATATTGAATTTAACAGTTTCTAAAGCTTGATCAATTACAAGATTTGTACCTTTAACACGTTTGCCTGTAAGTTCATTAAAAGTTTTTTCTTCAAAGAATTTTAGATTAGGAACTTTTAGCACATCATCTTCTGTAAATATAGTATCACCTTTGTATGCTGATTTTTTCTTCAACATGTCAGCATAAACATAGTTAAAAGTGTTTGATGTAGGATTTTTGTATAAGAAAACTTCGTCATTACCTTTTGTATCCAAAACAACTGCAAAATCAGAAGGATTATTGTAGAAAAGAACGTTTACACCTTTTCTAACGCTATCATTTGTGCTGTTTTTGATTCCAAAATATTCTGCTTGTGTGTTACGAAATTCGGATTTTCCTAATTTATCAAAACTGCGTGAAAATTCAAAATCTTTCTTTAACATTGCATAAACAAGGTATTTGTTTGATGCAGGAGTCATGTCAAGCTGGTCAAGAATGTCGCTTTTTTCATTGAATTTCTTCTTGATAGCTTTTGCGATAATTTTCTTTGTATTTTTTTGAACTTTGCCTACGTATCTGTAGTAACTTTTGTCGCTCAATTCATCAACTGTGAATTCTTGTTTATTAAGCTCATTAACCATAACCGGAGTACCATCCGGAAATTTAACTATGGTGTGAGCAATTTTGTCTATAAAATCGTTCCAAACGATTTGGAAAGTTCCCACCCAAACTCTGTCTTGAACATTTGTTTTGCTCTGCATTGTTGGCAAAATTTCAACATTCGCAGCAAATGAAGGTGAGAATAGTAACAAAGTTGTTACGATTGATAAAAATAATTTTTTCATATTTTGTCCTCTTTCTTCTAATGTCCATTTATATTACCAGAAATGGATAAGTTATTCAACTTTATGGTAGAATGAGTGATGAATATTTTGTAAAATTAAATGTTGGTAGTGCTACGTCATTGCGAGAAAATCTATGATTTTCGTGGCAATCTATAGCTTAAAGAAATAAAAATATGTTTGTAATGACGTAGTACGAGTGATGGTGTATAGGATATTATGAAAATTGCAAATTTTAAAATAGAAGAATGGATGAACAAATACGAAGCTTCTGCTACGTACGATTTAACTACGACTTGTATTGCACCCCTGAGTATAAATGAACTTGATTATGATAAATCAATTTTTGATGTAAAACTAGGCTATGGTGACATTACCGGATCCGTTAGATTAAAAACCGCTATAAAATCCTTGTATGAAAATCAAAATATTGAAAATATTACAATTACTCACGGTGCAATTGGTGCTAATCAATTAGTATTTTTATCTCTATTAGAGCGTGGTGATGAAGTCGTATCAATTGTTCCGACGTATCAACAGCATTGTTCTATTCCGGAAGCGTTAGGGTGTGATGTAAAATTATTATTCTTGAAAGAAGAAAACGGTTGGTTGCCGGATTTAGAAGAGTTAGAAAATTTTGTTACAAAAAAAACAAAATTGTTATGTTTAAATAACCCAAACAATCCAACAGGTGCTGTTATGCCGGATTGGATGTTAAATAAAATTGTTGAAATTGCTCAAAAAAACAATACTTGGATTTTATCGGATGAAGTTTATAGGGGCTTAAATCTTATAGGAAAACCATATTCTCAATCTATAGCAGATTTGTATGAAAAGGGCATTTCGGTAGGCAGTATGTCTAAAACATATTCACTTCCCGGACTTAGAGTTGGTTGGATAGTTGGAAGAAAAGATTTAATCAATGAAATTAATCATCAAAGACAATATAATACGATTAGCGTAAGTACTTTAGACGATTATTTTTCTGCAATTGCGCTAGAACAAAGAGATTGTATTGCAGAGCGTAATTTTAAAATTATGCAAAATGGTATAACTGTTTTGAAAAATTGGCTTGATATTACTCCGAAAGTTAGATGTATTTTGCCAAAAGGCGGAACAACTGCTCTTGTAAAGTATAATTCAAATATTCCATCAAGGCAGTTTTGTTTAGATTTACAAAACAAAACCGGTGTAGCGCTTCTTCCGGGGGAAACTTTGGAAATGGAAGGATATGTAAGATTAGGCTTTTGTGCAGAAAATTTACAAGGCGCATTAGAAAGAGCATCTGCATACTTGATTTAAAATAGCATTAATCTCTTTTGGCCGTTTACTTCCTAACAGTACTTCTTTCCAATGCTCGTACTATTTTTGTCGGAAGATTTTCGTGCGGATTGATTGAACCGACAAGTATAGTTTTGCATCCTAGTAATTTGCCGGCAAGAATGTCCGTAAGTGGTCTATCACCTATCATAACAGCTTCTTTGGGAGAAATGCCCACTGAATCAATGTAAGAGCGCATCACTTTAGGATTTGGTTTATCAGCTCTTCCGATGACTCTACAAGGTGCGATTTTAGAAGCTTCTTCTATATATTTATCATTTTTGTTATTAGAAATTATTGCAACTTCAAAATCTTTAATAAAAGAATTAAACCACTCAACTGTTTCCGGTAAGAAATTAGATGATTTTGAAACCATAACTGTGCTGTCTAAATCAAACATTAAACATTTTATACCTTGTTTTTTTAGTTCAGTAAAATCAATTTCGTAAATATTCTTTAAGTTGTAATCCGGTTTTAAAAACATATTCTCTACCTATTATAAATTCTTTATGCCGATAGTCCTTGCTAGTGCGTAATTGTGTTCAACTGGAGCCTTAACAAGTTTGATGAACAAATCATCATTTGTGTTCGCAAGTTCTAATTCTTCACCCTTCATACTTCTGATATCAGTAACTTGTGTGATGAATTTTTCAGAAGGTGTGATGATTTCAATATCTTCATTCTTATTGAATTTATTTTTAATTTTAATTCTGAACCATTCACCGCTTTCGTTATTCAGACTGCCATCAGAATTATATCTGCCTTCTCTGAATTCACATAAGAAGTCTGCCCCGGCAAGACCTTTTGAAATATTGTGGCTATATCCATCTTTTGGATATCCTTCTCCAAGATAAAACCCTGTTGTGTAACCTCTGTTTCCAACCTTTAAAAGTTCATCAAAATACGGCTGCATATCAGCGTTAGGATTCTCAAGAACTGCATCTATTGCTTCTCTATAAGCTTTTGCCGTAGCTGAAACATAATACAAACTCTTTGTTCTGCCTTCTACCTTGAAGGAATCAATGCCAGCTTCAATCATTTCTTTCAAATGTTTTACTAAGCATAAATCTTTTGTACTTAATATATGTGTACCTTTTTCGTTTTCTTCAATTTCATAATATTGTCCTGGACGAGTTTCTTCAACAAGCTTGTAACTCCATCTGCAAGGTTGAGAACAATTGCCGGAATTCGCCTTTCTTTCGCCATTTGTCATATAGTCGCTAAGCAAACATCTGCCGGAAAAAGAAACGCATTGAGCTCCATGGATAAAGCATTCCAGTTCCATATCAGGTACTTTTTGCTTGATTTCAGCAACATCCTTTATTGGAAGTTCTCGTGCTAAAATTGCACGCGTAGCGCCCATATCTTGCCAAAATTTCACAGCTTCATAATTTAAAATATTAGCCTGTGTACTTACGTGAATATCTGTATTTGGCATATATTTTTTTGCAAGACGCATAATCCCGGGGTCGCTGATAATAAGAGCGTTAGGATTTGAGTCAACAATTCTATCCATACAAGCTTCCAAAGCTTTGATATCACTGTTAAATCCAAAAATATTCAGTGTTAAATACGCTTTTGCACCGAGTTCGTGCGCAGTATCAACTGCAAACTTTAAATTTTCTAAAGTTATAAGTTCGCCTTTTCGCATTGCTCTTAAGCTGAAGTCTACAACTCCTAAATATACTGCGTCTGCGCCGTATTTGATTGCATATTTTAATTTTTCAATATTGCCAGCCGGCATTAAAAGTTCTGGTTTCATCATAGAAAAATTGTAACATAAAAATTTACTGAATAGAAATTTCTACTTCAAATTTTCTGTTCCAAGGATATGAATATGTATAATTTTTGTTTATATTAAATATTGGCATAAGTCTTGTTTCATAAGGTCGCATTAAATCTTTAATGTCACAAGGCGCTTTAATTTTACCTCTAACATTCGCTTGATATGCCCAATCATCAAGAAATCTTATTGTTTGTAATTTGTTAAAAGCTTGTGCGTCATATTTTTTTGCGTTCCATTTAGCTTTTATACCGGCAAGTAGACTTCCAAGAGTATTTGCAGATGTGTTCCAAGCCGAATAGCCAAAAAATATTTGATTGTTTATTTGCGGTAAAAAATCTTCTACAAAATCATTGTCTGCGCCATTTGCAAAACGCACATCTGCAACTGCATAAGGTTTTTTAGGTGCTATAAAATTTCCTTTGTATTCTCTTCCGGTACCCCAACCCATAACAAGTTCGCCTTGTTTATTGACGAAGTTATTGATGATTAAAATAATATCTGCTTCTTGTTCTGATGTCACAACCTCAAAACCTCCGAGCTCAAGCTGTCCCAAGGCAGACTGTTCAATAGAAACATCTTCATAATTTGATATACAATTTTTATATTCAGGCTCCAAAAACTTAGGATATATTTTTATATCTTTTCTTATTGCTTTAGCAAGAAGTGTTAATGGAATTTCATCAGCGCCTGTTTTTGTTTTTCCGCCCAAGTTTTCCAATTCACGAGCCTCATCAACATTAAAACCTTTCGGTGCGCAATCGTCTTTAGAAAAGATTAATGTGTCAAATAATCCCTCTTTTTGCCAATTAAGATAAATTTTGTTGATTTCAAAATTTCTTTTTCTGGTTTTTAAATAGTCGTCTAGAATTTCTTGCGGAATATTGCTTTTATTTATACCACCGGAAAAAGAGTATTCAAAAATCTTTTTGCCCCAATCTTTCCAATATTCTTTCTCTTCTTCATTATAATTGTTGTTAGAAATTCTCATTATGCTAGAAAAAGCGTAAACTTTTTTACCTGCTAACAGAGGTTTAAAACGTTCAATTCGATTTTTGATATCTTTATAAGTTTCAATATTGCCATTTTCATCAACTCCCCTGCGAGAAGGAATTAAGCCACCATAAGCAAGAGTATCAAGTGATAAAATCATCGCATCGCAATCAGAGAGTTTTTTTAGCCAATCAATGATTAAATCAACTTTTGCGTTCTTTTTCAAATCTCCAAGATATTCTCTAGGTGGAATTAATAGTTCAATATCTTTATCAATCGCAGCAATATCTTTAGCTAAGTGATAACAAACCGGACGATTATCTATTGGTATAAAACAAATTTTCATAAACTCATTTTAGCATTTTTTGTTGCTAAAATCTATAATTAATTCCGAATACTTTTTTCTAAAATTTCTAATTTTAGCTTTCGTAAGTTTGGAAGAAAAATCAGGTTTAATATAAGGTTTTGAATTCCCTCTAATTTCTAAAAGTTTGGCAAAAGTTGTTTTAATCATTTTAAAATAATTTCCCGCAAACTCTGTAATTCCAAGCCAAGGGTCAATAATTAAAGCTTCTTTATTTTTAAATTGATATTTTTTATTTTCCTTTATTTCTTTATCTGTAATGAACGCAACATCGTGTTTTGCAAAACCTTTGCCGGCAAATATTGAGCCGGAATAAATATTTTTTATTCCGCTGATTTTTCCGATAAGTTCTGCCAATTTAGCTTCTTCCGCACAGTTTCCTAAACCTTTTTTCATCGTATCAATTATATGTTGATAAAGATTTTTTTCATCATCTTCCATCTTTAATCTTTCACCGGCAAATTTCAAAGCATATTCCATTGACATTTGTCCCCAAAATAATTCTTTAACCTTGTCTTGAGCAATTATTGCAGAAATTCTACTTTCTGAAATGTGAGGATAAATCGAATGTGCTTTTCGTGTTATTAAATCTGCTTTTCTAATTTCTTGATGTCTGCTTGTAAACGTAATCATATTGGCATTAAAAACACAAAATTAATATTTTGATATTTGCGTAATAAAACTTTACATTTAATTTTATTTGTTTGTAAAAAATATATATGCATGATATTATCTTTGTATAAATTTATATCCAGCAATCACATATTACTTAAAGGAGAACCCTATGTTAGATTTTTTGTTTAAGAAAGACACTGTAAATGTGTGTGAAAATTTAAACAATTTTTATTCAAAATTAAGAGAAATGAATTCATTCGAATCCATTTCAGAAGAAAGAAAAGAGTATTTAAAATCAACAATGACAAGATATGGGTATCTACCTTATCCGCAAATTAAAGCTCTTGAAGAATTATCTGATGCAGAAGTTTTATTTGCTCTAGAATCTAAGTGGGAAGCAAATGGTGTATTTTCAAACGGAAGCTTTGATTTTTCAAAAACAAGCGTTCTTGCCAGAAACAATGTGAAAAATTCAAGTTGGTTACAAAAAGAAGGACACGATATCAAGTTAATTAATCTAGCAGGTTTAGGCAACGGTAATAATTCTGACGATTGCGGAAAATTTATGGATTGGTTAAGAGAGTTACTAATTTTGCCTTCAGGTAACTTAAGCAGCAATATTTTTGGAACAACAATGTATCTTACTCCATTCCATCCGAGAGAATTCGGTTGTGCTTATCTTCCAACTGCAAGTTGCGTTAGCCCTAATTTGGAAGATAAAAATATTTTAGAAAAAACAGGTGCAAATGCAGACGAGCAAATGAAATTGTTTATTCAATTGGCACAACTTGCAGGCCATCCTGTAATTTATGATATCCTTCCGCAAACAGGAAGATTTTCAAAAGTTGTTTTAACAAATGTTGATTGTGCAAGATGGTTTGATATAAATGCTCTAATCGAAGAATTGGTAAAACATATTGATGAAGCGGCATCAGAATTGAGTGATAAGTTTTCAAAAGATGATTTGGCAATTGTAAGCGGAATCTACAAAAAAGCTCTAAAGGGCGAAAGCTATGGAGATTTAACAGAACATTATCAAAATATATTTAATGAAATAGATGAATCTTTAAAAGAAACAAAGATTTTCTTATCTAATTCTATGTTAGAAAAGAGCATTCAAGATAAATTACATAAAAAAGCAAAAAGTATAATTAATAAGTTGACAGGAAATAGCCACGGCAAAAAACTTTCAGAAGACGATATTAAAAACCAAGGTGAAATTATTCAAGGTTTGATACACGAAGGTATGTGGCCGGCTCCGGGAGGCGCTTGGTGTTCTGCCGGTGTTCCTGTTTTTGATAGAATGAGCGAGGGCGCTTCTTATCCTACTTTCAAACATTACAAGTTCGATGGTGAAGATGTAACTCATTTTGCGAACCTCGATTGTCAAACTCCATACTATTTTGTATGCCTTGAAAATGGTAAGTATAATAATGACGTAATCAAATTCTTTATCGATTACATGAAGAATCTTCAAGAAGAATTCAACTTTGATGGTTTTAGAGTAGATCACATTGACCACATTGTTGATGAAGTTTCTGAAAAAGACGGTGTTCCAATTAGCTACAGAGCGCCAAGAAAAGTTTTAGGAATGTTAAACACTGCAATGAAGGATAAAATTCCTTACTTTGCAACTCTTGCAGAATATATGTTAGGAGAAAAATCTTTCAAAGAATATCACGAAGATATGAATTTTGATGTTCTTTGGGGTAATGATATTCCTGCTCAAAGCTACAAGACACCAGAAGTTATTGCGGAAGAAAATTTAGAGCTTGCAAACTACAATTCAACTTCTAAAAAATCTACTCCGTTATCAATTCTTAAAACATATAACAACCAAGATGGTGAGTTTGAGGCTTTTGACAGATACCCTGCTCAATTAACTCAGCAAGGTGCGTTGTTCAAATGGTTCAAATTCAAATTTCTTCCGGGAGGACGTAATGCACAAAGACCTGTAATGTATATTGATGGTGATGAGTCATTCACAGCTACCGGCATGGAATATATTATCGGTAACGAAGTTTCTATGAAGCGTGCAAAGGATTACGATTTCTTCTCAAAATTCGACGCACTTGATAGATTTGTAAAAAACACTCCAGTTATAACTGATGGTGAAGCTCACATT
Organism: uncultured bacterium; assembly: GCA_902464375.1. Classification (GTDB taxonomy): domain Bacteria; phylum Cyanobacteriota; class Vampirovibrionia; order Gastranaerophilales; family Gastranaerophilaceae; genus CAG-196. The sequence goes on along the minus strand of CABQIM010000006.1, from coordinate 19,939 downwards.
ATCAGGCAGGATGAAGATGGATTTGTAGTATGGCAAATACAAAAAGAAGGGCTTAAAAATTCTATTCTTGTTGTAGCAAACTTCAACAATCCGCACGAAAAATTCCGTCAAGAAGATGAAAATGGAAACAGCTGGACTGAAGAAAGAGAAGGCAGAGAAGTCTTTGATAAAACAATTGAACTTTCATGCGATTATTCAATTGTTTCAGAATTCAGATTTGATGGTACTGATTATCTGGAAGAAAAATTTGTTGCAGCAACAAACTCTCTTTCTTTCGGAAAACTAATGCCTGCTGAATTCAAATTCTTCACCGTCATCAAATAGTGCTACGGTGCTACGCACGTAGACATTGGGTCGGCTGCTAGGTAGAAGCTACAAAATGGTATAAAAATTACAAGCTTCGCCTCAAAGTGGGACTACAAAATTAAAGTGAAAATTGAATAACGCACGTAGACAACTTACTAGATTGTTTTGTTGCTACAAATCCATTGTGACAGGTGCTACGCACGTAGACATTATTGTCGGCTGCTTGGTGAAAACTACAGGATTGTATAAATACTACAGGCTCCGCCTCGAAGTGGAATTACAAGTAGGGCGCGTTCCCTCTCCTTGGGGGAGGGCTAGGGAGGGGGCTAATTCTTAAAAAAGGAAGCTAATTCACAAGCCCCCCATAAACAAGCTATAGGGCGGAAGCCCACACGGAGTATAATTTACGATTAAGTAAACTACGATTAAGTAATATAGGGATACAACCGGATAGAAATATCCGGCTTTTCTTTTGAAAAAATTCTGCCTGAAAATTCTCCTTAAATAACTTATTAACTTTTCGACTTGAATATTTTTATGTTAGAATAAATTTACAAAGTAGAAAGAAACGAAAGGAATTAATTAAATGGAAAAATTAGCAGATATTGGTGTTTTTGGTGGTTCAGGTTTTTACAAGTTTTTAGATGATATCAAAGAAGTTAAAATAGAAACTCCTTATGGAATGCCATCTGATAGTTTATTCATCGGTAAAATTGGCGCTCATAAAGTTGCATTTATGCCACGTCACGGCAGAAGTCATACTATTTTGCCTCATTTAATTAATTACAGAGCTAACGTTTGGGCTATGAAAGAAGTTGGTTGTACTCGAGTTATTTCACCTTGCGCAGCCGGTAGCTTACAAAAACACGTTGCTCCAGGACATTTTGTAATTTGTGACCAATTTGTAGATTGGACAGATGGAAGAAAAACAACTTTCTTTGAAGGACCTATTGTAACTCACCCATCTGCTGCTGAAACTTATTGTCCGGAATTGAGAAAAATTGCTATTGATACCGCAAAAGAATTAGGAATTACTGTTCATGAAACAGGTACAGTTGTAGTAATCAATGGTCCAAGATTCTCTACTAAAGCAGAATCAAAATTCTTTACAGGTCAAGGTTGGGAAGTAATTAATATGACAGCATTCCCAGAAGCATATCTTGTTAAAGAAATGGATATGTGTCCACTAAATATTTCTTTGATTACAGACTATGATGCAGGACTTGTTGGTGATGTTCCTCCTGTTTCTCACCATGAAGTTATTGAAGTGTTCAATAACAACTTGGATAATTTGAAAAAATTATTATTTAGTATGATTGAAAAAATACCTGCTGAAAATAATAATTGTGCTTGTGCTCAAACTCGCAAAAATTCACAATTATAATAATTAAAGTGAGGAATATCAGATGTTATCAAGAGCTATTAATCAGTTATTTTATCTGTATTATATATTGCTTATTGTAAGAATTTTTATGACTTGGCTGCCTAATGTAGATTGGGAAAGTCAGCCGCAAAAATGGGTGCGTTCTGTTACAGATCCATTTTTGAACCTTTTTAGAGGGGTGATTCCACCAATTGGCGGAATGCTTGATATCTCTCCTGTTATAGCGATTATTTTGCTTCAAATTCTGCAAGGAATTATTTGCGGATTTTTGCAAGGACTTGGATTATGATTGATATTGCTAAAATACAACAAGCAATCCTTTTAACTCAACAAGGAAAAATTCAAGAAGCTAAAAATATTTATGAAAATATGCTGAAAACAAATCCGAATGACGCGAATTTACTGTCGGTCTTCGGTTTGTTTTATGTAAATATTGGTGAGTATTCTAAAGCTTGCGAAATTTTGACAAAAGCAGCGGAAAAGAACCCGAGTTTTGGTACTCTTTCTGCTTTGGGTGTTGCAGAACTCGAGTGTGGAAATTTTGAAGAATCTGCAAAGTATTTAGAGGAGTCTATTGAACTTGGACAAAATCCTGATATTTATAACAAGCTGATTTTGTGTTTGTTTGAAATCCAGTCTTACAAAAAAGCTGTTGAGTTTGCAAATAAAATGTATGAACTTTATCCGGATGATGTTCGTGCGATTGCTAATAAGGTAAAGGCGCTTACTCATGGCGGCAAACTTCTTGAAGCTGAAAAACTTTGCGTAGAATCTATTAAGAAAATGCCGGATTCTGCTTCTTTGTGGTTCCATTTGGGGTACTTAAAAGAACTGATTTATTGTGATGATAGACAAGCAAAAGAATGTTATAAGGCTGCAGCGGATTTGGGTACAAAGGAAGCTGATTATAATATAGCGGTGAGTGCACAAAAATTGGGCGAATATGAAGAAGCTGAAGCTCATTACAAAAAAATGCTCCAGAATTTTCCGAATGATATAAATACGCAAACTTCTCTCGGAATGTGTTATTTAACACAAAAGAAATTCCAAGAAGGATATAATTTGTATTTCAAACGTGACAAGTCGCGTTATAAAGATTTGGCAAAAAACTTGTGGCAGCCAAATTTTGCTCTCGATAAAGAGATAAATATAATTTGTGACCAAGGTTTTGGCGACCATATTATGTTTTCTCGTTATTTGCCCTATTTGGGCGAAAGAAAAATTAATGTCGGCACAAGAGAAGGACTTAAATCTCTTTTTGAGGCGAATTTTTCGAATATAAATTTTGTAAAATATGAAGAATTGAATCTGGATGTTCAAACTATATTTATAGCAGATTTGCCTTATGTGTTAGGGATGGATTTTTCAGAAATTCCATTATCACAAGGTTACTTGAAATCAAAATCTGCAAAAATTGAATGCGATAAATTGAAAGTCGGTTTCTGTTGGGAAGCCGGCAGTGCTGCGATTAGAACGATGATTAATCGCACAATAAATATAAGATTTTTTGAAAAAATGCTTGAAATGGATGAAATCCAAATTTATTCATTCCAAAAAGATGATACTTTGAATGGTAATGAAAGATATCCGCAAATGATAAATTTGGCAAAGGATTTTGCTGATTTTTCTGATACAGCTGCTGCATTAATGGCAATGGATGTTGTTGTGACAGTTGATACTTCTGTTGCTCATTTAGCCGGAGCTTTGGACGTTAAAACATTTTTGCTTTTACCTTATGCAGCAGATTGGAGATGGTTTAAGGATACCAAAACAACGCCTTGGTATGATAGCGTAGAAATCTTCAAACAACAAGATTGTATAAGCTGGGAAAAAGAAATAGACGAAATTATTGCAAGACTGAAAAAACTTGCTTGATGAAAGAAACTGACAATAAATTAGTTATAGGATTTTAATTTTGAATTTTGATTAATTAATGTGTTTGCAATGAGCTGATACCCACCCGCATTTGTAGCTCACTGTCGTTCGCACGACTGTGACCTCCCAGATTAGGGCGGTAGAGCGGAACTTGTTAAAACAATTATGGCGCGTCCCCTCCCCCGAGGAGAGGGGACGCGCCACTATTGTAGTTGCAACTACTGGCTATTTTATTAAAATTTTAACAAGAATAAAACCTACCCGCATTCGTAGCTCCTTGATTAGGGCGGTCGTATCTAAGCTATAAAAGCAGTGGCATAACAATAAACTTAAACTCCGGAACCTTTAACCTCAATTTTTTTGAGTCGTTGTTCTATTCTTCTGTACCACTTAAGTTTTCTTTGGAACAAAGTGTCGTAACCTTTGAGTTGACCTTTGCTAATTTCATAGAATTGTTTGTCACATAATGCTTCAAGTTTGTGTGATAAAAATTCTGTGTATTGCTTTCTATCCGGTTTATCGTCATCCAATTCAATCGGATCGCCAAATTCAACAAGAACTTCCGGTCTGTTATCGCGTAAGAACATATAATTTACTGCAACAGGCATTAAGTATATTTTACCGTACTTTCTTGTTGCTTTTTCTGCTATATATGTGAGCCCAGATTGGAACTCAATTGGACGGAAGTTTGGCGGTTTAATAATACCTTGTGGGAAAATGTACAAAATATTATTTTTATCACCCAAAACTTCTACAGAATATTTAAGTGCCTGCATAGATGCCTGAGGTGATTTTTTATTAACATTATAAGCACCTCCACGTCTAAGAAGTGGAAAACGATTTAGCTCTTCTACCATCAAACGAATTTCTTTTTTGAAAATTCTGTTGCAAATGTTATACCCTACAATTCCATCCCACCAATTGCTATGAGGTGCAAATAAAATAATAGGTGCGTCCATATCTCTGTTGTAGAATTTTTCGCAGCCTTTATAGCGGAATGCGTAGAAACGATTCTCTAACATTCCATAAAAAAACCTGTCTGCAACCCACAACCAAAATGGTGAAGTCTGTGCCGGACGGAACTTTTCATCTATATTTCTAAGTTTTGTCGGCGGGACTTCTGAATATAAATCCTCTAAATTTATCATATATCTATCATACACATTACAAGCGAATTTGTGAACACCCCCATGTGGATAATTTAAAATTTCGTAAAATTGCGTAACAAATCTTCACGAAAGAGCAATTGTTCGGAGAAAAAAGTTTTTATATAGATAGTGTAGTAATTATAAAGGTATTGTTATGGCAGTAAATTTTGGTAACGGTTTTTCCGGTATGTCAGGAATGAATACAATGGGAATGGGTGGAGGTATGTCCGGCTCCGGTAATGTTTTTCAGTATTATCAATCAAAATATGGGTGTGAAGACTGTTTTAGAAAAAGCCCCTATATTCAAGAATTCCCGAAACCATTTGTTCCGGAACCTAAGAATTCTTTTAATCCGTCTTGGTGGCAAAGATTTTTGCATAATGTATTTGGTGGATAATTAAATGCACAGAGGCTTGGGTAAGAAGCTGTCTTGTATTAATTTATACAATTGCGTTTTTATGCTATTATTAAACAGATAGTAGTATAGGAGTGCAAAATATGGCAAAAGATTGCAGTTTTGATGTTGTTTCTGAATTTGATAAACAAGAACTTGTTAATGCGGTGGATCAGGTTAAAAGAGATTTAACGTCGCGTTTTGATTTGAAGAATTCTAATTCTTCTATTGATTTAGAGGCTGATAAAGCGATTACAATTACTACAAATGATGAAATGAAGTTGAGAAATATTTTTGAAATTCTGCAATCAAAACTAATTAAGCGTGGAATCAGCATTAAAATTCTTGACGCACAAACTATTGAAAATGCCCTTGGCGGAAATGTAAGACAAGTGTTTAATCTCAAAAAAGGACTTACACAAGATTTAGCTAAAAAAATTGTTGCTGATATTAAAGATTCTAAGTTGAAAGTACAAGCTTCAATCCAAGGAGAACAAGTTAGAGTATCAGGTAAAAGCAGAGATGATTTGCAGACTGTAATCCAATTGCTTCGCAAAAATGAAGATAAATATGATGCTCCATTACAATTTACGAATTACAGATAAGTATTAATTTGGATTGCTTCGTTACCCAAAATAATATAGCTCTTCGCAATGATGAGTTAAAGAGATAAGAGAATTAAAAATGCCAAATAATGAAAATACAATAGATAGAATACAAGAACTCATAGATAATGAGTCTGATAAACAACTGAGTGACGAACTCAATACGTATCACTCAGCGGATTTGGCAGATATAATTCAACAGCTAAAACCGGAAGAAAGGCTTAAATGCTTTCCTCTGATTGAAGAAGAAAAAGCCGCTGATGTTATTGAATATCTTCCGCCACAGCTTCAAGTCGAAATTTTAGGCGAAATAGATACCGATTTGGCATCACGTTTGATTTCAAAATTGCCTCACGATGAAGCTGCGGACGTTTTGGGTGATATGGAAGAGGATGAATCTCAGGCTTATTTAAACCAATTGCCTAAGAAATTCTCTTCTGAAGTTCGAGAATTGCTGACTTATAACGAAGATACCGCCGGTGGTATTATGACCCCGTTGGTTCTTACTGTTTATGACAACATGACGGTAAAAGAAGCTTTGGAAACAATTCGTATTAAGGCAGAAAAAGAGAATATGGAACTTTATTATGTTTACGTTGTAGATAAACATAATCACCTTGTCGGCGTTGTTTCTTTGAGAAATCTTTTAACTACGCCATTTCATCTTAATGTGTCAGATATAATGTCCAGAGATTTGGTTAAAGTCCATGTTGATGACTATCAGGAACATATTGCAGATATTTTTATGAAATATCAATTTAATGCGCTGCCGGTTGTCGACTTGTATGACCATTTGAAAGGTATTGTTACTTGGGATGACGTTCAGGATATTATTGAAGAAGAAACTACAGATGAAATCTATACATCATCCGGTATCGTTACGGACTTGGGTGACGATGATGACGATATCTTAACCGGTAGTTTGGCGCATTCAATAAAAGCGCGTGTTCCTTGGCTATTTATTACTTTGATTGGTGAATTTATCGCTGTTACAGTAACTAATAAGTATGACAAATCTTTTACGGCTCTTCCGATTATTGCTGCATTTATGCCGCTATTGGCTGGGTTGGGCGGAAACATCGGGACTCAAAGTATTACACTTATGGTTCGTGGTATGTCAACGGGACAAATTACTTTGAATTCAGGCTGGCACCAAATCATGAGAGAAACTGTTACCGGATTGAGTATTGGTGCGATATTTGGAATTTTGGTTACTCTTGTAACTTGGGGATGGCAGCATAATTTGGAATTAGGCTTGATTGTTGGTATTGCAATGTCGCTCAATATGACAATTGCGACAATGATTGGTACTTGCACACCGCTTATTTTGAAAAAAATAAATATTGATCCAGCTGTAGCGTCAGGTCCTGTGATTGCAACAACAATTGATGTTATCGGTTTGGCTATTTATTTGACATTAGTGACTTGGTATTTGATAAACGTATAATGGAAGAAAAAAGATATAATCAGTTTAGCAGTTTTTTGAAGAAAAAATTTGGCGCAAAGGTATATAAAATTACACTTGATGCCGGATTCTCCTGTCCTAATCGTGATGGAACAATTTCAAATTGCGGATGTATTTTTTGTGATGATGGCGGAAGTTTTTCACAAGCGCATTCTAATCTGTTGAGTATAGAAGAACAGGTTAAAATAGGAGCAGAAACTCTTGCAAAGAGGTTTAAAGCAGAAAAATTTATGTCTTATTTTCAAGCTTTTTCTAACACTTATAAGCCGGTAGAAGAATTAGAAAAAATTTATACAGCTTCGCTCAATCATCCTGATATAGTTGGGCTTTCAATTGGGACACGTCCGGATTGTGTAGATGATGATAAATTGAAGTTGGTTGCTTCTTTTGCACCGGATTATTATACTTGGATTGAATACGGTTTGCAGACTGTTCATGATAAAACTCTCTTAAAAATTAATCGTGGGCACGATTATAAATGTTTTTTAGAAGCTTATGAGAAGACTAGAAATTATAGCGGTGTGAATATTTGTTTGCACGTAATATTGAATCTTTTTGAAACATATGACGAGATGATGGAAACAGCTCAGACTATTGCCAAACTTGAACCGGATGGGGTTAAAATTCATATGCTTTGTGCTCTGGAAGGTACTAAAGTGGCCGATATGTACAGAAACGGTGAACTTGATTTTATGACAGAAGATGAGTATGTAAGTACAGTTTGTGATTTCTTGGAATATTTGCCACCAAAAACTACTATCCATAGACTTGCCGGTAATGGTTTGCGCACAGAACTTGTTTCTCCGAGATGGATTGGTAAAAAATTGGATTGTTTAAATAAGATTGATAGAGAATTTTTAAGACGCGATTCAAGACAAGGGGCAAAGTATAGTAACTAGTTAATAATGGCTAAGACTAATGATAGCGCGTTATTGCGAGGAATATTCGTGAAGTGGCAAGCCAGAATGATTGTTTTTAACTATTGGATTGCCACGGAAATCACAGATTGAGTTTATGGAAATGTACCTTACTATGATTAGAGAAGAAATTCTAAATTAAAACTCTATACAAACAATAAAATTTGAATTATAATACACCTATGGATAAAAAGGTCATATCTACAAACAGAAAAGCTTTTCATGATTTTTTGATTTTTGATAAATTTATTGCAGGGATTGTGTTAACCGGAACTGAAATTAAATCTATCAGAAAGGGAATGATTAATCTGAAAGATTCGTTTGCAAAAATCGAAGATAATGAAATTTTCTTATACGGAATGCACATTTCGCCTTACGAACAAGGTAATAGATATAATCACAAACCTGATAGAGTAAGGAAGCTTTTGCTGCAGAAAAGAGAAATCTTGAAAATCCAAGACAAAGTAAAAAAAGATGGTGTAACAATTGTACCTTTAGAATTGTTTTTAACACATGGTTTTGCTAAGATTGAGATAGGCTTGGCTAAAGGTAAAAAGCTGTATGACAAGCGCGAAGCTCTTACTAAAAAGACTCAAGAACGTGATATGGCAAGACATACCGGCAGAATATAGGGATATAAATATAAGACTTAAAGGGGAATAGCGGATGTTTAACAGAGAATCTATTTTGAAGACATTAAATTCTGAGAATTATTATATTGATAATCATTCGCTGGATTTGTTTTTTCAGGATTGGAAAATTGAATCAATTTATGAAGACGAAGATGGTTTAGAATTCTATGATGATTTGGCTTTAGAGAAAATTAAAAAAGGAATTTCTTTGAAGGCTCAAGGTTATAGTGATGAACAGATTATAACTAAATTATCAAGAATGGAAGCTAAAGTTGAAAAGAATGATGAGCCGGTACAGCCTATTCAGCCACTGATTGTAAGTGATGTTATAGAAAACAAGCAAGAAAATTCAACAGATGTTGCTGTTACAGACGAGGCTAAGACAGAAGCCATTCCACAACAAGGCAAGAGCTTTACATTGGATGTGTCTTCTCAGACTTTACAAATGTTGGCAGAAGCCGTGGCTAAAAAAATTAGTGACGATATTACAAATTCCGATATGGCAACAAAATTAATTGAAGCCGGTGGATACAAAAGAGATAATGAGATTTTGGCAAAACAGGTTCAAGAACTTTTGGAACATAATAGAGAACTTTCTCAAAGAATAGAACATTTGGAAAGCAAAGCTTCCAGAAATTTCTGGGGACGTTTTTGGGCTAAACACTAGTGGTGTCTTATTGTGCTTAATGATTATAGAGCTTTTTTAAAATCTTTTGATGAAAAATTGAAATCTTATTTTGAAGCTCATAAAGACTATATTTGTTGTGCTTGTGGTTGTTCTGAATGTTGCGAAAAAGGTGATTATCCGATTTCAAATTTAGAACTGGAATATTTGATGCAAGGTTTTATAGAACTTGATAACAAGGTTAAAAAGCAAGTACAAGAAAATTTAAAGAATATTGAAAAAGGTGGAGCGTGTCCCTTTTTGGTTGATACACGATGTTCTGTTTACTCCTATCGCCCGATAATTTGTCGAGTTCATGGTATTGCGTATTTATGCAATGATAAAACTGTAAAAGTCCCTTATTGTGTAAATAGCGGTAAAAACTATCACAAAGTTTATGGAAACGGTGAGATAAATATTAATCCTGTTTTAGAAAATTTAGATACTCCGCAAGTTTTAAAAGATTTTGATTATGGCGAGATTAGAAATCTTGTTGATTGGCTAAAGTAGGAAATATTATGTTGGAATTTGATTATGCAAGAAATGCACTCAGGTATTTGATAAAAACATATAAAATTAAGGAAATTTATATTCCGTATTATTTGTGCGAAGTTATTCGACATAGTGTTTTTTTAGAGGATTGTAAACCAAAGTTTTATCATATAGATGATGATTTTATGCCATCTCTGGAGTTTGAAAAAGAGGCTTACATTCTATATCCGAATTATTTTGGAATTTGTGACAAGAATGTGGCAAGGCTTACACAAACTTATCCAAAATTAATTGTCGATAATGCACATGCATATTTTGCTCAACCTTCCGGATGGGCAAGTTTTAATTCTGCAAGGAAATTTATACCAACAAAAGAAAAGGCATATTTGTATTTTTCGAATGAAAAAAATACAAATATGCCTGATACGTGTAGAAGAAACAAGTTCATGCAATTACATGAACGATATAAAAATACAAATTTGTTAAGAATAGAATTAAATAATGATTCTATACCATTTTGCTATCCATATCTTGCCGGTTCAATATCGGAAGCTGATGAGCTTGTAAAGCAGTTAAAAGCTGAGGGTAAAATTATTTATAGATATTGGAAATCGCTACCTAAGACTTATAACGAGTATAAATTTTATTCAAGGTTGGTTCCAATTCCGATTTCTGTTGATTATAAAACACTCTTGTAATTTTTACGAAGCGTCCGACAGTTGTGTCTACGTACGTAGTACCTACGTGCGTAGCACTACAATGCGCCAGTAATATTCTACAAGATAGCTTATGGCGTCGAATGGATGTTCAAGAAATTTAAAATCTCTGTTACTTTTTATCTGTGAGTGTGTTGGCACATCGACAATGCTTGTACCTTCTTTGAACGAAAGATTGTAGATGTTGTACAAAATCCACTTGCATCTTCTCGGGTCAATAAATAAATGACACTCTCCGCTCGAATTTCGCACTCTGGCATTGAAAGCGGATATTCTATTTAGTATCGGTGGATTGTATTCTCGAAGCTTAAATTTGATGTTGTTGTATCCATGATTTTTTAACGCATTCTTGATTATTGCATAATTTGTGTACTCACTTTGTGTGCTTCGATTGTCGCCGGAGGCATCACCGTTGATTATAATTTCTGACTTATGATTTGGATATCTTCGTATAAATTCTTCTATGCATTGTTGCGTGGATGTGTTTTCAATAACAATTTCATCAAAGAAATAAACATTCTCATCATCTTTGTGTGCAATTCCCCAACACATTGGGTCTACATTGAAATCACAGGTTAAATGAAGTGGCAAATTAGGATTGTATTTGAGATGTAATTTGTTTTTATCGCTAAAACCTTTCACGACCAAACCTGACGAGTAATCGCCAAATTCTCCTAAAACATTTATTTTGTAGTACTCTTCATCAAAACTGTCTTTCATTGATTGTATAAAATGAGGCGGTAAGTATATGTTATTTGTTGTTGGTGCAATTATTAACCTGTAATTTTCTTTTGAATGCTCAACAAATCTTTGCCAAATCCAACCTTTATCAGCTTGCGGGTTTGTGTGTCCAAATAAACGATAACGAAAATCAACCCAATTTTTACCTCGATATGTGTTTCTAAGACGTCCGATTAACTGCTTGAATGACGAATCCGAGATTTGTGATGCTTCTTCAATTTCTGCCCAATGCAAGTTTAGGGATTTGAATTTTTCAGGATCATCAAGGGCAGAAAATAGGATTTCTGAACCGTTTGAAAATTTTATAACTTTGTCGACTTTATTATATGTATAGTCTTTATCCATAATGTAGCCAAGATTTTCGAGGTGTTCAAGGTATGAAACGAGAGTCGTTTTTCTAACAAGTTCGTATTCTTTTGCTCCGACTAAACCTTTTGATGCCGGATATTTTTTTGCAAGTAATATGCCAAGTAGAGAACCGCACCAAGTTTTTCCGCTCCCGTAGCCACCTTGATAAATTGCTACATCAAGAGAGTTTGAATGCGGAATTTCAATAAATTCCCGTTGTTTATCTAATAGTTTATATGTAACCATTTTATCTCCATTTTTGTGTTCTTTGAAAATAATCAACAGAATTTTTCATTAAAAACCTTTTAAAAACATTAACTTCGCTTGCTTCAAGAAGTGCATTGAATACTTCTGTCGAAAATTTTCTGTCATTTTCAATGAAAGAGTGGTTTTCGCATAAAATATCATGTATTAGTGCAGGAATTAAAAAACGATTGTCAGTTTTAGAACCTATTATTCGCCAAAAAAGACGGGGAATTGAAGCCCCGTCGTAACAATATCCTTTTGGAATTTGAAAATTGTATGTTTTGTCTTTTTTATAATCCACTAATCGGACTTGCAGGTTCTTTTTATTAATAAAAGGATATTTCTCAATTGATTTGCGTTCATCTTCTGTCATCGATGGAATGTAGTATCTTATGCTAATATGTGGATTCTCGCTAAAAAATATACCGACCCTGTTGTTAGAATAATATTCAAACATAATTAATCCTCCCAGAATGAATCGAGTTCGCCGTTTGCGTATTTGAACATTTTATCTAAAGTTTCCGGCATGATATCTAATTCTGCAGCCATTTTATCAAGCAAAGGGTTAGATCGTTCCAACTCTACGCACAAATCCCATTCTAAAAGAGCTTGTTCATTTTTAGAAATTAAATCTTTTAATTGAGAATAAGTAATTCCTAATTTTTGCAACATTAATGCAAAATTGCGTTTTGTACAAGTTAATTTTGATATGCGTTCACTTTCTTTTTCTAAGAGTTCTTTTTCATAATTCGGATTTGTTATTATTTCTCCATTTAGCATTAATTCATTATCTTCAAGCGCAAATAATCCGGCACTGGTTTCTTCAATTTTTAATCCGAGTATATGATTATATTCAACGATAAAATCTGCTTTTTGTTTTTCTGTATATGGTTTTTCTAATCTATATGACATAATAATCCTTTCTATTTTATATATCCACTTGCTTGCCACCAGACACCAACACCCCCTGCAACAGTACTGCTAAATCCTGTTGCGCTCTTTGAGTTCGGCATTATTTGTCGATACTGAGGACCGTTTGCAGAACCAGTAACACCAGAACCAATTAAAGTATAGCTGTTGTTAGTATAGGGTTTTAAAAATATAACACTAGAATTATCTGCAGCATATCCTCCTTGTTCACACCAATTATCATCATATAAACGATACCAGCTGGTACCATTTATGTATGTTTCTGTAACAAAATGAATATTTGCCGGTTTGCTAGTTGAAATAACATTATTTGTTATAGTTATACCTGTTCCTGCAGTATATTTAGCTTCAGTTTTAGTTGCATATGTAGTAGTAAAAACACGTCCGGATGCATCCTGTGTAGCTTTAGTTGCTGTTGCGGCATTACCTGTAATGCTCGCACTACTTGTAATATAGTTACTATCATTAGTCAATTCAGATATTTTTGTAGGTACAACTATATTTGCTGTAACACTTGCAGATTGATTGGCCGTAAAAGTTTTAACATTTACACCGTTTTTCTGTATTGTTAACATACCATTATTAACAGTAGGAATTGTTGGTTTATTACTCAAATCGTTATAACTTCCGGTTGTTGCTACTTTTGCCAGACTAGTCGGTTGTACCGCTGTAGCACCTTTAGCTGCACCGGTTCTTATTGTTGCTAAATCGACAATAGTATTTTGTTTATTATTTAACGCAGTAGCCAAATCTTCTTGAGCTGAAATATCGCCGGTAATTGTTCCCCAAGTACCTCCACCTCCGGAAGTTCCTAAAAATTCCCAATGATTTAGATACCAATAATATTCAGGGTATGCATCTAAACCATCCTCACCGACAAGATAGGCATCTCCATCTAAATTTCCTGACATAGGCAAATTATTTAAAGAATTTACACGTCCTTTAATTTTTATAGCAGTTCCGAGCTTATTTAAAATACTTTCACAAGCAACCTGACTTTGTTTTGCGTTTTCAGCACTATTACTCGCAGAATTTGCATATTCTTTAGCATTAGCGGCACTTGTATATGCATTTTTAGCCTGTTCAGTTGCTAATACTGCTTGACTTTCCGCAATTTTGGCTTTTTCAATTGCTGTTTGAGCACTATTAATGGCAGAATTTTTATACACTAGAGTATTATTTTCACTTGTTTTTGCATTAATTTCACTTGCAGCTGCAGTTTCTGCACTTTTTTTGGCTTCATTTGCTTTATTTGTACTAATTTCTGCTTGCTCTGTGGCAATTTCTACTTGCGCTTTTGTCAAATTAATTTGGTTAGTTCCTTCTTTTTTAACCATATCAATTTGTGCTGTTCCTGTAGTTTTTACAGAATTAATAGAGGTTAAACCTTGATTTTTTACATTATTAATTTGTATTAAACCTTCACTTTGCACACTTGCGACTTGCGTATTACCTTCTGCATTTACAGCATTTTTACTGGTAATTTCTTGCGCTGAAATATTGCTTAAAGCTTCATTGCCACTATCGATTACTTCATTTACTTTATTTGTGGCAATTGTAGCTTGTTCTGCCACAAAATTTGCTTTTTCAGTAGCAATCTCTATTTGTTTTTTGCTTTCTTCTGCATAGTGTTTCGCAGAATAATCCTCACCATTTATAATTTCCGAAGAAATAGCCCAAAGCTTAGCCATATTATCATAATACGTTTGAGGATATTGGACTACAGCGTTACTTTTATTTCCTGCAGATGTTACACTTACATTAACTTTCATAACTAAATCCCCTCAACTTTCTTAGGAAATACTGTAATAGTATTCAATTCTCCAATAGAACTTTCGCCCAGCAATAAGGTATCTTCTAAACCATTATCAGTACATACTTTAATTCCATAATAATAAACAGCAAAAGCTTCATTTTTTGGAACAGTCATTAAATCAGTATATTCTCCTGTTAATTCAAAAATAACGGAATCCGATTTATTACTATTTACAACAAGCTCTTTTCCTACAGGTTTACGCATTCTATCTTGAATAGCAAAGAAAACTTTGTAATTTTCTAAAATATTTAATCCGGTAATAACAAGACTCCCACTATCACCTTGAATCATTGTAAAATTACCTTTGTTATCAATTGTAAAAGCCATAAAACCTCCTAATTTCCACACGCATACCATTCAACATCATATGACCAACCTTTACCATTATGATGTGAAAAGCCACTTGTACTTTTCCCTGAAATACCGCCGCCTTCGTAGTATGTACAATGTGTTCCCAATAATAAAGTATAATTTGTGGTTGTAAATTTTTTTAAGAATGCCGTGCTGCCTCTGGAATTTAAAACTCCACCTTGTTCTAACCAAACTCTTGTTTTTTTCTCTGAATCAGAAAAATATTCTTTATACCAAGAAACACCATTTATATATGTTGTTACAAAAAGCCCGCTTTCTGAAAAAAATGATTTTGTTTTATTAATAGACTCTTCAAGATTTTTCACGTTTTGTGTCATATTTTCGTTAATAGTTGTTATTGTAGAGTTTATGCTGGCAATATTAGAATTCATGCCGGCTTTATTTGAAGTAACTGTTTCATTAAGGTTACTTATTTTATCATCCAGATATTTAAAGTTGTTATTCATAATTTCGGAAGAAGCTAATTCACCATATTTAATTGTTGTTAATGCCATCTTTCCTCCTTTCATTTATTAACGTGTCATAAATTTTATCCAGTTTTTGATTTATATCAACAATTTGTTCTTTCATATTTCCAAATTCGGATTTTGTAATATACACTTGTGCTACTTCTGACAAAATTTCTCGATGTGTATGCTCCAATTTTTCCGGAGTTACGAAAAGGTTATATTGCAAAATTATTGCAATAAACATAAGTATCGCCGGCGCATATTTATAAATTAAGTCTTTATTCATAATCCACCTACAAGCTTTTATTTCCGAACAGACTAATTACCTTGCTGATAATATCAACAACATTTCCTGCGTTTGCAATAGAAGAACTTCCTGAATCTCCTACCTTAGTTGATGTTGTTGCGTTACCCTTGCTGGTATTTAATGATTGTTTTTGCATATCTGAAATTACATCATAGCCTTTCATATAAGCAGATAAAAGGTTACTAATTATTTTGGCAGAATTTTCTTGAGAAGATGATAATAAATCATTTACAAAGTCGGCTGTTGCATTGGTGTTAGATGTTGCAAGATTTTTATATAAATCAGTTGCTTGAGAAGAACGTACCATATTTCTGTTCGAAAGTGGATTAATAATGTTGTTTTCCAAATTTGCAGCAGTAGTATTATTGAGAGTATTCACAAAAGAATTCAATTTCGCCTGATTTGTTGTTGAATTTAAGTTCGGATTCAAATAATCATTTAATAACGAGTCCATATTTTTGTTAACAGTGTTATAAATTGTTTCCAATGCGCTTCCTGGAGCGAAAGCACTGGTTGTGCCGGAATTATTTGTTGAAGCAGTCGCATACGGGTTTGAAGTAGTTGTATTTCCATAAACCCTAGTTGTCGTTTGAGATTGTTTTCCCATTTTATTTCCTTTCTGTTATATTGTTTTTATTTTGATTTTGCAAAACTCAATATTTCTTATGCAAAAATCATCACCGTCATTTAGGGTGAAAAATTTTATTTGAAGAGTTTTGAAATAAGAAGTTGGTAGTTTCGTTGCAGCATTAATATTTTTTATTGCAAAATAATTTGTATCCCAATGTCCGATATCGAAATACAAACAGTTTTTTAATGTTTTGGCATGAACTCTTCTGGTTTTTGAAGTTGTAGAATTGTAGTTTTTGATATATTCAAGATAAAAATTATTACTGTAGTGTAAATCCAGTGTTACTTTCGGAGGGAAAGATAGTATTTTGATATAATTTTCTCGTCCAAAATTCAATGGCGTACATTTATAAAAAGATTCAATAAATTCATTATCAAATGTGCTTGATTGATATTCTTCATAAATTTTTTTACCGGCAGAATATAAAATCCCATTTACAGTTGCAAAACAATTAATTTTTTGGCATTTTCTCTTTACCCAACTTTTTCTCAAATAGTCATAAATTAAAACAAGACTATAGTCTTCCTCTTTATCCGGACGCAAAAACCAAACTTCATTCCTGTCGGCAGTTACAATAGATAATGTTTTTATTTCTCCGATTTTTCCACTTGGGATTTCAAATAATTCATCTTGAATATCCAACGCTATATTTTCGCCTAATGTTTGATTTCCGTTTACTACTTGTTTAAAACAAAAAATCCCTTTTTTTGAATCGTCATAGAAATACAATTCTGTTCCGTGAAAAACCAATGAATTATAAGAAGCGCATCCTCCTGGGAACTCCATTGTTTTGTAGAAAGAATAATCATCTTCATCTCTAGCTATCAAACAAGAAGAAGTAGAATGAAAAACTGCTAATGTACCAAGATACGGATAAATAGCAGTAATGTTTTTTACAAATTCTATATATCCCGCAGATGTTGTAATACTAGCATCAGATGTAGCAAAGTCGTAAATATTTTCTTGCATGGAATACCACAATACTTGTCCATCAAATACCCACAAGCGCCCTGCGAAAACAACAAGTCCCATTCCTTTTATTACTCGACCATCAGAGTCTTTAAGCTCCATAAGCTTAACTTCATCTAATTCACCATCGCTATTACAGTTTTCTAATTCAATGCTCAACATTTCTTCCGAATTAGAAAACACCCATAAATCAGCCCAACCTTGTGAAACATCGCACCCACAAGATTTTGAAGTTATACTTAGTCCTGAATATTTTAGTGTAAGGGTTTTACTTTCGGGATTAAATAAATAAATTTTTCCTTCACTTTTGTTTTCTGTGTGAACAAAAAAATAATTATTTCCCTTCTGCACACTATCAAATATATTAATAATAATTTCATCTTTTGGAATACATTCGCAAACGCTAATATTCCCCTTTGATGTCCGAATTCCGACTCCAGCATTTACTTCTGTCGCAAATAATTCAACATTTTGCATATTCTCTGCTGTTATTACTCCGGATGAAAATGTTGAATTACTCCTGTTTATACCGGAAAAATTGTTGCAAATTAACGTTGTTTTTTGCATTACATATTCCTTTCATAATTTTTTTATTACTTTTTGTTTCAAAAAAAGCCGATTTTAAAACTCAATGTTACAAAACTTCACAATTGAGAGCAAAAAAGGCAATTTTTAAAAAGTTAAATACTTTATATATACATAAGAGATAATTAAGAGAGGCAAGAGCAAATGTTATTCACTACAGAAACAATTTCAAACGAAGAAATCAAATCAATCGATAACTTCTTCAACGAATTTGAAGCAGTAGAAACAGTTGCTCCAGAAGAAGCAAACGAAGAAACTTCAGTTACTAAATATCTTCACTCTCTAGTTAGCTCTTGCTACCAAAAATCTGTTGAAGATATCGCTAACACAAAAATCGGTAACAAAATCGTTAGAAAAAGAAACTTACAACAAGTTATGAGAGAATCTTTCTTCTACGGTGCTAATAGATTTGGTAACAACTTCATCGCCTAAGTGCTACGCACGTAGACATTTGGTCGGCTCCTTGAAAACACTACAAGACAGAATAGAGTTTACAAGCTCCGCCTCATAGGCACACCTACCAGTTTGGCGCGTACCCTCGCCCCTTGCGGGAGAGGGTAGAAAATCAAGTTGAGCTTTGCGAAACTTAGATTTTCGGGTGAGGGGTAAAATTCCTTCTAAACTCCTCAACTTCTAAACTAAAACAACACACTCTCTTATATAATCTTACATCTTATATTAAGTTTTAAGCCCCATTCTGGGGCTTTTTTTTATGCAAAATTTCAAATCTTTATCCCTTTTTCAACCCCCACCCCCTTAGCGTATTTCACTAATAACCTGTAAGCCGTTTCTGATTGTTTTTTGTAAGCAGAATAATTCTCATCAGTTTCAGATGCAATAGAATTCAACATGGTTCTTGCAATTATTGCATTTTTCAAAAGTTCTTCTAAATGTTCAGGAATATTCAAAACATCAGAGTCTTTTTTTAATGCAAAAATTTCTTCGCCATTCTTGTTTTCTCCGATTGCTAAAGTTGTATAATCAATAGTGATTATATATTTTTCTTCCGGAATAGGATTAAGATACAATTTTTCACCTTTAATTAAAAATTCCTCCGGAATTCCTGTTTTTATTTCCATAAAATCATTCACTAACTTTAATGATTGCGAATTTATTTTAATACAATAACTCCCAAGACTATTTTTTTTAATAAGTCCTTTTGGCAAATCATAAACATTGATATTCGGGATTGTAATAATTAAGTGAGTTTTTTCTCTAAAACTAAATGGGTGAGAGTACAAAATTTCACTCGTGGCTTTGTTGATTGCAAGTACAAGTGAATTTTCTAATTCATCACTCGTATTTGCATCGTTGTCGTACATTGACCATTCTTGCGTTGCGGCAGAATTGTATAAATCTAATAATGTTAAAGTCATAATCACTCCCTATGTGCAAATCTCTGATACGTCATAACCGGCAAAACGCTTCATATAACTTTCTACAGATGTTCCAAATGCGTCTGCCGGATTATATTTTCCATTGGATTTTAAATATTTGATAACACTACCAGCGCCTTTAAGGTGTGCTCCTGCAAGAAGCCCTGATTGAGTTATTATGTATCCGTTAATCTTTTTGCCTAAATATTTATCGGCCCCAATCGCTTTTAAATATCCCCATTGTTTTTTCTTGAAAATTAATTGCGCATTTTCTTGTGCCTGCGGATTGTTAAGAAAGTCTTTAATAGAATAAACTCTGTCTTTTCCTGTAAATTTTCCGCTCCAGTCGTTGTTGAAATTTCCTCTTTTTATATAATATCCTGCATCAATCATAGCCATTTCGCCCATCTGATATTTACCTGCATAACCGTATTTGTTGAAAGCTTTGTAATTTCCTCCTGATTCGGAGAGTGCTAAATCATCTAAAAACTTCATGCCGGCTCCTTATCTATGATTTTAGATAAAATTGATTTTGAATCACTTTCAATTTTCTGAGGAATTTTGTCTTTAA
>CABQIM010000005.1 GCA_902464375.1 uncultured bacterium | reverse complement strand
GGGCTAGGGTGGGGGCTTATTAAATAGTTATTGGTGTATTAAATGCACTCTACACTTACAAAATAAACTACGTTAATTGAACGCATTAATGTAGAAAATTTGTAGGGTGCATTTTATGCACCAATAACTTTCACTACAAAACATTAAGAAAAAATAAACTTTACCTTCATATCCGATTTGATAGCGTATAATTATCATATATAATATTATAGTAAGGGAGGAATATTATGAAGAACCCGTTCAAATCAAATGACGAACAAAAAATTGATATTGAAGATACAGAAAATTTAGAATCTGAAACTAAAGCTGATGAAGATAGTGTTGCAGTAGAAAATACTGAAACTGAACAAGAAGCAGAAAATAATAAAGAAAATGAAACAGAAGAAGTAAATCCTCTTCAAGAAAAATATGATAAATTAAACAATCAGTATATTAGATTGGCTGCAGACTTTGATAATTATAGAAAGCGTCATGAACAAGAAAAAGAAGCTTTGCTAAAGTATGGTGCAGAAAATACTTTAAAGAAAATGATAGAAGTTCTTGATAATTTTGAAAGAGGACTAAAGGCAATCGAAACAGTTGAAGATTGTGAAAAGGTTAAAGAATGTTACAATTTGGCTTATAAAAATTTTACAGATGTTTTAACAAAAGCCGGTTTGGAAACTATTAAAGCAGAAGGAGAAGAGTTCGACCCTAATTTCCATGAAGCAGTTATGCAAACTCCAACTTCTGACAAACCAGAACATACAATTGTTGCGGAATTGCAAAAGGGATATAAATTAGGCGACAAAGTTTTAAGACCAACTTTGGTTAATGTTGCTGTAGCTGAATAAATACAAGGAAATATAGAATAGCAATGAGTGATTATTATGAAATATTAGGCATTGAAAAGAATGCCACAAAGGATGAGATAAAATCAGCTTTCAGGAAAATGGCACGTAAGTGGCACCCTGATGTAAATAAAGCACCGGAAGCAGAGGCTAAATTTAAAGAATTAGGTAAGGCTTACGAAACATTAATGGATGATGATAAGCGTGCTACTTACGACCGTTTCGGAGAAGACGGACTTAAGAATGCCGGATTTAATACCCAAGGACCATTTGCAGGTGGTTTTGGTGATTTAGAAGAAGTCTTTAATTCATTCTTTGGCGGAGGCGGCTTTGGTGGATTTGGCGGCGGACGCAGAGTTGACCCGAATGCTCCTCAAAGAGGCGATGATTTAAGGCTTGATATTGAATTAGAATTTGAAGAAGCTGTTTTTGGCTTAACTAAAGAAATAAAAATTGATCACTTAGAAGTTTGTTCTTCATGTAAAGGAACAGGTGCTAAAGAAGGGGCTAAGCCGGAAGTTTGTAAAACTTGCGGAGGTTCTGGTTCTGTACAGCAAACTACGAGAACAGTGCTTGGTCATTTCACTCAAATTGTGACCTGTCCACATTGTCATGGTAAGGGCTCTGTAATTTCTGATCCTTGTCCGGATTGTCATGGAGAAGGTCGTAAAACTGTAGAAAAGAAAGTTGAAGTTAAAATTCCTGCCGGTGTTGATAACGGTTCAAGAATGCGCTTGGCACATGAAGGTGATGCAGGTATTAACGGTGGTGTGGCAGGCGATTTATACATCGTAATTCACGTAAAACCATCTTTATACTTTAGACGTGATGGAATAAATGTTTATACAAAATTAGATATTACACCTGCACAAGCAGTATTGGGTGATACTGTAACAATAAAAACATTAGATGGTGATAGAGAAGTTTCAATACCTGCCGGAATTCAGCATGGTGAAGCTGTTAAAATCCGTGGAGCAGGTGTCCCTAATTTATCAAAACCATCAGTTCGTGGAGAGCATGTTGTTGTGATCGGAGTAAAAACTCCAACTCATATTTCAAATGAGGAAAAAGCACTTTATCAAAAGCTTTATGAAATTCAAGTAGGACGCAAAGCAAAAGGTTCTGTAAAGGAACGTATCAAAGGTGTTTTTAAATAACTAAACTTATGATAAGATATAAGAATAGTTATGGAGAGAAAATGCGGAAGTTTTTAATTTTATTATCAATAATGCTATTAGGCTGCTCAAGTTCTTTTGCCGCAAAAATACCGGCAGATGTTAGGGCTTATATTTTGGATAAAGTTCCTCAAGCTGATATAAGGTTTGATGGTGTTATAATATTTCCTGATAATACAATTTACTTACCGCTTTATCCTTCTTTATTCTCAGATGTTACGAAATTAAAAATTAAAGAATCTCATCCTGCAAATGCTGATTTGAAGCAAGAACCGGATGTTGTTATTTTTAATAATGATTTTGTATTAATGAAGGTGTTGTCTGATGGTGAAGGGCATAGAACAGTATTGCATATGCCAAATCCTCCTCTACAAGTTAGAACAGGTTTATTACCACAAGATATGCTTGTTCCGAGTGGTTTGATTATCCCTGAAAATATTAAGGGAATAATCGGTAACTTGAAAATTGATACGAAGAACGAAGATATAATAAGAATAGAAAATTCGGATTCATATGAAGATTTCTTAACCGAAACAGAACCTGATATTCCTCAAAGTCTGATTTCTCAACTTAAGAATCGTATTTTATTTGTAACGACTAATTATTCTAAGAATATTCAAGTTTTGGAACCTGCAAAAGCTGTTCCAAGTTATTCATTAGCACAAAAATCAATTCCGGTTGATGTAAAGGCTGTTAATAACGGTAAATTTTTACTTGTAACAACTTATGATAGACAATTCGTTGATGTAATTTCTGTTGCGGATTCAAGATTCATAAAACAAATTAATGTACCGTCTAATCCGGAAGAAATTTTGCTTGATGAAGCTAATCATAAGGCTTATGTAACCTCTCCAACTGCTTCAACAATCTTTGTTATTGATTTAAATACAATGTCGTTGGTTCAAAAAATCAAAATTAACGGATATTGCGAGAATTTATTATTAAAAAATGACAAATTATTTTATGTAGATAAATTGAAAAATGAAATTTGGGCAATTGAACTAAATAACCAATATGAACTTAAGGATATTGGAATATTCCCTAATGTTTCTGCTTTGGCTTTTGCAAATGACAAATTGTATATTTCAAGTAGAACTAAGAGCCGTATTGCAATAATTGATTATAATACGCTTGGATTAATTAATGAATTTACAACAGTTAATAAACCTTTAGACATGCTAATTTTTGATAAGACATTGTATGTATTAGGTGCGCAAAATAATGAAATCCAAAAGATTAATATAGATAATGACCAAGTTGTAGGAACTATTTTATTAGGTAATGAAGGTTTTTCTTCACGTTTAACTCAAATTGATGATACGAATTATGCAGTATCAACTGATTTGAAAAATAATCAATATTCAATTATTGATTTGGCTAAGGGAAAATTGTTAAAGACCTATAAGGTAAATGTACCAATTAAAGATGTGGTTATTACTAATAAGGTTAATTTGTTTGATTAGTTTTTTTGCTAAGTAGTCAGCTCAATTTTATTAAAAAAGAAATGCTTGTATTGTTAAGGATTGATACCCATCCCAACCTTACCTAAAAAGGGTAGGTGTGCGCCACACTCATAGATTTTTTTTGAAGTTTCTACCTCACCCTAACCCGGTCTTGGATTATTCGGGGCGTCGGCACTCTGCCGAACAAAAGTTGACTAAATGTCAAGTTTTGTGAGAGGTAGACGTCCGACCACCACCTTACGGGCTTACACCCTACCGAAAATCCGCTCTCCTGCTAGGAGAGGGAATGCGCCAAACTTGTAGGTGATACTTCGAGGCGGAGCCGATTGTCTTCAATACAAGTTTGTAGTTTTCACCAAGTAGCCGACCCAATGTCTACGTGCGGGGGTGAACATACTTCAGACTTGTAGTCCCACCAATGAGGCGGAGTCGGTAATACATGATTGTCGTTTTAACCAAGTAGCCGACCCAATGTCTACGTGCGGAGGTGAACATACTTCAGACTTGTAGTCCCACCAATGAGGCGGAGCTAGTAGTCTTTATATAAGATTGTCGTTTTAACCTAGCAGCCGACCTAATGTCTACGTGCGTAGCACAAAAAAAAGCCTCTTATTTGGGATGAGAGGCAGGGGAATTATTAAGTTAATAGGTATACACTTCACATGTTTTTTCTACACACTAAAAGTTCTTAGAGTAAGTTAAATCTTTTATCCGAGTCCGAACTTAGGAACGCTATTTTGAACTTCCGAAGATGCTAACTGCTTAGCGGATTCGAGTTCTGCACGTTTCATCTTAATTCTTTGTTCGATTTCGTTCATTTCAAGTTCAATTTCTTTTTCTTTTTCGTTTAGAACCTGAATTTCTTGTTGTTTAAGAGCCTTCATAGACTCTTCTTTAAACTTGGAGAATGCGCTCATTTCAATCTGATATTGTGCTAATGCATTTCCGGTCCAAGGAACCATGCCCATCATTTTCATAGATTGGACATTTTGCATAGCGCTCATAGAGCTTGCTTGGTTAGAGAACTGAGCAAACATAGTTGCTCTAGGTAAGAGTTCTGGTGAAAGTCCGGCAATATTACTCATTGACATAACGTTGGAACCACCGAGAGCGCTCGCATATTTTTGATATTGCGATAATCTTGTGCGGGTATCCATTGCCTGCTTTTCCAGATAATTTATTTCGCGTGTTAATCTCTGGACTTGCCAGAATGCCATTAACATAGTGAACCTACCTAACTTTTAACTAACCTTTTCGTAAATAATTAAAACCGACCTTTTAACCTTACATTTATATAAAGTATTTCTATTTTTCAAAATTGCCTTTTTTTTATTATTTTGTTAAGATTTGTTACGTAAAGAATTTTAAGAAAGGGGTTAGTTATGATAAAAGACAAATTGGCTAATGCAAAGACTTATTATGGCTTGTCAGCAAGAATGCAACAAGCGTTTGAATGGTTGCAGAATAATAATTTGGCAAATATGCCAGATGGGAAACATGTTATTGATGGTGAACATCTTTTTGCAAATGTACAGACTTATTTTACAAAGGATGATGCGCCTTACGAGGGACACAGAAAATATGCTGATGTTCAGTATATGATAAAAGGTCGTGAAAAAGTTGGTGTAACAGATTACCTAAATTGTTCTACTATAGAAAAATATGATGCCGATAAAGATATTGAATTTTTGAAGAATAATTCAAACGACGATTATCAAATGTTAGAGGAAGGTGAGTTTTTAGTTTTTTATCCTCAAGATGCTCACCAACCTGCTTTGAATCCAGATGAAAAATTGAATGTAAAAAAAGTTATTGTAAAAGTTGAAATATAATTAATATTCTAAATAAGGCGGCAGCTCTGATAACTATCAGAGCTGCCTTTTTGAGGAGATTACTTTTTTTAAGCTGCAGCAAAAATGTTTTTTATGTTTTTATCAATTTGATAATCACAAAGTTCACCTTTGTACGGATTTTTTTCAGATGCGTTATTGCCTGTGGAAACAATGTTCCAAAGCTCACCAAATTTTAGTTCTTTTGGAGCTTTTTTTGCAGCTTGTTCTTTTAAGTATTTTAGTGTTTCTTTTAAAGAATTATTTATGCTAATCTGAGTTGACGCTTTTATTACAGATAACTGAGGATTTGTATAAACATCTTTTAATTGATTATCATAATTGAATAATGTTTTTTCAATTATTTTTTGTGTAGTTTCTGTAGAAGCACCACCTTTAGATAAAATGTTTTTAGCTGTGTTTCTCAATACTTCTTGATTGTCTAATAAATATGAATTTGATGCAGATACATTTAATCCCATAGTCCCTGCTCCTTCTGAGCTTTATTTTCCCTTGCATTATATATATCGGCACATTTTGAAAAAACTTTAGAGTTTATTCTTATATTGTTACATTTCTTTACAATATACATTCCAAAATCAATAAGGTTAAGCTTTTTAATTTATTTTAAAAAAAGTTACAATTTTATCTTGTTTCTATTAATAAACTTTCTCTTATGATACACTGAAAATATATGGCTCCAGACCATATTTCGTAAAATTATATAAGGATAAAAATTATGGACATCTTTTCATTATTCACGCTGTGTGGGGGACTAGCATTCTTCCTATACGGTATTACTATTATGTCATCGGGGTTAGAAAAAATTGCAGGTGGGCGATTAGAGAGAATATTAAAGAAAATGACTTCTAACCCAATAAAAAGTTTAGTATTTGGAGCAGGCATTACGGCAGCAATACAGTCTTCATCAGCTGTTACCGTAATGCTTGTTGGTTTAGTAAACTCTGGGATAATGAAATTATCTCAAGCTATTGGTGTAATAATGGGTTCTAATATTGGAACAACAGTTACAGCTTGGATTTTGAGTTTATCAGGTATAGAAAGTTCGAATTTCTTTGTAAGATTGCTAAAGCCTGAATCTTTTTCACCATTAATGGCATTGATGGGTATCATTTTTATAATGGCATCAAAAAATAATAAGCGTAAGAATGTTGGTGCAGTGCTAGTTGGATTTGCAATTTTGATGTTTGGTATGGAAGTAATGACAGACGCTATGTCGCCACTCGCTGACATGCCACAATTTACACATATCTTAACAGCGTTTACAAATCCGATTTTGGGTGTTGCAGTTGGTACGATTGTTACAGCTGTAATACAAAGTTCAGCTGCATCTATTGGTATATTGCAGGCTTTATCAATGGTTGGCGGTATGACATACGCAATGGCCATTCCTATTATTATGGGGCAAAATATAGGAACATGTGTATCTGCAATGCTTTCAAGTATAGGTGTTAATACTAATGCAAAAAGAGTTGCTGCTGTTCACGTATTATTTAATGTTATTGGTGTGGTAATTTGTTTATCTTTATTTGAATTAGGTAACGTTATTTTCCATTTTGCATTTGCTTCCAGTCATATATCACCATTTGGAATCGCAGTTGTGCATTCTATATTTAATATAGTTACAACAATAATATTATTTCCGTTTACAAAAATGCTTGAAAGAATGGCTGTTAGATTGGTTCCTGATAAAAAGCAAAAAAGCAAAAGTGTTCTGTTGGATGAAAGACTTTTACTTGCCCCTACATTTGCAATTGCTGAATGTTATAGACAAACAATTAAAATGGCAGAACTTGTTGAATTCAACTTTATAAATTCAACAAAAATGTTAAAAAGTTTTCATGCTAAAAAAGCTGAGCAAATAAAAGAAAATGAAATTAAGATTGATATGTATGAAGATAAACTGGATTCTTTTTTATTAAAATTATCAGGTAAGGAATTAACAGAGGAAGATAATAATCGCATTTCTCAACTTTTATTGGTAATAGGTGATTATGAAAGAATTGGTGACCACGCAGCTTATATATTGAAGGTTGCAGAAAAAATGAAAAATGATGATAGACGACTTTCTAATGATGCAGTAGAAGAACTAAAGGTTATTGTAAAAGCTGTTTCAGAAATATTTGCAATGACATTTGAAGTTTTTAGAACTGATAATACAAGTCTTGCACAAGAGGTAGAACCACTGGAAGCTGTTATTAAGAAAATCATCAGAAAGGTTAAAAATCACCACATTCAAAGGCTTAAAGATGGTCTTTGTACCGCAGAATTAAGCTTTATGTTCTCTGATATTTTGAACGATTTTAGAAGAATCGCAGCTCACTGTGGAAATATTGCAACCAGTGTAATGCAACTTCAAGATACTACTCTTGATAAGCATGAATACAATCACAGAAATAAAGACGAGGATATTCAATTTATTAGTCGTTATGAAGACTATAAATCAAGATATTCTGTGTCTAAAAAAACTTCTACAGAAAAAGTTTAATAAAATATTTGTATAGTGTATAAGCCTTAAAACCAAATATATTTATAGGTTTTAAGGCTTTTTAATATCTGTGAAAATATCCAGATAACAAAAAGTTTCCATATTACTACGGAAACTTTTTTGTTATCTAGTTTATAAATTTAATGTGTTAATTGCTAACACCTTGAGCACCGGAAACAATTTCTACAAGTTCTTGTGTAATAGCAGCTTGACGAGCTTTGTTGTAGTCAATCGTTAAAGTATTAATCATTTCTTCTGCATTATTTGAAGCAGCTGACATTGCTGTCATTCTAGCTGCAAGTTCACTTGCATTTGCTTCAAGTAATGCTTGAAAAATCGAATTTGTAATATACATAGGAACAAGCTGCTGCAATACAGAATGAACAGAAGGTTCAAATTCCATAACAGGGTCAATTTCATGAGATTCAGCCTTTTCAATTTTTACCGGTAAAACATCCCAAGATACAACACTATATGACATCATATTGTTGAAATGAGTTGTGATAATATCAATCTTATCGATTTTTCCAGATACAAAATCTTCTGCTAAGTCTTCTGCAATAAGGCTTGCACCAGTAGCAGTCGGGTCATTTGCAACGCTTAAGTAGCTTTTTGCAAGTTCAAAATTACCACTTCTATGTTTGAAAGCAGAAACAGCCTTCTGTCCAACAGGATAAATTACTGTTTTTATACCGTTAGAGTCATTTTCTTTTACTCTTGCCATAGTAGCTTTAATTACATTAGCATTATATGCACCAGCCAAACCTTTATTAGAAGTTATAACAATCAAGCCCTCTGTTTTCACTTCTCTTTTTTCTAATAAAGCAGGATAATTGTCTAATCCTCTTTCTACTTTCAAGCCGGAAGTTGAATATTCTCCAACTGTTGCAAGCATTTTTCTAAATAAAAATAACAACTCATCAGAAAATGGTCTGGCAGCTTTAACTGTGCTTTCAGCTTTTTTTACTTTTGCAGCTGCAACCATTTTCATTGCTTTTGTGATTTTCTTTGTATTTTGTACGCTTGAAATTCTGCTTTTTATATCTTTTAAGTTTGGCATAATCTGTCCTTTGTATATTGATACCACCAAGATATCAAACTATTTTAACTTTAAATCAAATCCTTTTTTAACTAATAATATTGCAAGAAGTGCAATCAATACGTATTCTAATATTTGAGTTGGCATTTTGCAGCAACCGGTAATATCAATTATTAAATAAGCTGCAAGGAAAAGTCCTACTAGAATGAACGCTATTTTATTAATAGTCCATGCACATACTGAATTATCTTTGAAATAGTTTACATAATTAACATCAGCAACATGTTTGCATTTTGATGAACCTTTGCAAATGTAAGAATTTTTGTATTCTTCTGCACATTCCAAGCATAAAGCTTTTCCGCAAGATTTACATACCGCAAAAGCATCTCTGTCATGGTGATTAAAGCATTTCATAAATAATTCTCCTTTTCTCATTATTGTTTCAATTGGTGAATGAGTATATTTTTTCAGGCATTTCCTGAATTACTTTTTTGTATTAAAGTAGTTGGACTAAAAGCCCAACTACAAAGTTAATATTATAATGTCTTAGTGTAAGCTTCCAACTGATTTCTCAAAGCTTTTATGTCATCATCAGACAACTTGCTGCCTTCGTTCAATTGTTTGCTTAATTCCGGCATATTAGCTTCAAAGAATTCAAACCAACCAGCCTTGAATGCATTAATCTTTTTGTTATCAACTTCATCCAAGAAGCCTTCGTTAGCTGCAAACAAGATAGATACTTGTTGAGCAACTGTTAAAGGTTTATATTGAGGTTGTTTTAGAACTTCCGTTAATTTTTGACCTCTAAGAAGCTGCTTTTTAGTTGCAGGATCCAAATCAGATGCGAACTGAGCGAATGCTTCTAGTTCTCTAAACTGAGCCAAATCCAAACGCAACTTACCGGCAACTTGTTTAATACCCTTAGTTTGAGCGGCACCACCTACTCGTGATACAGAAATACCGGCATTGATAGCAGGTCTTACACCAGAGTTAAACAATGATGATTCCAAGAATATTTGACCGTCTGTAATAGAAATTACGTTAGTCGGAATATACGCAGAAACGTCACCTGCTTGAGTTTCAATGATAGGAAGTGCTGTAATACTACCACCGCCTAGTTCATCAGAAAGCTTAACAGCTCTTTCCAACAATCTTGAGTGAAGATAGAAAACATCTCCAGGGTATGCTTCACGTCCTGGTGGTCTTTTAAGAAGCAAACTCATTGCACGATAAGCCTGAGCGTGTTTCGTCAAATCATCATATACAATAAGAACGTGTTTACCTTGTTCCATAAATTCTTCTGCAATAGCAACACCGGCAAATGGTGCAATATATTGCAATGGAGCAGGTTCGTTAGCTGTAGCTGATACGATGATTGAATAATCCATTGCACCGTGTTTTTCTAAAGTTTTTGCTAATTGCGCTACAGTTGAAGCTTTTTGACCAACTGCAACATAAATACAAATAACATCTCCACCCTTTTGGTTCAAAATTGTATCAATCGCAATAGCCGTTTTACCGGTTTGTCTATCACCAATAATTAATTCTCTTTGACCTCTACCGATTGGTGTTAGAGCATCAATTGCAGTAAGACCTGTTTGTAAAGGTTGGTGAACAGATTTTCTTGCAACGATACCAGGAGCAACTCTTTCAATAGGACGAGTTTTATCTGTAATGATATCTCCCTTGCCATCAATTGGTTTACCAGTTGGGTTAACGATTCTGCCTATAAGGGCATCACCAACTGGAACTGATGCTATTCTACCAGTTGTTTTTACTGTCATACCTTCTTTAATATGAACATAATCACCAAGAATTACGACACCAACGTTATCTTCTTCTAAGTTTAATGTAATTCCCAGTGTTCCTTTTCCGTCTTCGAATTCAACAAGCTCGTTAGACATTACATTTCTTAAACCGTAAATTCTAGCAATACCATCACCTACTTCAAGTACGCTTCCGATATTTGATACTTCGGCTTTAGCTTCGTAATTTCTAATATTCTCTTTTAATATAGAGCTTATTTCATCAGGATTAATTACTGCCATTTTTTACCCTTTCTCATATATTATAAAAATTAATTATACTTTCGTAATTTGTTTCTTTAAGTTTTCTAATCTGTGTTTAATGCTGTTATCAATAACTGTTTCATCTATATTAAACACTAATCCGCCTATTATACCGGAATCAACATTCCAAGTAGGATAGATTTCTTTTTGTAGTTTTTTAGCAAGCTGCTCTTTTATATAATTTTTCTTACCTTCATCTAATTCAATAGCTGAAGTTATTTCCACTCTTTTGATGTTTTTAAATTCTTCTAATTCTTTTCTGAATTCTTCTACAACTGCATCTATAATTCCAAGTCTGTTTTTTGAATTTAATGTAACCAAAAAATCATAAACGATAGGCATTAGGCGAGTTTTAAAGATTTTTTCTAAAACAACTTGTTTTTCTTCTTGTGAAATAGAAGGATTTGCAAATACTTCTGACAACTCTTTTGAATCAGATATTATAGAGCTAATCTCTTTTAAATCATCCAGAATATCTTCTTTTGAAATACCATCATTCTCTTGAGCAAGTTCCATTAATGCCTTTGCCCATCTTTTTGCAACCAATTCAGAGTCTTTAAATTTAACACTGTTTCCCATTATAAACCTGCCTTTAAATTAACTCCGTCTAACGCGTTGATACTATCATCTATCAATTTATCGTGCAAAGATGGATTATTTCTTAATTCATTAACAATGTGATTTTTAGCAACTTCTATTGATGCTTCAGAAGCCCTTGTTAAAATATCATTCTTTATAAGCTGTGATTTGTTTTCAACACTTTTTTGAGCATTATCTTTTATGTTGCTAACATTTTTTTGTGCATCTTCTAAAATTTTATCACCAACGAGCTTTGCATTTTCTTCAGATTTTTTGAGAATATCGCTTATTTCATCAGCAACATGTGCAAATGAATCTTCTATTTTCTTTAAATCTGTTTCTGATTCTGCTTTAGCTGTTTTAGAATCTTCTATATTTTTAGCTACACTATTTTTTGCAGCTTCCAATTTTCCGGAGACATCAATCTTTTTGCAAACCCAGATAATTATACCTAGAAATATTGCAAAATTGAAAAGGTTTGTTCTTCCTATAAAATTGAAAACTTCACTTATACTAACCATTTCTCACTCCATTATTGATAGAGAATTCTATTCACTGTATCGTTATCAAAACCTTGAACTTCGCTTCTGTAGCCAATCATTTTTTCAACAATGTCATTGGCTAAATCAGTCATTCTTCCCTTCAAAGCTTCTTTTGTTTCATTAGAAACATTGTTGAGGTTTGAATAAGCCTGATTTAATTCCCCATTAGCTTCGTTTTGAGCGTTATTCAGGATTTCATTTTTCTGAGCTTTAAAATCATCAATAGATTTTGTGTACAAACCTCGAGCATCATCTCTAGCTCCTTTAAGCTTTACTTCTTTATCCTTAGAGATTGCTTCAGCTTTTTTATGGTTAATATCCGCAGTTGAAAGATTTCCATCAATAAATGTTTTTCTTTCAGCTACGATTCTACCCATAGGCTCATATAAGATTTTGTTCATTAAGAATACAAAAACTAAAAATGATATTATTGTTGCTAAAAATGTTGCGTTAAATTCCATGTTTCTTTACCAAGTTTTTTGTTGTTATATTTGAGGTACTTCTATTAGTAGACTTCTACCTCACCCTAACCCTGTCTTGGATTATTCGGGGTGTCGGCAGAGTAACGTCTGACCTCCACCTTACGGGCTTACGCCCTACCGAAAATCCGCTCTCCTGCTAGGAGAGGGAATAACCGCCACTTGTTTTCTCGATATCACGACCAAACAATTGACAGTTGAGTCTACGTTCCACTAGTAGGTTTTGCTTCTAGGCGGAGCCTGTAACTTTAATACCAACTAGTCGTTTCTACCAAGTAGCCGATACAATGTCTATGTACGTCCTTGGAATTACTTTCCCTTTGTAGTCCCACCAACGAGGCGGAGCCTGTAGTCCAAATATTAGTTTGTAGTTCTTATCAAGTAGCCGACCCGATGTCTACGTACGTCCTTGGAATTACTTTCCCTTTGTAGTCCCACCAACGAGGCGGAGCCTGTAGTCCAAATATTAGTTTGTAGTTCTTATCAAGTAGCCGACCCGATGTCTACGTACGTCCTTGGAATTACTTTCCCTTTGTAGTCCCACCAACGAGGCGGAGCCTGTAGTCCAAATACTAGTTTGTAGTTCTTACCAAGTAGCCGACAGTTGTGTCTACGTACGTAGTACCTAGCCCATCATGCCAGAAAGTTTCATAGCGATAACAAGAGCGTAGATAGCACAAGCTTCTGCAAGAGCGGCACCAACTAAGAAGAAACCAACAGCTTTACCAGCGATTTCTGGTTGGCGAGAGATTGCATCCATCAAGCCTTTTGTTGCAACACCGATACCAAGACCAGCACCGATTGCGCCAAAACCCATTGCAATACCAGCACCTAATTGTGCTAAATCAGAAATTGTTTTTACGTCTTCCATTTTTCTCTCCTTTTAAAATCTATATAACTACTATTTTAATTTTATTCTTCAGAGTTTACTGCTGTTGCGATGTAAACTGTTGTAAGCATTGTGAATACTAGAGCTTGAACACAAGCAACAAGTATTTCAAAGAACATTATCGGTAACGGCAATCCCCAGGCAAAAAGCCCGATAAGAGCTGTAATAAGGATTTCTCCCGCTAAAATATTGCCGAATAAACGTAAAGCCAGTGTTAGAGGTCTTGTGAATAATTCTAAGATTTCAACTAACATTGAAATTACTCCAACAAAAGAAAATTCGTGTAGAAGGAATTTTCCTTTCTTTTGAATCAAACCTGCGACTACGTAATAAACCAAAACGATTATAGCAAGTCCTGCGGTTAAATTGATGTCATTAGTAGGGGATGCCAATTCACCTTGTTTTAGTTCAAGAACTTTAAAAGGAAGTTGTCCCATTAAGTTAGCTGTAACTATGAACAAAAACAATGAAGCAATAAGCGGAAAATGTTTTTGTCCATCTTTGTGAATCATGCCATTAACAAGGTTGGAAAAGTAACCCAAGATGCTTTCTAATAATAGTTGAAGCTTTGTAGGGAAGATTGTCAACTTTCTTGTTGCAATAAATGATACTACAAGTAAAAATGCCATTGCAGCCCACATAGTAATCAACGTATCCATATTAAAAGCCATTGCGTGTCCGGCTATTACTTTATTTATAATCCAATGTCCTTCGCTCATTGAATACCTCTCTCTTTCGAGTTGATATTAGCACAAAAACAAATGTAGTGCAATTGATTTTTATTAAGAAATTACACCTTCTTTTATCAGTTTTTCTTTAATATCTTTTTTTGTTTGGAATTCAGAGCCTGATTTATCGGTAAGTCTTTTGATAAGCATAATAGCAGGCGTTATAACTCCAAGAGCAAGTATACATGCGCCAAGGCTGTTAATGATAGATTTTCTTTTAAGCTTTCTAACGCCGTTAAAGAATGAGTCATAGCTTTCACCTTTAGCTAATGACGATTTGTATTGACCATATAATTCGGAAACTTGTTTGTTAACATTTTCTACTTCTTTTAAGTCAATAAATGCTCTCGTATCAATTTTATTTGTGTTTTTGTATGTACTTATAACATCTGATTGTTTTGCGATTTGGACAATTTTGTTATCCGGATTCTTGTGTAAGAATTCGTAGAGATTAATGTCAGAAGAATTAGCATTCTCAAATTCTTTTATACTTTTTTCAATACTTCCATCTACGAATGCTTGCTTGAACTTGTTATCTTCCAATACTCTGGAATCAAGTGTTATGGATTTATTGTATTTTTTGTTGGCATTCTTTTCCATCCATTCTTGAATTTTACCGCCGGCATAATATAAGAAGCATAGACATGAACCTTCTTTTATTGCATAGCCAACAAATTCTTGTGAACTTCTGGAATCGCTTAATCTTTCTGTAGTAATAAATCCATCCATAATGTACATGTTTTTAACAGGAGAGAATGCAAATTCTTCTACGACTTTGCCAATTCCCTTAAAAGATGGATTGGAAACGTTGTTGTCAGTTGGTTGGTTGTTCTTTGCTTTTTGTGAGTCGTTGTATTCTTTTATTAAATTTTTTCTGATTTTTTGTTCTGTGTAATGTTGTTTAAGTCTTGTCATTCCAACATATGTTAAGGCTGCCAAGACCGTTGATGCTACAAATTTTGTTGCGGCAAGATTTTTGAACAGTTTTTTATTTTTTTCTGCTTTTTCTAAGTTTTTCTTAATCTCTTCGTTTGGAGCATGTTCTTTGATTTTTTCAAACATGTCCATGTTTTTCAAATTTCTAGGGTCAATTTTTGAGTCTAAACCAAAGCTTTTGAAAACAGTTTTATCAAATAACCATTTGAAGGCTGGAATTCCACCAAGCCATAATGTTTCGGTACCAAATTCATCTATAAATCTATCAAAACCTTCTTCTTTTCCGGTTGCGTAAGAGCCGGCTGTCATCCCTAAACAGCTTGATACGTCTTTTACCCCTAATGGTACTAATGAATTTGGGTTCCCAAGTGTAGAATATATTTTTGCAGCATTTATCATCATTATCCTACAACCCCCATATTAAATTCATTAATTTTTTACTGTGTTTGTTCATACTACAACCTTCCTTTCACTGTAAGTTATGTAAATCTTAAAAATTGCTAAAAGTTTAACATTTATTTACATAAAAAAAAGAACTCCCGCTTATAGGAGTTCTTTTCTTTTATAAAAACAAAACTTAGCCTACAAGTTCGGTATCATCCGACTCGGAAGCCTTAACCATGATTGCGTGTTCCACAGGATTTTCTTTCTTGTAAGAACTGTCACTAGCAGCTTCCTCAAAACCAAACTCGTCTCGGGCTTTCTTCATTTGAGTTTCATCAACAAGCTTTTTAGCAAGTTCTGCAATCTCATATACCAATTTGTAACGATTATCTGTATTTTCGTTCAATTCCCAGGCTATTTTTACAATTTGATCCATTTTTACCTCTTTTTTTTACCTTAATCCAATTCTATAACACACATAAATATTTGTCCAGATGTATTTTCTTTACAATTGTTAACATAAAAGCAATTTTTGGTACAAGAATAACTTTATATATACATACGAGATATTAATAAGGAGTCTATTATGGCAAATCAAGTTAGCGGTTATTCACATACATTATTTTCTTATGGAAGTTATTTGAGAAGATACGCAGAGCAAGCCGACAATAAGGCTAATGGTGGTAATGGTAATGGCGTAATTGATGGTAATGAAATTAAAAAATTTAAAGATATTGTAAAACAAAAGACGGGCTATGATTTTGATTTTAGCAGTATGAAGCCTGTACAGAATAAAACGATTGCAGTACAGAATAAAAATGGTTTTATTTTTAATAACACTACTGAAATTGCCAAAAAATATGGAAATGCTACTTCAACAAAGACTATAGACTGGATGAATGGAAAACAGGAAGGTCATGATTTGCTTGTTCCGTCCAGAAAGACGTTAGACATTCCTTATATGAGCAATGATGACTATAAGACTTCTAAACAGTCTGTTGATAAACAGGAACAAACGGTTAGAGCTAAAATTCAAAAACAAAATGAGGCCAAAAAGCAACAAGAAGCTAAAGAATTGCATGAAAATTGCAAAAGCACATTTGAAAAATGTGTCGATTGGTTTATAGGAATATTCAATAACTAGTAGCAGCTATTTGATTTACCTATTTACCCCTCCATAAGTGTTGTCATTAAAATTGGATCACCATCTGTTGCAAGAACTGTATGTTCAAAGTGAGCAGATGGTTTTCTGTCTTTTGTAACAACTCCCCATTTATCATCTTCAACAAAAACGTCATCGCCGCCAAGATTTAACATAGGTTCAATTGCGATTACCATGTTTGTTTTGATTAGTGTCTGGTCACCAACTCTGTAGTTGAATAAGAATGGATCTTCGTGCATTTCGTGTCCAACACCATGACCACCGTATTGTCTTACTATTCCTAGTTTATAACTATTAGCGACATCTTCT
Source organism: uncultured bacterium (assembly GCA_902464375.1). GTDB lineage: Bacteria > Cyanobacteriota > Vampirovibrionia > Gastranaerophilales > Gastranaerophilaceae > CAG-196. The sequence goes on along the minus strand of CABQIM010000005.1, from coordinate 19,589 downwards.
ACTGCGCCTGATATATCATCAAGAATATTACCGGCTCTCATTTTGGAAATGCCAGCAAATAGGGCTTCTTCAGTAGCTTTCATAAGCATTTGTTTCTCTTCAGAAATTTTACCAACTGCGTATGACCAAGCACTGTCACCAACCATTCCACCGTAAGTTGCGCCGACATCTATGGCAATAATATCGCCTTCTTTAAGTATTTCTTTTTCGGAAGGAATTCCGTGAACGACTTTTTCATTTATTGAAGTGCAAATGCAAGCCGGAAAACCAGCGTAACCTAAGAATGTCGGAATTGCCTTGTTTTCTTTAATAACGTGCATTGCAATATTATCAAGTTCTTTTGTCGATATTCCTGGTTCTACTACTTCTTTCATTTTTTTGTGAACCAATGCTACTATATGACCTGCATGGCGCATTCTTTTTATTTCATCACGAGATTTTCTGTTAATCATAATTTCCTCTTTTATCATTTTAGGATTTATAAATTCCATCCATCTTATTATCTTAAATCTAAAATGAGGGTATTGCAAGATATATAAAAAAAATCCGGCTTTTAAAAACCGGATTCTTTTATTAACCTCTAATTCCTAATTCTTTGATTAAGCTTCTGTATCCTTCAAGGTTCTTTTCCTTCAAGAATGAAAGAAGTCTTTTTCTCTTACCAACCATCATCAAAAGACCACGTTTTGTAGCAAAGTCTTTTTTGTTTGATTTCATGTGTTCAGTAAGTTCAGAAATCTTTTTTGTTAACATAGCGATTTGTACTTCCGCAGAACCTGTGTCTTTTGCGTTAGCACCAAATTTTTCGATAATTTCTTGTTTGTTTTTTAAGTTCATAATTCTTTCCTTTTCTTTTTACTCCTTAGTAAGGTATTTGAAAACTATTCGTTATCAATCACCCCCACCGGGTACGTACGAGTATTACTCTACAGTGTATATCGTATTATGCTCAAGCTGAAAAAGCAAGCAGGAGTTTACAAAAATACACTTTTTAAATTGAAAGTAGAAAATTATTTTAAATTATTACAAAGAAAATGCTTCCGCAATAGATTTGTTATAATCCGGTCTTAAGATTCCTTTTTCAGTTATAATACCTGCAATTAATTCGTGTGGAGTTACGTCAAATCCAGGGTTAATTACGTTTATACCTTCTGCACAAATGCGTTTTCCGTTAATATGTGTAACTTCTTCGTGGGAACGTTCTTCAATTGGAATTTCGGCTCCGGATTTGATAGAAGTATCAATTGTAGAAAGCGGAGCTGCTATATAGAATGGAATATTATGGTATTTAGCAGCAATTGCAACTGTGTATGTTCCGATTTTGTTAGCTGTGTCACCGTTCGCAGCGATTCTATCTGCTCCGACTACAACCATATCAATCATACCTTTACTCATAAAATAAGAGCACATGCCATCAGTAATTAATGTTACAGGAATTCCGTCCATTGCGAGTTCAAATGTTGTAATTCTTGCTCCTTGTTGGCGTGGTCTGGTTTCATCTGCAAATACCTGTATTGTATTGTCTTTAGCATAAGCAGAACGCACAACTCCAAGTGCTGTACCATAACCTACAGTTGCTAAAGCTCCGGCATTGCAGTGCGTAAGAATTGTAGCGCCTTTTGGAACAACTTCTGCACCATAATCACCAATTTTTTTATTGATTTCAATGTCTTCATTCTCAAGTTTGATTGCATTAGTCTTTAATTCGTCAATAATTCCTTTGATATCTGCTTTCGAAGCATTAATCACATCAATTTGTTTTTGGACTGCCCACATAAGGTTTACGGCAGTGGGACGTGAAGTCTTCATATATTCTGCTTTTTCAATAAGTTTTTTTACAAATTCTTCTCGAGAAAGGTTTTCTTTTGCTAATTCTTGAGCAAAAAGAATAACCCCGTGTGCGCCGGCAATACCGATAGCAGGAGCTCCTCTAACTATCATATTTCTGATTGCATCAAACATATCGTCACCGGTTGTTATATTTACAAACTTATATTCATAAGGAACAACTGTTTGGTCTACCATTTTTGAATATGTGTCAACCCATTCTATTGTTTTAATTTTTGATTTGAATTCCATTGTTTTCTCCTGAAGTTATTATTTTATCTCAAAATCAACACTTGAATTTTGATTATTTTCTTTTTTTATCCCTGTAATCATTTCATATACGTACGCTGTCACAAGTCCTGCAAATCCGTTAAATAATGCACTTATACCTGCCATAAGTATCATTAAGAGAATCATAACGATAACGGAACCAAAACTTGTTAAGAAAAATCTTAAGAACCCTTGTGTATAAGCAGGAAATAACCAACCAAGAAGCATACTTATTGGTGCGTAAACTATTGAAAAAGCAATAAATGATACAAAACCAATAATAGCACCAAATATGCATCCTTCTCTTATGCTAATAATTCCAATTAAGTCGTTTTGCTTAAGATACGCTAGTACAAAAGCTGATAAACAGAGTATTAAAATCATAAAGCTTAGAAAACTGAGATAAGGCACAACTGTAATCAGTCCAAGCATTGCTCCTGCAAAAGCACTAAGTATAGAAATTTGTTTTAATAATAATAAATTCATGTTTATCCTTTTCTGTTAAAGCCTCACCTAGTCTTGTAGGTCGTGTTCAACGATTGTCATTGAACATGACAAATTATTCAGCTGAAATATATCCTCTTAGAGCCGTATAAGCTGCAACATAAGGAGACGCTAAGTAAATAAATCCTTTTGTATTGCCCATTCTACCTTGGAAATTTCTGTTTTGTGTCGCAAGACAAACTTCACCATCACCTAAGATTCCGGCATGGACACCGACACAAGGTCCGCATCCGGGAGCTAAAATAGCTACGTTTGCTTCTACAAATATATCAATCAATCCTTCTTTTAATGCTTGTTTAAATACATCTTTAGAGGCTGGCGAAATTAGCATTCTGACATCCGGATTAACAGTTTTGCCTTTAAGTATATTTGCTACAATTCTCAAATCTTCTATTCTTCCGTTTGTACAAGTGCCGACATAAACCTGATTAACTTTAATGTCCTTTAGTTCTTCGACACGCTTTGTGTTATCAACGGTATGAGGACAAGAAACTGTGTGAGGTACGTCTTCTGCATTTATTTCAATAATTCGTTCATAAACAGCATCTTTATCCGGCAAGATCTGACGGAATTTATCTTCTCTGCCGCGTTCTTTTAAGAATGCTTTTGTCTTCTCATCAGCTATGAACAAACCGCATTTTGCACCTGCTTCTACAGCCATATTAGCAAGCGTAAATCTTTCTGACATTGACATATTATCAATTGTGTCGCCTGTGAATTCAAGAGCTTTATATGTAGCACCGTCAGCACCAATCATACCAATTAAATAAAGCATTAAATCTTTTGAGCAAATACCTTCTTTAAATTTTCCGCTAACAACGATTTTAAATGTTGCAGGAACTTTTAACCAAGTTTTTCCGAGTGCCATTGCAACAGCAACATCAGTAGAACCCATGCCTGTGGCAAAAGCTCCTAGGGCGCCTGAAGTGCAAGTGTGTGAATCCGCGCCAACTAAAACTTCTCCTGGGTTAACAAAAGTTTCAATCAATCTCTGGTGGCAAACACCGGCGCCAACGTCAGAAAGAACTGCTCCGTACTCTTTATGAAAATCTCTAAGAACCATATGAGTATTAGAAAGTTCTTTTCTTGGGCTTGGTGAAGCGTGGTCAATAAATAATACCGTTCTTTCCGGATTATTTAATTTTGACTTACCTAGCTTCTTGAATTCTTGAACAGTAAGCGGGCCGGTACCATCTTGCACTGCTGTAACATCTACTTTGGAGATTACAAGTTCTCCGGCATGAACGGTTTTGCCTGCGTGTTCTGAAATAATCTTTTCTACTAATGTTAATCCCATTTTACTCCCCTTATGTAAAAATTGTAAAACTTGATTATAAACGACCTTATTTGTCTACAGATTAATTTTATCACAAGAATTCTTTTTTGTTATAATAATTTATAGGGATACTGGGTATCATTGTTTGTTGAGAGGAAGATGCTTGAATTATTTATTGAAAAATATTGATAAAAAACAAATTATATTTTATCTGGTGTTAGCCTTATTTTCTCTATTCCTTGCTTGTTTATCGACAAATTATGATTATGACTTATTCGCAAGATTAATAGTAGGTGAAAGATTTGTAGAACAAGGTATTCTGCCATATCATGATTTCTTATCTTATACCCCGACTCATAATTGGTATGACCATGAGTGGGGTTCCGGTGTTGTATTTTATTTGGTTTTAAAATATTTTAAGGCTTTTGGAATCTTGATATTTCAAGCTGTAACAATGTTTTTAATTTCTGTTTTTATATTGAAAATTCAGAAATTGCAAAATCATGCTTATCCAAAATCACTATTGTTTATGTGTGTATTTCTTGGCTTCTTTATGCACTTGAATCCGGTGTTGATAAGATGTCAGCTCTTTAGTTTTTTGTTTTTTACTATATTTTTATACATATTAGAGTTGACTAGGCATGAAAAGAATAAATATCTGATATGGCTAATTCCAATAATGACAATAGTATGGAATAACCTCCATGGTGGTGTTGTATCAGGTCTTGGACTTGTTGCAATGTATATGTTCGGAGCATTTTTTGAAAAACGACCTTGGAAGAAATATTTAATAGTCTTAGTTGCGTCTTGTATAACTCTTATTGTAAATCCTTACGGTATTGAGTATTTGAAATTTCTCTTTTCTGCAACGACGAAACAAAGAACTTATGTTGTTGAGTGGTGGCCTTTTTACGCATTCCGACATATCGCCTATTATACTCCTTCTGTAATTTATTCATTATTGGGTGTTGCAGCTTATGCAATTGCTGTTATAAAGAAACGGAAAATAGATTATACAAAAGCTTTTGTATTGACTACCACATTAATATTAGGTGCTATGCACGTGAAATTATTATCTCTAGCAATAATTTCAACAGCTGCTTTTTGTTACAACGATATAATGAATTTGTTTAAGCTTTTTATTAAAGTATTTAAGAAAATAGAAAAAAACTTATATTTGGCAATAGTAGTTTTATCTTTTTTGATTCCATTGTCTTCACCGATGTTACCGAGAGCTGATTTTGAAAAATATCCGTTCTATGAAATTGAGTTTTTGAAGATAAATAATATAAAAGGCAATATTGTCACTCCTTTTGGGATGGGAAGTTACGCTACGTATAAACTTTATCCTGATAATCTTGTTTTTATGGATGGCAGATACGAAGAAGTTTATGACGACTATATTTTTGATACTTTAAGAAATTTTGAACTTGTAAATATGAATTGGGAAGATATTTTTACAAAATATCCGACAGATATCTTGATGCCAAGAAAAAATAGTGACGTGTATGGTGCTTTATTAAAGCATCCGGCATGGACTTTGATATTTGATGGTAAACTTTGTGGCATCTTTGTTCGAAAAGGTACAGAGAAATTTTCATATTTTGAGCCGGAGTATGGTATAAATTATTATAGAGAAACTATGTTTAAACACGGAGATTTTTTGAATGACTAATCCCTTAAAATATACTTGTTTGTTTGGTGGCGGTGCAATTAGAGGAATGGCTTATATTGGAACCATAAGAGCATTGGAAGAATTGGGCATTGAGTACGATATTATTGGCGGTTCTTCTGTAGGAGCTATTATAGCAGCACTAGTTGCTAACGGATATAAATCTTATGAACTTGAAAATTTATTCATGAAGGTTAATTTTGATTTATTTAAAGATATTCATCTTGGCATAGGCAAAGCATTTGCAATTAGTAAAGGTGAGATATTTTTGGATTGGTTAAATGAACTTTTGTCAAACAAGAATGAAAATGTAAGAGGAAAGCATATCACATTTAAGGATATGGATAAAAATTTGGTAATAATAACAACAAATCTTACAAAGTTTTGTTCTCAGGAATTTTCGAAAATAGAAACTCCTGATTTTGAGGTAGCTCAAGCTATAAAAATTTCATCTAGCATGCCGGGACTTATGGCACCATATGAATATGAAGGTTCATTTCTTGTAGATGGGGATTTGCAGAAAGCTTCTCCTATGTGGCGGCTTTCAGAGAGCTTGAAAAAATCTAAGAGCAGAATCTTAGAATTCCGACTTGAAGGTGATTTCAATAAAGATGAAAAGAGCCCTATATCTTTCATAAACACGATTTATAGCTGTGTAACTGATGTTGCAACAGATTTTGTAAATGAGATATACGGACAAAATGATAGATTTGATTGTATAAGAATTAATACAGGTGATGTTTTCTTTGCAGATTTTAATTTGGACAAAGATAATAGACGCAAATTGATTGATATTGGATATAATCAAACAATAGACTATTTTAAAAATGTATTACCACAAAAGAAACAAAAATTAGTGTCTGTATATGAACAAATTCTGCTATATTTAAAGAAGGCACAAAAAGGTTTGAAGGCTAATAATGTAGAAGAGGTTCAGTGGTGGTTTGGTGATATATTTACAACTTTGTGCGAAAACAAAGAAATTGTTGATCCTGTTATTTATAATAAGATTTGTGATGTAAAAAACTCTCTTGTTAAAAGCACTGCAACTATATTGTTTTTTCACACTTGCTTTAAGGGTGCAAAAAGGTTGGATGCGGAACTAAGAGATTTGATACTAACTGTAAATACTAGGGTTGCCGATTTAAAATTGTATTTGCAAAATTTTCGTGTATCTGCAGAAGAGACAGAGTAAGAAGTTGTATTTAAAAACTTTACAATCAAAGATTATTGGGTATAATTAAATAAGCTAAAGAGGGGTGTCCGAGAGGTTTAAGGTGCAATCTTGGAAAGGTTGTGTGGGAGCAATTCCACCGTGGGTTCGAATCCCATCCCCTCTGTATTGGAGTCCGGTCGCAGAATGCGACCGGACTTCAATTTTATACAAATCCCGTAAACAAGCATCTTTGAGGCTTGTATTTTACAAAGATAGACTCCAAAAGGAGACTAAATTCTCTCTTTTGTGGGCAAGTATTACAAAAAGTCTCTGTTCGAGGCGTAGGAGGTGGAAAAGAATTTTATTTAAACAGTTGAATTAATACTGAAATAACTGACACAGCGATTGCTATTATTGCTAATCGCTCTGAAGATTTGAATTGTTTCTCCGCTAAAATACTGTTGTCTTTAGTTGCTTCTACAAGTTCGTTGGTGCATTGAACCAACAGTTTAGCGGTTTCAGCATTTTCTTTTGTTAAACTTTTGGAATCTTGTAAAATTGAAGTTTGTTTTTGCAGCTCCGCGATTTGTACTTTTGGTTGTAATTCTAATTCTTTTTGCTTTCTCATATATAAGCTTGCTGTTTCAGCACTATGAGCATTATTAATCATACAATACCTCCACTTGCATTATCTCATTTAAAAGCTAATTTGTCAGAAAAATTTATATTATATTAATATTTCACACACTTCTTCCTGCAATCCTATACAACTCCTTAACTGTCAGATTTGGAGCTTGTTTGCCATTCAAAATATCTTCTATTAATTTAGGTGGAAGATAGCGCAGGCTCATCAGTCGGTAGATATAACTACTCTTTTGCTCTTTAGAGAGTTTGCCTTCAAGCCAGAGTTTGTGATAATAAAATCCTTTGGCAACAGATTGGATTAGAGTTAAATTATATTGACATTCATTCTCTATTATCAATTTGATACCTCTTTTGGGCACAGCTACCAGCTGAACGGATGTTGTTATTATTATAAATTCATCATCTGCATAATCTATCAAAACTTGTTCTCCGTAAGCAAGAAGCTCCAATACTTTCACAAAAATGTTTTGGTTCAAAACAATTTCAACCTCATTTTTGCGTACAATGACTTTATTTAAAACATATCTGATAATTTGATCATTGAGTTCTATATCCACAACCATATCAAGAATTTTCTTCTGCAAAGTTATTGATTTATTGGCAATATATTGTTGAATTTCAGTCTTATTTCGGACAAAATCTGTAATGACTTTTCGCACAAGAGTTTCAATTTCAAGTTTTGGCAATTTACTAATAGTACCCACATCTTGCTCACGATTTTGGAGAATTGCTTGGGATATATAGTAGCAATAGCGTTTTTTATACCGGTTATTGCTATAACTCGGTGACATGTAGTTTCCCTTATCATCAAACAATTTTGAAGCAAGAAGAGCATAAGAAGGATTATTGGTTTCATACTTTCGTTCAATTGACTTTTCCTTAAGCATCTTTTGAACTTTTTCAAAAACATTTTCATCAATAATCCCTTCGTGCAGTCCCTCATAAACCTTGTCCTTGTGCATTATTTTTCCAATATAGGCTTTGTTTTTCAATAGATGATTCAAATGTCCTTTTCTGAAATTCTTTCCACTTTCGGTTTTAATATCGTTTTCAATGAGATAATCATGCAAGTTTTTTATAGAACCAAGTTCCAAATACTTATCAAAAATAAGTCTTACAAACCCGGATTGTTCCGGATTTTCAACAAGAGTGCTACCAACTTTTGTATAACCAATTGGAGCCTTACCATGTACAAATAATCCCTTTTTCCGTGATGCTTCAAATTTATCTCTGAGTCGTTCACTAGTAATTTCTCTTTCGAATTGCGCAAATGATAAAAGCATGTTCAAAGTAAGTCGTCCCATAGATGTCGTTGTATTGAACTGCTGTGTAATAGACACGAATGATGCCTGATGCGCATCAAATATCTCAATTATCTTTGCAAAGTCCATCAATGAACGAGTTAGACGGTCAACCTTGTAAACAACCACAATATCAATTTTGTTTTGCTTAATATCTTCCAATAATTCTTTAAAAGCTGGTCGTTCCATTGTTCCACCTGAAAAACCTCCATCATTGTATTGTTTTGTTATCAACGTCCAACCTTCGTGTTTTTGGGATTTGATATATGCTTCGCAAGCTTCACGTTGAGCATCTAATGAGTTGAAATCCAGCTCTAAGCCTTCTTCTGAGGATTTTCTTGTATAAACCGCACATCTTACCTGTTTCATTTGCATACTCCAAAAAATCTGTTACCGTTCCACTTTGTCCCTGTGATTTCTAAAGCAATTGCTGAAAGACTTTTATAAAGTTTCCCATTAAAATTATACAAGCCGTTCTGTAAAACAACCTCATACGTGCGTCCCTGATACTTTCTGATAAATCGGCAATTGTTTGAAGTTCCCTTTAAGGATAAGTTTGACTCTTCAGCTAAAGTATTTGTCTTTAACTCATTCATTAGCCTTTTAAGTTTTATTTTAACTTCCGGTGATAAATCGCCGTATTTTTTAAGCCATTTTTCTAATTTTTTATCAACAATCTTGCTCATCAAACACATTAATGGCTCTTATTGCAGCAATTATCAAGGCTTAAGACACAATAGTTAACATTACTTCAATTCTTTATATGACATCAAAATTTTATGAAAAAATTGCATTTCTTCAAGTGTCGATTGTTCAAAAATTGTATTGATGTCGTTAACTAATTCTTGTTTGGTTTTTATATGCCCAAAATCAAACAAGTCTTTTATTTCAACATTCAGAGCATTTGTAATTTTATTCAAATTATCTTCTTTTGGTAAATGCACACCCTTTTCAAGCTTACTTAAATTTGTAGCCTCCATGTCAATTAAATCGGCAAGTTCAACCTGTTTCATTCCTTTGGCTTCCCTTAATTCTTTTATACGTTTTCCTACTTGCATACTTAATGTTGACATAATTACCTCACAACACCAGTATACTTGATTACAATATTGATAAAAAGATTATTGCATGTCAAGTTGTCATTATAATATGATTGACTTGTTATCACTTTTGATTGTATACTTATCATAAATCGCCAAGAAATTGGTTTCGTGTAATAAGAATTTGAGAAAGAGAAGTATGCCTAAAATTAGTGTTATCATTCCTGTATACAACGTAGAAAAATATTTGCCTGAATGCCTCGACAGCATTCTCAATCAGACTTTTCAAGATTTTGAAATAATCTGTGTTGATGATGGTTCGACTGACAGGTCGTTGGATATTTTGCAGGAATACAAACGCAAAGATGATAGGTTTGTGATTTTGCAACAACGCCATGCCGGAGCAGGAGCGGCAAGAAATCATGGTATAAAATTGGCAGAAGGCAAATACATTCAGTTTCTTGATTCAGATGATTATTTCGAGTCAACACTTTTGGAAGAAATGTACAACCATGCAGAAAAATTTGGTGCAGATTTAACGGTTTGTTCTTCAAGAAAAGTTGATGATAATGGCAATATTACAGAAACAGGAAGTCCGAATTTTCCGATAAACATTGATAAAGTTCCTATGGAGCAGGTTTTTAGCAGACAAGATTTCAAGGACGAGATATTTTGTCTGCTGATACCTGTGGTGTGGAATAAGTTGATTAGAAAATCATTTTTGGAAGAAAACTACCTTGAGTTTCCGCAGCTTTCAATTTATGAGGATATCACGTTTATGCACAGTGTTGTAGCTTGTGCAAATAAAATTGTTGCATTCAATAAAGAGCTTATTAATTACCGTTTTAATCGTCCGGGAAGTCTTGTTAGCACTCGTTCTTATCACACGATTGATGCTGTAAAATCTTGCATGTGTTTGAAACAATTTCTTGAATCTAGAGGTTTGTATTCAGAACTCAAAACCGCTTACAAAAAAGCTGTAATCAACCATATCCGTGCAGAAATCAGCTATTGCAACGATGATGAGTACAAAAAATTCTTAACTGATTTTAAAAATCTGCTTCCTAATGATTGGACAAAATATCAGTCTGCTTTAAGGAAAGATTACATTACACCAGAATATTTAAAACATTTTATCGGCAATAAAAAAGTTATGCTTTGGGGCGGAAGTTTGTTTATCAAACAAGTTTTAGAAAAAGAGCAAGAAAAAAATCCGAATATTTTAGGGATTATCGACCGTAACGAGGCGTCAGCCGGCAAACCTTTTTGTCATTACACAATTTATCCTCCAAAAGCGATTACTGAATTAAAACCTGATGGAGTAATTTTAACGGTTCTCTCCAACAACGAGTCTATTTATGAATCTTTGAAACAAGAATTTGCAGAAAAATATCCAAATATAAAGCTGTTACCAAATATTTTTGATGAGGAGTTAGAGTTTTGCAAGATTTAAAAATAGATTTAGTCTATCTTTGGGTAAACGACAAAGATGAAGAATGGCAAGCAAAGCGAAAATATTGGGCAAACAAACTCGGTATAACAACAGAAGAAGAAAATAACAATTGTAGATTTTCCGATAATGATGAACTCAAGTATTCTTTGCGTTCTGTGCAAATGTATGCACCTTGGATTAATAAAATTTTTATCGTAACGGACGGACAAGCCCCTAATTGGCTTGATACCAAAAGTTCAAAAATAAAAATCATTGACCACAATGATATTATGCCTTCTGATAGTTTGCCTTGTTTTAATAGTGCTGCAATAGAAACTTGTTTAGATAATATACCGGAACTTTCGGAATATTTTTTATATGCAAATGATGATATGTTTTTTGCTTCAAAAGTTACTCCAAATGATTTTTTTGATGAGAACAATAATCCGATTGTAAATTTAAGAAGTCGTAAATGGACAGAACCTAATAATTTATATACACAAAGAATTTTATACACTCAAGATTTATTTAATAAAGCTTTTAATAAAAAAGCTGACTTATTTATGGCAGACCCTTCGCATTGTATTGACGCATATAGAAAAAGTTATTTTAGCTCTTGTAAAGAGTTTTTTAGACAAGAATTTAACAAATTGCTTTATCAAAAATTCAGAACTCCAAATACAATTCAGCGAATTATTTTTAGTCTTTTTATGTTAGAAAATAAACAAGCAAGTCTAAAATCAAATCCACCAATTGCAGAACAAGATTTTTATACAAATCTTGATAATTTGTATTTAAAACTGGAATCTAAATATTCTTTAGAAAATGTAATAAAAAAGCATGCACCTAAACTTTTGTGTATTAATGATACTCAAGATACAGATGATAAAGCTAGAAGAAGTCTAAAAGCGGTTCTTGCAAATCTTTTTCCGCAAAAACAAGCTTGGGAAATTGTTAAAAAGTTTTCAATAGAACCTGTTTATGAAGATAATTATTACTCTATTGTATTTTCATTTGATAATAAATATTGCAGATATTTTGCACCATTACTGCAATCCCTTATAGAACATTCTAATGGAGAAAAATTTGATATTGTAGTTTTCAATTCCGATATAACAACAAATAATCACAAACTTCTTCAAAGTATGTTGCCAGAAAATTTTAGCCTTAGATTTTTCGATATATCAGATTTCATTTCAGTAAATTTTCCTTCTATCAAATTGAAAAGTGTTCATAACTGGTCGGTTGAAATTTATAACAGAATTTTTATACCGCTATTAATGTCTTTGTACAAAAAGGTTCTTTATCTTGATACAGATGTTATTATAAATAATTCATTAAAAGAACTCTTTAATATTGATTTTGAAAATAAACAAATTCTTGCCGTTAAAGATGCGACTGCACAAATTCTACATCTGAAAGAATTTGAAGAACGTTATAAACACATAAAACATTGTTTAAACCTCAAAAATGAAACGAATTATTTTAATTCCGGCATGCTGATGTTTAATATTCCTTCAATAGACAAAAGCGAATATAAACAATTAGTAGAAAAGGCATTTGAACAAGAAAAGTTGCTTTACCCAGACCAAGATATTTTAAATGTGATTTTTGAAAACAAAGTCAAATTTGTATCAACTAAATGGAATTTCTGTTGTGGGATTTTTATATGGAACAAAGATTTTCTAAGTTATTTGAAAGACGATTATTTATCAGATATAAAATCTGCACTACAAAATCCTTGCATAATTCATTACACATCACCACAAAAACCTTGGAATTCAGAACTCGAATTATTCTATGAATTATTTTGGAAATATGCCAAGCAAACAGTTTTTTACGAAGATATCTTATTTGCGCGAAGTAGAGAATTAACTTTAAAAACAATTATAGAAGGAGCAAAATTTACCAATCTTTATTTGCAAATACAAAATGAGAAAAAGATTGTATTTTGGGGAGCCAGTTTGTTTTTAGAAGAGTTTTGTCAAAAATATAACATTCAGAACTCAAATATTATTGGGGTTATTGATAAAAATCCTTCTAAACAAGGTAAGTTTTTAGGACAGTACAAAATTTTTGCGCCAAAAGATTTAAGTTGGCTTAAACCAGATGAAATAATTATAACAATTGTTAATTCTGCAAGAGAAAGAGCTATAGAAGTTAAAGATTTTCTAAAAAACAGTAATTTTATAGACATTGAAGTAAAAACAATATAAGGAGAGAAAATGCTAAAGAATAAATTATTTGAAGATTTGTATGATAGAGTACCTAATAGAGGCAATATTGTTATATTTGGGGCTTGTAAAGCAGGTGAAGGAATCATGAATGACTTAAAAATTAATAAGCCTGAAACTAAAGTAATTGGTTTTATTGACAATTTTGCAAAAGGTAGCTTTAATAACCTTCCTATATGGAGTTTAAAAGAGTTTATCGATTTAAACTTGGATTGTCAAATGGTTATAATGTCAACACAAACCGATAAAAATAAGATTATGAACTTTTTTGATATCTATGATATCCCTGCAATAGAACAAACTCCATTTGTTAGTGATTATTATCGTAACAATGCAAAAATATTGAGCGATGAAAATCATACAAAAGTTCTTGAAATATTTGATGATTTAGATGATAAGAACTTATATGATAATATTTTTAAAATCAGAAAGAATCTTTTAGATACAACTTATTTAGAGCAATACCATTATAAAATTCGTGCTAATAGGTTTGGTACATACCACGTTTGCAAAAGTCAGTATTTAGAAAAAATCAATAAAAATGCCGTGAAAATAATCTTTGATTTAGGACTGAACGACGGTTTTAATGTTATTGCGTTCAAAAAGTTACTACCAAATCTTCAAAAAGTTTATGGTTTTGAAGTAATATATGACTTGGTAAAACGTGAATATATAGAAGATTTTATAAACGATAAACGATTAGAAGTTGTGCCGCTTGCACTGGGCGATTGTACAAAAAAGATTAATTTTTGTGTAAATAAAGCTCATTTAGCAGCGTCTTTTGGTGAAGAAATTTCGAGCAAGAAAGGTACAAATTCAACAAACTTAGAATACAGGACTGTTGATGTAACAACAATGGATAAATTCTGTACTGAAAAAAATGTTTTTCCTGACTTTATTAAAATGGATATTGAAGGAGCTGAACTTTCGGCATTAAAAGGTGGAATAAGAATGATAAGAGAACATCGTCCACAATTAGCAATCTCAATTTATCATTCAAGTGAAGATTTTGTGAATATTCCACTCTATTTAAAAGAAAATCTTGAAAACTATAAATTCAGACTTGGACATTACTCACCAAAACTTAGCGAAACCGTGCTGTACGCAATACCAAATGAGTTAGCATAGAAAAAGGAGAAATATATTAAAAATATTAAGTGTGAATATTTTAGCGATAAAAAGATTTGCGAAAATAATGAATATTATAAAAATTATTGTGCTTTTGGTAAAAAGCCGAAAAGTGTTCTAAAGAAATTTTATAACAAAAAAAATATTTGAAGTTGTCCTAACAGAAAATACAAACGGTACAAAATATTTTAGATCGGCAAATTAAGTGAGGAAATTAAATGATTACAGATGATGATATGATAAATTTGCAGATTTGGGAGAAAAATCATATTAAAGATTGTGACACAAGGCAAATGTTTCGTAACAAAAAGTCCTTGAAGTCGGAGGAATTACGCCTTCTAATGTAGCACGAAAACTAGGTGTGCGCTCGTGGTCTTGTGTTGATCCTTGTAAAACTTCTGGCGAAACTAACACTAATTCTTATAAAACATCTAAAGTATTATTTAGACAATCTCAAAGTCACAATCATTAAGCATAATTTTTTTGCCTTTCTTTAAATCGTTCACAACAAAAAACGAATTCTCATTTTTTATAACAATTGCCACATCTTGAATGTCGGCATCTATTGTCATTCTTGATGCGGTGGTTGATTCTGACAACTGTTCAAAGATTTTATATTCAATTTGAGGAACATAGTTTTCTGAATACCGCGCATTCTTTATGCGTTTTTTAAAATTTTTTATAGAATACATAGCTCCTTTTAATCGTGTTGTTTTCATTAGTGCCAGCAGTGTGTGTAATACTAATTTTATTTCTTTTGGATAGCCAACTTTTGTCGAATTTGGACTAAAATATCGCTTACATCGTTTGCACAACAATTGTTTTTTACCATTAGAAATGACTTCGTCATTTTGCTTGCAGATTGGACAAATATCATAATTTTTCTTCATATAAATACCTCTTATAAAAAAAATATAGCATAAAAATCCGTTTTTTATTAAATAACTGATAGATTCTTTTAATAAGAGGCTAAAACCCAGTAAAATCTAAATTTTGGCATTAAAGCCTTTCTTTAAATTAATATGGCAGGGGTTCCTAGCCGTATTGATATAAGGAGACACGAATGTCAAACTTAAAAACGACAACGGTAAAAATACAGATAAGCGAAGTGCTGCGCCACTATGCAGAAAATGGAAGTTCAAATTTTAAAATGGTTGCTCTCTCAGAGGTTATTATTCCGAACAATTTGAGCAAAAAACATTCTAAGAAGCAGGTAAGCAAGCTCGTTCAAGCGATTAAAAAGGTTGGATATACAAATCCAATTATTATTGATGAACGGAACTGCTTAATTGCTGGTTACGCAAGAATTCTTGCTGCAAAAGAGCTAAAAATGACTCAAATTCCAGCAATCATACTTGAAAATATTTCTGAAACAGAAGCAGATGCAATCAGACTGCTAGATAATAGGCTTGCAGAAGATTCTGAATGGGATTTTTCGGTGTTAAAGCTTGAAATTGACAAACTTCTACAACTGGATTTCGAGCTTAAAGATATCGGATTTGAAACAACAGATTACGACAAGCTATTGCATTTTGAGAGCGAAGAAAATTCGCCTATTAAAAAGGATGAAGAGGATGAATCCTGGCTTGAGGCAAACATTCCTGCAACTGTTAAACCTGGTGATTTGTATAGGCTCGGAGACAATTTTGTTTATTGTGGAGATTCTCTGTGCGAAAAATCGTATGAAATTGTTATGCAAGGCGAGACAGCCCAAATAATTGTTACAGATCCACCTTACAACTGCAAAATTAAGAATTTTGTTTGCAACACAAATCATAAAGAATTTGCGATGGCTTCTGGTGAAATGACAGATGAGCAGTTTGCGGAATTTCTAAATACTATCTTAAAAAATCTGCATAAAAATTCGAGCGCTGGCAGTTTACATTACATATTTATTGACTGGCGAGGAATTAATACGGTACTGAATGAAGGACATAAAATTTATTCAGAGTTATTAAACGTACTGGTTTGGAACAAAGGTGTTGGTGGGCAAGGTGCTTTGTACCGCTCTCAACATGAACTCATTCCTGTCTTCAAGAAAAAAGGTAAACATCAGAATAATATTAAGCTCGGAAAATTTGGTCGTTACCGCACAAATGTCTTAGATTATCCTGGAATACGAGCAACAAATCCGGATTCTTTAGAGCTTCTTAAGCTGCATCCGACAGTTAAGAGTGTACCTCTTATTCAAGATTTGCTGCTTGATACATCGTCAAAGAATAATATTGTGCTTGATTGTTTTGGAGGCAGCGGTTCAACCTTAATCGCAGCTGAGAGGTGTAAGCGCAGAGCACGGATTATTGAATTAGATCCGCGATATTGCGATGTTATAATTTGGCGCTGGCAAAAAGAAACCGGCAAAACGGCAAAATTAGTTAAAAATATAGGAGAAATAAATCATGACTAATGAACAAGAAATTAACAATTCAGATCAATACGAAGTTGGATATGGAAAACCACCTAAAGAAACTCAATTCAAGAAAGGACAATCCGGGAATCCATCCGGTCGAAAGAAAAAGCCAATTCCGAAGTCTTTACACGAAGCTATAGTGCTTGAGTTGGCAGATATAGTTACAATAAAAGAAAATGGGAAAGCTGTTAAAATGCCTAAGTATGAGCTTCTTGCCAAAGCAATCATTAATGATGCTATCAAAAGTGAAAAAGGCAATTCAAGAAAGATAGTTATTGAACAAATGTTTAAAACTGATGTTTTGGAATATAAAGATATGTTGGTCAAGCGAGCAATGGAAGCAGTACCTGAAATGGAGCCAGAACAAAGAGCTGAATGTAGGAAGTTCTTGGATGAGTTAATGGATAAATTCTGTAGGGGACAATTAGAACTAGAAGAATAATTTAATCTTTAAAATAATGAGAGGTGTAGTTTTTACAACACCTCTCATTCCAATTATCATTAATTGAAATCATTAGTGAACTCTTTTATACATTAATGCAACTCTCCATGTTGTAAACTTGTAACATGTTTCTTGTTATCAAAAATTAAAAATTTTTCTAAAAATAATTAACTAGTAAAAACGCAAAAGCATTTTATTTTTTCTATTAAGTGCACTGTACAAGCCCTTAATAATGTATCTAGCTAACATCGTTGCTAAAAAATGTTAGCTAGATACTTCTCAAACTTAAATTCCATATAAAGATGACTATAATTTAACATACAAAACAAGATGTAATTAGCTATGAGATGGAGAACAAATACTATTGCATAATTCCAAACCACAAGCTCCACTACATTGTGTTTTCATTAAACATTCTTTGCAAGATAAATCTTGTCTTTGTCGGAATTTATTAAATATTTCTGACTCCCAAATTTCTTGAATAGAATGTTCTTTCAATGAAATTCTATAATTATTGGTACAGCAGTCAAAAGAACAAGGATAAGCATTCAATTCCGCATCTATATACATAGAAAAACGTGCAGCTTCACATACGTCAATGGATTCAATTGGTATATTATTACAATGCTTTATTATTGCAGGAGATATACAAGTATCAAAACCTATTTCAAAATCATAAATATTGTTATTAATTAAATTTAAAAATTGCTGTAGTTTGGGGTTATCATTCGTTAAAACATATTCAGTTTTTCCAAAACCAGTAGCTTTGTATAAAATAAAAATTATTGCATTAATTCCTTCTGGAAATAAATTATGTTCAAGTCTTACAATAGCTTCTTCGATAGTTTTGTTAGATAAAACAAAATGAATATTTGTCTTACATTTACTTGTTACTAATCTTTCTATAGCGTTAATTGTACTTGGATTAGATTCTGCAAAATTTAATAGATTTAAACGGGAATAAAATGAAATCGCAACGGCACCACAATATTTTTTTATTAAATCTATCTCATTTTCAGTAAGATATATTCCACTTGTAGTCATATTTGGAATAATATTATATTCTCGTGTTAATTTTAGTATTTCTTTAAAATCTTTATGTTTATTGGGATCGCCTGCACCACCAAGTGCGACTTGAAATGTTTTTCCACTTGCTTCTTTAATTATTTTTACATAATCAGTGATACTCATATTAGCACTCGTTCTATTTCTGGCTTTTTGATAACAATCTATGCCAGCATTTTTACAAATATTTAAGTGACTAATGTGACACTGCCCCATAATACCAATGTCTAACAATTCTGGGAATGAACGCATATTGGGGTTGCTGCTACTACCAACACAATTACTCCGTATTAAAAAACCATTTTCCGGATTAAAGAATTCTAAAAAATTATATTTTTTATCATTATAAATTATCATTTACCAGATACAATTCTTTCCATTTACATAAAAATCTTTTTCTTTAATTTCAAAAGAATCCATCGTAAAATAATTAGTTAATGGATCTTCACTATTACTTGTTCTATTTCTTAAAGAACAATAATCTTTTTTATTCATTTTTTGCCAATATTCGGCTGTTGCTATACCAAAATCTCTTTTAATTTCTTCGTAATTTAAAGATTCATTTTCTGGATAAGAAAGTATATTATTACAAAGCATCCAACCGGCACTTTCTAATGGTGAACCTTTCTTAAAACCAAGCTTTTCAAACAGATACTCAACTGTTATTTCTTCTTTAGAAATTATAATAAAATTTGTTGATGAACTATTCGTTACAAAACCATTTCTATATTTCATCATAAGCCTCCTCCGGATTATGATTACCACCAAAGAAACTATTAAATATTTCTAAATAAGCTGGTTCTCGTAATAGTTCACAACAATTTCCATGTGGACAAGTTGCATAATCTTTAAAATATGAAAATTTATTATTCAAATATTTGATTTCTTCTTGTACTAAATTATGTTTTTTATACAAATAGTCATGTAAGTTTAAAAATTCATTTTTATAATATTTCCTATAGTCATTATACAAATTTTTTGCGTTTGTACAATAAAAATTATATGCATTCTCTAGTGTTTTATATAAATAAGAACCTTTTTTGCAATGCCATAATTGCATAAATTTCAATTTATTTGTAACATAAGGTATTTTTACAAAATAAAATTTGTTATTTAAAACCAATGAATATTTTTTTAACATTATTTACCTCTACTAAAAAAATCTTCGACTTTGCTTTTTATATCTA
>CABQIM010000004.1 GCA_902464375.1 uncultured bacterium | reverse complement strand
ACCAAAAACTGTTTTTGGTAATGTTGTTATTCCAAAGTATGTTCAGAACGAAATATTTTTACCACTAAATGCTTCTTATGAAATTGATATTTGGGGACAAAATTATTTAACTAGAAAAAGTGCAAAGAAGCAAAAAGAAATAGCAGAACAACAAGAACGAGCAACTTACATCTATATCACATCATCTTTTGCAGCTGATTATTATAATCTGGTCAAGGTTGACGCTTTAGAAAAAAATCTTGAAAAAATTATAATCTTGCAAAAAGATATAGTTGCAATGACCGAAAAGAAATACAATGCCGGATTAGCCCCAATTAATGAGCTTTTAGAAGAAAAACAAATTCTTGTTAAATTTGAAAAGGACATGAACACTCTAAAAGAAAATAAAAAATTGTTAAATAACGAAATGGTTGTTTTATTGAGCCAAAATTCTGACAAAGAAATTGAGCACACCGGTTTTGATACACTCAAATATCCTACAACTCCAGACTCATTGAGCACTACAATTATCCAACACCGTCCAGATTTATTATCAAGCGAAAATTATGCAAAAAAAGCCGGTCTGGATGTTAGAATTGCAAGACGAGATTTCTTACCTAAATTCATTTTATTCGGAAACCTTGGATTTAACGCTTACAAATGGAACAGAGTTTTCGCCGGTGAAACATTCCTTGCAAATGCCGGTATAGCACCTAGTTGGGACTTATTTACCGGTGGAGCTAGACTTGCGAAATATAGAATTAATAAATACGAATACAAAAAGGCTGTAGAAAATTACGAAAAAACGGTTTTAACATCTATACAAGAAGTAAATGATGCGTTAGTTGAAACTAAAACAACAAAAGCTAACTTAGACAAAGCTAACGAAGAATTTAATATTGAATGCGAAAAACATGCACTTTCAGAACGCCAATTTAATATTGGAGATTCTTCTAAGCTAGATGAAATGAGATCAGAAGTCAATTTATACATTACAAAACAGAGAAATATTGCAGCCACAATCGACAATGTTATTTCTACAATATCACTCTATAATGCAGTTGGCGGTATTGATTACACTAAAGCAGAAAACTTGTAATAAAAAAGCCGGATATAAAATCCGACTTTTTTACAACTTTGTTCATTTAATTTATAAATGCTTTTAATCTTTCTGCAAAAGCAGAAGCATCATTTATATTATCCTTTTGCAAATATCTTGAAACTTTACCACCATCTCTAATTAATAGAGCATAAGGCAAGTTTGGATAAAAATAATATTTTTTATTGAAATTCTTTGCTTCAGATGATGCAATATTCATTTTTACGAAATTATAAGTTGTTCCATATTGCTTTTGAGCATTATCAAAGCTTTGGTTAACTTTATCCAAACCCTCGGCCCAATCAGCATAAATCAACAATACCATTGGTTTAGGTTGTTTTATTGCTTCATCATAACTCATTGCATTTGCGGTTTGAACTTGAACTGCAAATGTTGCAAATAAAAATAAAGTTGCTAGAAATTTTTTCATATCAAACACCTCTATACTAAAAAGCGAACCCAAGAGAACTTGAGTCCGCTTCATAAAACCTATAACTATTCAGCTTTAGAAATAATATCCATTTCTTCTGAAGAAGCGTAAGCTGAACGACAACCGCAATCACAATATAGAACTTCACCAGTTGTACCGCTAGAAAGATCAGAAGCCAAATATAAACCAGCTCTACCAACATCTTCTAAAGATACGTTTTTCTTCAATGGAGCTCTTAGAGTTGCAGCCTTAAGCATTTTAGAGAAACCTGCAATCCCCATAGAAGCCAATGTTTTAACAGGACCTGAAGACAAGCAGTTAACTCTGATACCTTTAGGACCTAAGTCTACAGCCAAGAATCTCATAGCTGATTCTAATGCAGCTTTAGCAACACCCATTACATTGTAGCTTGGAACTGATAAGATTGAACCCAAGTATGTCAAAGCAAAAATTGAGCTACCTTCGTTCATAATAGGTTCAGCGTGTCTACATACTCTTACTAATGAATATGCACTTACGCCAAGAGCGATATCCCACCCTTCTTTTGAAGTATCTACAAATCTGCCCATCAAATCTTCTTTTGGAGCAAATGCAACAGCGTGGACAACGAAATCTAATTTACCATAGATTTTTTCGCATTCTTTAAATACAGCTTCAACTTCTTCTTCTTTAGTAACATCACAGCTCATGATTAATTTTGCATTCATACCTTCTGCGATAGGACGAACTCTTTTTTCCATAGCTTCACCGGCATATGTGAAAGCAATATCTGCTCCTTCATCAAATAATTGCTTTGCAATACCATAAGCAATACCATGAGTATTAGATACACCAAAAATTATACCTTTTTTACCCTTCATTAAATCCATAATAAAAACTCCTCTTTTACCTAATCTACCCTCTGATTTTAACAAAAAAAAGAAAAGATGGCAAGAAAATGTTACTACTAATAAATAAAAGAACATTCAACACATAATCCCCCACCCTTTACACCAAACTTACTAACTAGTAATTAAAACTACAAACTGGTAAGTCGAGTAGAAAACTCCCCCAAGAAGAGGGAATGACCGGCACTTGCAAATTCAATATTGAATGTTCTTTTATTTACTACGCTATTTCTGCTCTAGTTTTAGCAGACAAGTCTGACGTATTATTATTCGGCAAATGGATTAATTCTGCCGTATTATCAATCTCGTCCTGCTTTTCAACCATATCTTTAGTCACAACAAATTTTGTAATATCATGCTTTGTTGGAATATCATACATAACATCAAGCATCAATTCTTCTACAATAGAACGTAATGCTCTAGCACCGGTTTTACGTTTCAAAGCCTTCTGAGCAATTAAATCAATTGCTTCCGGTTCAAACTCTAAATCAACTCCGTCCATTTCCATCAAGCACTTGTATTGTTTTAATACAGCGTTCTTAGGTTCTGTCAGAATCATTTTTAAAGTTTTTTCATCCAATGCATCAAGAACGGCATAAACCGGAATTCTTCCGATAAATTCAGGGATTAAACCAAATTTCAACAAATCTTCCGGTTGTAATTTCTTAAGAATTCTAGCTGCTGCTTGTTCCTTTTCAGCTTGAGTTGGAGCTGATTTTCCAAAACCAATTGAAGAACCATCTTTAACACGATGTTCAATGATTTTATCCAAATCAACAAACGCACCACCTACTATAAACAAAATATTGCTTGTATCAATTTGAATCATCTCTTGTTGAGGATGCTTTCTGCCACCTTGAGGCGGAACATTTGCAACAGTTCCTTCAATAAGTTTCAACAATGCTTGTTGAACACCTTCGCCGGATACATCTCTTGTAATTGATGTATTTTCTGACTTTCTGGCAATTTTATCAATTTCATCAATATATATAATACCCTTTTCAGCCTTTTTAGCATCATAGTCTGCATTTTGATAAAGTCTTAAAAGAATATTTTCGACATCATCACCAACATAACCGGCTTCTGTTAAGGTTGTAGCATCTGCAACTGCAAACGGTACATCAAGCATTTTCGCTAATGTTTGAGCCAACAAAGTTTTTCCACTACCGGTTGGACCAACTAAAAGAATATTTGATTTTTGAATTTCCACACCATTTGTATTTTCTTGTCTGTTATGTTTAAGACGTTTGTAATGGTTATAAACAGCAACAGAAAGAACTTTCTTAGCGTCATCTTGACCAACAATATGCTCGTCAAGATAAGCTTTGATTTCATGAGGTTTTGGAATAGCTTTTTCTTCAACTTCTTCAGAAGCTTTAGCTTCTTTTTCACCTTTCTTTTCTTTTGCTTCAAAAAATTCTTCATCCAATATTTCATTACATAATTCTACACATTCATCGCAAATAAAAACTTCAGGACCTGCAATTAATTTTTTTACTTGATCCTGTGTTTTACCACAAAATGAACATTTTAACCTATCATTAGATGACATAATATTCTCCTGTTTTGTTGACTAGTGGGATTTGAGTTTATATTTTTATAAACTTAGTATCCTTTTATAAAAAATTTAGAAGTTTAGAGGCATTTATGCACAGCAGAAACACCTCTAAATCACAATATCTTAACCTTCTTTTGTTATAACTTTATCAATCATACCGTATTCAAGAGCTTCTTGCGGAGTCATGATATAATCACGGTCAGTATCTTTTTCGATTTTCTTGATAGATTGACCGGTGTTAGAAGCCATAATTTCATTCAATGTTTTCTTAATTCTTAAGATTTCTTGAGCTTGAATTTCGATATCAGTTGCTTGACCTTGAGCTCCACCCAAAGGTTGGTGAATAAGAACTCTTGAATGAGGAAGAGCCATTCTCTTACCTTTAGCACCTGAACAAAGTAAGAACGCACCCATAGAAGCTGCTTGACCTAAACAAATTGTTTGAACGTCAGCTCTAATATGCTGCATTGTATCATATATAGCTAAACCTGCTGTAACACTACCTCCTGGAGAATTGATATATAACATAATATCTTTTTCCGGATTTTCGCTATCCAATAGAAGAAGTTGAGCTACAATTAGGTTTGCAACCATATCATCTACCGGAGTTCCGAGGAAAATAATTCTTTCTCTTAACAATCTTGAAAAGATATCGAAAGAACGTTCGCCTCTGCTTGATTGTTCAATTACTACAGGTACAAAACTCATTTTAAAATTTCCTTTCTTATTTATTTAAAAGACAATAATATTATACATTACAAAAATTATATAACAAATAATTAATTTGAATGATTTTACTACGATTGCAGAAATATTATAACATAAAAAGCTCCAAGTTGGAGCCTTTTATAGATTACACAATGGAATAATACGATTATTCAGCCTCAAACATATCCTTGCCTACTGCACAAAGAGGACAAACCCAATCTTCCGGCAAATCTTCAAAAGCAGTACCTGCAGGAATTCCATTATAAGGATCGCCTACAGCCGGATCATATTCGTATTGGCAAACTGTACAAATGTATTTTTTCATAATTATCTCCTTTTATTATGTGTAATATGTTTTAACTCTTTAAATATATAATACTATACGTTCAAACTATTTACTATTGTATTTACAACATTATCCATTTGTACAAATTGTTCATCTTTCATTGTAGATTTTATACAAATAGCGTCATCTAGTATTTTAGAACCTTTTATTTTTTCCAGTATTTCTCTCATTTGTTTGCCACAAGTTGGCGCCCAGCTTCCGTTTTGGATTAGAACATATTTTCTATTCTGTAAATTATGAGTTTCTAATATTCTCAAAAATGCGTCCATTGATTCAAAAATTCCGGCATTATAAGTAGTTGTAGCAAGTACTATGTGTGAATACTTAAAAGCTTCTGCTAAAACAAACGATGAATGTGTCATTGATACATCAAACATTTTGATATTTTTAACACCTTTATCTGCAAGTTTTGCTGCCAAAAGATTTACAGCGCTTTCTGTGCCACCGTAAACAGAAGAGTACGCTATCAATACAGAATTTTCTTCCGGTGTATAAGTTGACCACTTGTCATATTTTTCAACAAAAAGACCAATATTTTTTCTTATAATCAAACCATGCAAAGGACAAATCATACTTATATCAAGTCCAGCAGCTTTCTTAAGCAGCATTTGAACTTGCATACCGTATTTTCCAACAATATTAGTATAATATCTTCTTGCTTCTGATAAATAATCACATTCCCAATTAACTTCGTCATCATAAAGATTGCCATTGATAGCTCCGAAAGAGCCAAACGCATCAGCAGAAAACAAAATCTTTGCAGTCTTATCATAAGTTACCATAACTTCCGGCCAATGTACCATCGGAGCCATAACAAATTGTAATTCGTGAATACCTGTATTTAAAATATCGCCTTCTTTTACAACTTGTACTCTTGAATCAATATCAAAATTAAAAAATTGCTTAATCATAGCGACAGTTTTGGCTGTACAAACAATTTTAACTTCCGGATATCTTGATACAACTTCTGCCAAAAGCGCACAATGGTCAGGTTCCATATGTTGAACAATCGCATAATCCAATTTACGTCCTGCAAGTCCGGCTTCTAAGTTTTCATAAAACTGTTCTGCACAAGCCTTATCTACAGTATCAAATAAAACCGTCTTTTCGTCTTTCAACAAATAAGAATTGTAAGAAACACCGTCCTTTATAGGATAAGCACTTTCGAAAAGAGCCAATCTTCTATCAGAACAACCTAAATAAATCAAATCCTTTGTTATATTCCTAATATTAAACATTTCTTAATCTCCTTTTAATAAGATAATGAATCGACAATATTTAATTAAATATTTATACATACCCAATATATGGTAAATTTCTATAGAAGCCATCATAATCTAAGCCATAACCGACAAGAAATTTATCATCAACATCCAATCCATAATAATCCGGATCTATATCAACTTCCCTTTTAATTCTCTTATCTAACAGTGAGCAGAATTTTATAGATTTTGTTTTAAAATTGTGTTTCATAAAATCCATCAAAAATCTTGCCGTATGTCCTGTATCAATAATATCTTCAATTATTAGAACATTTTTACCATTCAAATCCGGTAGAGAAATATCTACAGCATTAACTTTTCCTGTTGATGTAAAGCCGGAACCATAACTGGAAAGTCTTATGAATTCCATATCAACAGGCATTTTCAAATGTTTAGCTAAATCCACCATAAACATCACAGCACCTTTTAGAACACATATTAAAAACAATTCTTCATCCTTATAATCAGCATTAATTTTTTCGCCCAATTTTTTTATAGCGTTTTGTATATCATCTTCTGAAAATAAAACTTTCAAATCTTTTTCGGTTATCATATCCATTTTAACCTCCTTATTTAATAAACTTTTAGACAACTTCTATAATATGTGTTGGTTTATCTTTTACTCCAATTTTACTACTTAATCCAACACCTACTACCCACAAAACTTCTGAACCTGATGTCAACAACAAGATAGCATCTCTATTGTGACGCGGCACACCTTTTGAGTTTAAATATTTTTTCAATTTCATAGAGCCAGACATGCCAAAAGGACTTATTGTATCGCCATCTTTTCTATTTCGAATTTCCAAAGGAAATTTTATGTTTGATAGGTCTACGTAAGCAAACTTGGATGTAGATTCCGGAAAAACAAACAAATCCTTCTCAACAAATTTGCTAATTCTAAAAATTTGTTTGCCAATATGATATTCACCTTCACCATCAACTTTAATGTTGAGTTCTGCTGGCAAACTCTCATTATGAGCTCGTGGCGGAATGACTTCTACAATTTTTTCGTCTGCATAAAGCCAAAGAGCTGTTGCAAGAGATTTTGTACTGCCATTTTTGCGCACAACATTCTCTTCTAAAAACTCATAAATTTCCTTAACTTTCTTGTTATCATAATCCAAACCCAAGTTTTGAATATATTCGTGCAACAATCTTAATTTTACAGGCTTAGAAAGTTTTTTGTACTCATCCGGCAAAATTTTATCACCCTTAAATACACGAGCTTTTATCGGAGTCAAGTATTCTTCAATAATATCATTATCGCTTTTTGCAATTTCTGATAGAACATTGATTGCATCTTTTACACTTGGATTAATTTTCTCCAATGCAGGAATTACGTTCAATCTTAGATAATTTCTTCTGTAAACAGTGTTAGAATTAGAAGAATCGTTGTTCGGCGCAAGATTATTTTCTGAGCAATAATCCAGAATTTCACATCTTTTTGTTTCTAAAAGAGGACGATAAAAGAACCCACGTCGTTCTGCAATTCCTCTCAGACCTACTATACCGGTACCTTTCACAATTCTATAAAGAAGAGTTTCTGCATTATCATCATAATTATGAGCAGTAAAAACTGCGTCTGCGTCATATTCTTCATACGCTTCTTCAAAGAATTCATAACGCGCGATTCTTGCATCATTTTCAGTCTTTTTGATATTTTTAGGAGCGGTTTTTGTATAAAATTCCATCCCTTTAGCGCTTGCAAAAATACGACAAACTTCTTGCTCACGCAAAGATTCTTCACCGCGCCAATTGTGATTAAAGTGAGCAGCAACAACATTTAAGTCATAAAATTCGGGTAATTCTTTTATTTTAGACAAAACATCTAAAAGACACATTGAATCAAAACCGCCTGAAAATCCTACAATCACAGTTTTATCCTGCAAATTATATTTTTTAAGAAATTCAGCTACTCTACCTACAATGTCTTGCATAATAAAAATTAATTATCCAATCTGTTATTTCTTGCCTGAATACCATGTCTGATTTCTACAGCATCAACACCTAATTGATCAAGCGCTTTCATTGCCAATGATTCCGGTTCATCAATAATTGCCAACAATAAATCCACAGCCTCAATTTTTTGTTTATTAGATTTTTTTGCAGAAATCCAAGCTTTTTCTAAAACCTTCTTTGCACGCTTAGTAAAGACAATTTCTTTGTCAAAGTACTCGTTACCGTACCCTACAAGATTTTCAACAACAAGTCTTGCATCTTTCATAGTAATTTCTAAATCATTCAGAACTTCAAACGCAATACTTGTGCCTTCTGCAATAATACCAAGCAAGAACATTTCCGTTCCGACGATATTACGTCCAATTCTTCTGGCTTCTTCTTTTGCAAGCTTCATTATAGTAAGAGTTTCAGGCATTTGTTTTTCAATCGGTTTTAAAATATCCTCTGACATTTTTTCACCATTAATACCCAGCTCTTTAATAATATCGTAAGCCAAACCACGCTTAGTTTTAAGAACACTTAAAACAATATGTTCAGGAGTTATTACAGAAGATCCTAGCTCTTTTGCAGTTTGCAATGCGGAATTCATTACAAGGAAGGCATTTGGAGTAAAAATAATTTTCTTACCTTCATACTCTGACTGTCTTGACTTTTGTTCCGCAAGCTTTTTCTCAAAGATTTCAGAATCCAATCCATACTTGTGAATAGTGTTTACTAAATCTGTATCATTAGATTCCAGAATAGACGCCATAATCTGTTCTGTACCAAGAATTTCATATCCGGCAGCAGAAAGTTTTGAAACAGCTCTATCAAACACATCTGCAAGAGCTTCGCCTTCATAGACTGATTCAAAAGAACTGTTTTTTTCGTCATCTTCTTCTGCTTCCGGATGTTCTAAGCGTTTAATCTTTTTTTGTACCAGCTTAGTTAAGATGTCTTTTGCGTTGTATACATCAAAATTAAACTTAGCTAAGATATCTTGGATGTTAGAATTCTTCTCCGTAATAACAGCAAGAAAAATATGTTCAAATAATATATTCGTATTACCGGATTTACTTGCCAAGTCCAAAGTATGTTTCAAAATATCCTTAAAAGAATGGCTAAAAGGAATATACTCATATACTTTATTACTTCCTTTTATGTATTCAGATACAGCCTCTTTGGCAGCCTCAGGTGTAACACCATACATTCTAAATAATTTTAAAGAAACACCTTTTGCTTCTTCTACCAAAGCCAAAAGAAGGTGCTCCGGCATGACTTCTGTACATCCGGAAATCTTTGCCAGATTTTGTGATTCTGAAACTACATTAACAGCTTTTTCGGTAAAACGTTCAAACAAATTTATTCTTCCTCTTCGTCTTCTAAAGATTCAATATAAGCACAAACTCGTTGGAATTCTGCTTCGTCTTCTATGTTTTGGAAATATCCATCATCTTCACTTTCTTCAACATATTCCATAACGATAACTTCTGCCTCTTCGTCATCTTCATCTTCTGAAAGAGGTAATAACAATGCATAAGTTTTGCCTTCAAAATCTATTACATCATAAATTTCGCATTTTTCAGTTGTACCGTCTTCGCCAACGATTTCAACATATTGTTGTTCTAATTCTTGATTTTCTTCGCTCATAATCATTTCCCTAAATATTGTTCTAGTATCACACAGGCACTTTCTATATCGACAAGTCCCTTATTTTTCCTAAAATCAACCTTTCTTCTGCGTAATCTATCTTCCGCTTCTTCTGAGGTTAATCTTTCATCTTCTAATATTATATCAAAACCAAGTAATTTTTGTGAAAAATCTATACAATTTTGAGCTTGAAAGCCTAAAGACCCATCCATATTAACAGGAACACCCACTACAATTTTCTCTACTCGATTTTCTTTTGCAATTTTTGTAATTTCTTCTATTGCCTTTTTTTCGGGTTCTCTTGGTATACACACACTGGGAATCGCTATTACTTGCAAATAATCACTCAGCGCAACTCCTATTCTTTTTGTACCGACATCAAGTGCCATAATTTTATTCATTATCAACCCACCTTGCTTCTATACTTGATATTATCATATCCAGCTGCAATAGTTTAAAATCTTTATCATTTTCTTGATTTTTCTTCTCAAAAATATTAGAAGCTTTGCGTTGATTTTTAACAATATAGCGTTTTCCAACATAATATTCATAAATACTTTTTCTTAGAATATTAGTTAAAAAACTGTAATTTGAATTCAAAGAATAGAATACTTGTGCTAATTCTTTATCACCTTTAAGCATTCTTAAATACGCAGCAATATTAAATGTTATCAATTTATAAGCCAACTCTTGCGCATTATAAATACTATCAAAATTATCTGCAATAAACTTATCCAAATCCACATTAAAGTTATTAGACTTATATTCTGCAGAAAGTTTATCTATAAAGTTCTTAAATTCTTCCGATGTTATTTCGTCAAAGAACCAATTTTGTACATAATCACTCAAGCACAATTTATCAATATCTTTTTGGTTCAATTCTCTTTTTTCTAAGTATATTTGAGGTTTTTCAGGTTCTACATCAAGAAGGATACTCTGCCAGCAAATATATTCATAAGGAGTTGGTTCATCATTTGTATGCGAACTTTCTTCTGCTTGTTCTAACAAATACCTTGCAACCCCGGTATTGATTTCATATTTTTCTTGATAATTATAAAATTTATCAACAATCTTATAAAAATCTTTCTCCGTCATAGAATTAAACCCAAATGAGTCTAAAATTCCATATCTTGGATTAATTACAATTGCAAGGAATTGCAAAGTTTTGTTTGCTCTAATTCTTGAAAATATAATTGCCATATTACCATGACCATCGGGAAAAGATGTATAAACTTTAAACGGCTTTGACTCTTTCAGAATATTTTTATAAAATTCTTCCGTATTGTCGACTCTTATACCAGACATTTTCAATTCTGATAAAGACTTATTAATTTTACCTTGAATGCTTTCCGGTGCAAACTTTTTAGCACTCTCTAAAGCATGATAAGCAAGTTGAGATTTTGAACGACCAAGAATTTCTAACGCAACTGCACCCACCTCATTATTTATATAGAATAAGAATACAGGAATTAAGATATTCGCTAAAGCATCATACGCATAATCTTCTTCCAATGATTTTATCAAAAGGATTTTATCGCTGTCACCAATGGCATTCAAAAAATCCATAAAATCAATTTGTGCCTCAGGATTCATAATCGCAGTATCCAAAAGCTGTTTTGTTTCTTTATTAATTAGCTCGTTAAACTGCTCAAAATACCCACTTATAACTTCGTAATCGATTTTATTGCCCAAATCTTTTAACATATTAAAAGCAATCATTTTTATATGATCGTTGTATTCAGGCGCCTTTATTACATTCCACAATTCATTATTAAGAGTTTCTTTGTCAATAAGCTCCGTTAAAAGCCAACAAATCATAACAGCTTTTTGTTCATTCGCATTTACAAGCTCTCTTACCAAAATATCAAGAACTGTTTTTTTATCCTCAATATTTTTTAAGTCAGTAATCAAAGCTGCTTGCGGTTGGTTTGATGTCATTAGCGCTGTTAAAGTTGCCAAAATTTCTGCTTTTATTTGAATTTTATTCATAAAACCTCTATTTTATTTAAACGGGAAATTACATCTTTTATTTTTTAGTCTTATCTTGCCTTGCCCCAAAATGCGTCCAGTATTTGTTGAGCATCTGCTGACAACATTCTATCGTTCAAGATTAAATACTGAACAGCAATCATCGTACATTCAGAACAAATATTAACCCCAGGACCTTTGACCATTTTCAGAACTTCTGTATTTGGTCTGCCGCAAAAACTGCAATAAACAGGTTCTTGCATACCTTCATTATGATGATGTTCTTCTGTTGCTTTTTTGGTTCTCCTGCCCAACTTTATAACTTTTTCGTCTGACATGTCCCTCTCCTTATTTCTACTTGATTTTAACCTAAAAGAAAGGTTTGTGCAAGATAATCGCTACGGTTTTGCTACGTACAATTCTTTGCGAAAGTTTTTAATATTTTCTGCTTCTTTTTTATAATTATCAGATTCCAAGATTAAATCAATATTTTTATCAAGCTCTGTCACAACATCCTTGATATTTTCGCCGTTCATAACTATCATATCATTGGCCATCTCCGTATTTGACAAAGCCAATCTTGTTGTATCTCTAAAACCGGATGATGCCAATTTTTGTGCTAATTCATTATGCTCAATATTCTTACACAAAGCTTGCGCAACAAGCATAGGCGCGTGAGAAATCAAAGCAACCGCCTTGTCATGTTCTTGCGGTGTCGTCATAACAGTATTCGCTCCGAGGTTTTTGATAACTTTTTTAAGGACTTCAAAATCTTCTAAAGAAGTATCGTCTTTTGGAGTAATCGCCCAAGTTGCGCCGTCAAACAATTCTGGAAAAGAATGTTCCCAACCGCTATGTTCTGTTCCTGCCATTGGATGAGATGGTATAAATTTGTATTTGTAAGATTTGTGGGACACAAATTCTTTTAAGCTACAAACATCGGTAACAATTGTGTTTTCATCCAAATAATTTTCTAATTTGTCCAATATTTCCAAAGTTTTGTTCATCGGAGTGCAAACAAATACAACATTGCACCCTTGCAACACTTCGTATTCAGAACTCACATTGTCTTCTGTTACAGAACGTGAAACCCCAACGACCTCATACATGTGACGCGCTTTTTTGAATATAGAGCCGCCAATTAAACCTAAACCAATAACTCCAATTTTCATCTATAAATCCTTATGATTAAATTTCTTCACACCTTCAACATAGTCTTTTACTATGTCGCCATTACCTTCCAAATTATATTTATATATAGTTAAACCTTCTAACCCAACCGGTCCTCTTGCGTGAGTTTTAGCAGTAGAAATTCCGACTTCTGCACCAAAACCATATCTAAACCCATCTGCAAATCTTGTTGAAACATTGTGATAAACTCCTGCAGAGTCAACTGCATTCATAAATATTTTTGCATTCTTCTCGTCTTCTGTAATAATAGATTCTGTGTGACCGGAAGAATAAGTATTAATATGTTCGATTGCTTCATCTAACGAATGCACAATTTTATACGCCAAAATTTTATCAGAATACTCTTTGTGCCAGCTTTCCGGTGTAGAAATAAGTTCAATATCCGCATCTTCTAATGCTTTGAGCAACTCCGTTTCATACTTAAATTCTTTGTGAATAAGAATTGTTTCTACAGAATTACAAGCACTCGGATACTGTGTTTTAGCATCTATAATAATACGTTTTGCCTTTTCCAAATCTGCACTCTCATCAACAAAAATATGACAAATTCCATCCGCATGTCCTAAAACAGGGATTTTTGTATTTTCTTTTACAAATTTAACCAAACTGTTTCCACCACGCGGAATAATCAAATCTATATAAGCGTCCATTTCCAACATGTTTTTAACATCATCTCTTGAAAACACTTGTGTTAACACATTTTTCGGGAATTCATTTATCTCGTCCAAAGCCTCTTGGATTACACTCATAATCTCTTTATTGGTATTAACAGATTCTTTTCCGCCTTTCAAAATCACAGCGTTGGATGATTTTATAGCTAATGCCGAAATTTGAGAAATAACATCAGGTCTTGCCTCAAAAATTATACCCAAAACTCCTATCGGACAAGATTTTTTAGTCAAAATCAAACCGTCATCAAGTTGACGTTTAAGAAGCGTTTTTCCAATCGGATCTTCCAAGTTAGAAATGTCAATAATTCCCTGAACCATATCACGCATCTTATTTTCATCCAATTTTAAACGATTGAATGTAGACTGATTAAGTTCACCAGCCTCTACAAGCGGTTTTGCGGATTCTAAGTCTTTTTTATTAGCTTCAAAAATCTTGTCTTTATTTTCTTTAAGTTTTTTTGCAATATTCAAAAGCGCAGAATTTTTTAGTCCAACCGGCAATACTGCCATTTTTTTAGAAGCAATTTTTGCGTTCTTAGCAAGTTCAATAAATTTATCTTCTTCCATTTCTATAATCCTCACATAGCTTGCAATACTGCATTCTTCTTAAATTCACCATTTTAGAAAACTTTTTTCTAATAAGGTGTTCTTGCAATGATTTTGCAGGTTTTTCGTCCAAAACATTTGGCTGCTGTACAATAAAACCGGACAAATTCATAAAAGGCACTACATTTCTGTAATCCATATAAGGATTTCTTTTGTATTGCTCGCTCATATATTCTCCTCAAATGTGATAGTCCTTGAAATAATTCTATAAAAAATTTTTTACACTAACAAGAGTTTGTTAATAATAATTTACTTTTAAAATTTTGCTTGAAATTTTTTTATTGTTGATATAGTATAAAGTAACAAGTTAAATATAACTTGCGCTTGTAGCCCAGTTGGATAGAGCGTTTGGCTACGAACCAAAAGGTCGGGGGTTCGAATCCCTCCAAGCGCAATTTTAAAAGACTCCTTTCGAGGAGTTTTTTTATTGGGATTCTCACCCCCTTGTTTGCTCTCGCAAACGGGTGTTCTACCTCTCACAAAACGTGACATTTAGTCACCTTTTGTTCGGCAGAGTCTCCAAGCGCAATTTTAAAAGACTCCTTTTGAGGAGTTTTTTTATTGGGATTCTCACCCCCTTATTTGCTCTCGCAAACGGGTGTTAAATTTTATATATCATCAAGTTTTTAATACTTATTTTTGCAAGATTTCTTTATTTTAGAGGGCTGAAAAGGTTAATTTCATTTAGCTCATAACATTTTATACAAATTGTTATGTTACATTTTTAGTAAAATATTGATAAACATTAGAATTAAACAGTATATATCTGTCGTATCATTTATATATCACAATTTTTTACAAGGACTTCACAAAAGCTGAAAGCTATGTTATAATGGAGTTGTGAAATCGAATGTATAAATTCTAAACATAACAATTTGTATAAAATGTTATGTCCGAAAATATACTAAAAAAAGGACAAAAGATTTGTCTTTAGAAGTAATGTAAAAAGTAGATTTGTAGCACAGATTAGCTTTATTATAATCTGGAAACTTAAAAGTTTTGTATGCTCCAAGATTACATTCATTACAATATTGGAGCCGGTATCGGCAAACTTACCGATACCTTTTTCTTAAAACAGAGGCTTGAGTATGAATATAACCCCAAAATAGATATCAGAAATAACGCGATTCACGCTTCGCCCTTGAAGGGAGAGCGGATTTTCGGTAGGGCGTTAGCCCGTAAGGTGGAGGTCGGACGTTACTCTGCCGACACCCCGAATCATCCAAGACAAGCTGGGCTGAGCCCTGATGAGGGTGGATATGGATAATAAATTATTTATTACAAGCATACCCAGAGGGTTCATCCCCTCACCCGAATTTCTAAGTTTCGCAAAGCTCAACTTGAAATTCTACCCTCTCCCACAAGGGGCGAGGGGATGACAAAATTTAGTGAAAGCCCTTACGGGAAAGCCCCCACCCTTTACACCACACTTACCAGATAGTAGACATAACTACAAGCTTGTAAGTGAAGCGAAAAACTCCCCCGAGGAGAGGGGACGCGCCAAAACTATAGTAATAACTACTAAAACAACAAAACACAAACCACTCAACACAAAGGAACACATGAGTATATCATTCAGCGGATTAGCGACAGGATTAGACACATCATCTTGGGTCGAATCACTGGTAAAAATTAAACAAGAGAAAGTCAGCTCATACGAGTCAACAAAAAAGACATTGGAGCTGACACAAGAAGCTGTTGCGAGTATAAAATCATTTTTTACTTCGTTCCGTTCTGTGTTGGAAAAAGTTACAGATACAAAATTCGGAACTGCTGCTTCTGATATTTTTGCGCAAAAACTAGCTTCATCTACGAACGCAAACTTGGTTTCTGCAAGCGCGACTCATGAAGCAGAAGAAGCGAAATACGACGTTAATGTTGACAAACTTGCGACCCAAACTAAAGCAAACAGCGGAATCAAACAACTGGAAACTATTACACAAATCCAGACTGCGACTTTGAATACAAAACTCGGTGACTTGGGAGTTAAAAACGGTACTATTGATGTCACAGTTAAAGGTGTTAAAAATAATATTACGATTAGCGAAGACAATTCGATTGCAGATTTCATCACTAAGTTAAAGAACATCGGCGTTGATTCCAATTTCAACGAAAAAACAGGCGTATTCTCTGTAGACTTGCCTAGCGGTAATATTGTTGATAATGGAACCGGTATTATTGATGCATTCCACTTGCAATCAAGCGGATACGAGAGCACAAATCTTGTTACTTATACAACATCAACAGTAACTTCTACCGCTACAGGTAATACACAATTGTCAGAACTGGATACGGGTAAAATTCTGAAAAACGGTATTGTTGAGGTTAATGTCAATGGCGCAACTTATACGATTTCAGTAGATGGTTCAATGACACTTTCTGAGTTTGTTGGTACACTCAAAAACTATGGTGCTGATGCAGAATTGGCAGATGATGGAACTTTAACTATCAAAGATGCGACCATCACAGATATCGGTAATACAAAGTTACTCGATGTTCTTGGCTTACATTCTGATGTAAGCTCTAAGAGCCAAACGGCAGAAGGTTTGAAAACTACTACAATTATTACAACCGGAATTGAAGCAACGGGAGCAACGACTTTGGGCGAACTCGACGGCTGGAAGAATATTAGTGGAACTCCACAGCTTGTTGCGGTTGATGCGCAAGGTAATACTACAACTATTGAATTCACAGAAACTTCTACTCTTGACGAAGTTGTGTCAGCGCTAAATAATGCAGGCTTGAAAGCCGAACTCAAGAACGGTACTTTGAGAGTTACTGAAGGTTCTGTTAGCGGTAATGTAGCAGAAGTTCTCGGTCTAACAGATAAAAATGTCGGACGTGTTTCTACTACCGGCAAGAATTTGTATACAACTATGGTTACAAAAGCCACCGGCGATACTAAGCTTGCTGATTTAGGCATAAAATTGACTTATAACGGCAGACAACCACTAATACAAATAGATCCTCAAGGTAATAGTTATACCATAACTAGTGACTTGGATGCTGATATGACTATCAATGACTATTTTGCAATCTTAAAAGAACACGGTATCAATGCGAGTATTAGTGATGGCAAAATTACGGTTGAGCAAAACGGACATATTGATGTCGGTGCTATTGCACAAGCTCTTGGCATAAACCATAGCCCAACCACCCTTGTAACAGCTAACAGTGCATCTTCTACAGCACAGATTTCTTATACAATCACCAAAACCGTAGATGAAAGTACTACTTTTGGTGAAATGGGCTTGGCAGGGTTAGAATACGACATAAAAGATTCTGCCGGCAATCCTGCTGGAGGTATATTTGGTCATAGTGTTAGCTCCGATACAACTTTTGCAGATTTTATTAGCGAACTTAAAAAGTTCGGTATAACATTATCATTAAAAAATGGTGTCATCAGTCTTAGTACAGACTATTTAAATCATATTGTTACCGGTGATCTTGCCGAAGCACTCGGCATACAGACTGTTTCAACTTCAACCGGCGTAACGACTGGTCAATCTGTAACCTCAACCGCCGCTCTAACATACACAACTTCTGTTGTTGCAACAGGTAGCTCCAAGATTAGTGATTTTGTGGATTTGGATAGCAATGATAGTTATAACAAAATACAGATTATGATGACTAATTTTGTTGGATATAATTACACTATCACGTCATCAACTACTTTTGATGAATTAATTAATAAACTGCAAAGCCATGGCATTGAAGCTACACTTAGTGATGGTAAACTACAAATCAATAATACAGATGGTAAACATATAGAAGACTACGAATCTTCTGGAGGCATTCTATCCAAACTTGGCATCACCACAACAACCATCTCCTCTTCCACTACAACTACAAGCACCGCCTACACCGGTAGCACACTCTATTACACAACCAGTATAAGTGTCACAAGTAGTAATGCTAGCAGCGTATACTTAAAAGATGTTGTTGGTGGATTTAGTAGCGGTGAAACAATGGTTGCTTATTATGATAAGAGTGCAATGGGTACCATAACAGTTACCAATAGCATGACAGTAGCTGATTTGCAACAACAGCTAGCTAATTTAGGATTAGAAAACGTTATCAACTCTGATGGTTCAATCACATTGAATGATATTAGTAGCAATCATCGTTATGTAAAAGGTGATTTTGCTGACCGTATGGGTTGGACAAGAGGCTCTAGCACAACTAAAGGTCAAGCTGTTACCAGTGGCAGCAGTGCTTCGGGGTATATCACCCGTTCTGCTGCAATGACATCCATGTCACAACTAAAAGCAACAGTAACCCTAACACAAACCGCAACATTGGATTCCAAGATTTCAGGATGTATAAGCGATTGGGACAGCATAGATAAAAAGATTTATGTTAGATCATCTGCCGGGAATATCATAGAAACAATTACTGTTAGTAGCTATGATACATTTAGTAATATTTTTAACCAAAAACCTTATCAAGGTCGTGGTGGTGGTTCTGTGAGTGCATCTATGACAAATGGTAGATTAACGCTTACTCAAGTTGCAGGTACAGATACATATGAAAATGCCGGCAAAAGAACAACTGACTATTACTATTTTACAGGTGATATTATTGATGAGTTAGGAATTGGCACCACAAGCAACGGTCAGACTCTTACACAAACTATTGGTGTAACTTATACTGCTACAAACTTAAAAACAGCATCCGGTTCTATAATCACATCAAATTTATCAAACACAAAATTGACTAATTTATATTGTAGAGATGGTAGTGGAAGCTTGTTAACAGATGGTACATATTTTCAAGTAGAGTGGTTTAATAATGAAAATAAACATCAAGCGACATTTACCGTTTCATCGACTTCAACCGTGGGAAGTTTTATTTCTTGGCTAAATTCTACGACTGGAATAACATCTACTGTAACAAATAATTCAATTATTTTTGGTGGAAATGAAAATGATTACTTTAATGGTATAGGTTCTAATTATACAAATTATCAATGCCATGCTTATAAATTTTTAGGTTTACTTGGCGAATATTTATTGCACTCAACCAAGACAGTCACCGGTACTAAGAATACGTCTTCGAATTCTCAAACCGAGCGCTACACTACTACTGAGGCTGCGACAACATCTACCAAATTGACAGATTTAGGTTTTGTTAATGGTAAAACTTATCAATATACATATTGGGAGATGTAT
This sequence comes from uncultured bacterium, assembly GCA_902464375.1. Lineage (GTDB taxonomy): Bacteria > Cyanobacteriota > Vampirovibrionia > Gastranaerophilales > Gastranaerophilaceae > CAG-196. The sequence continues at coordinate 36,552 of CABQIM010000004.1, read as the reverse complement.
GATAGCGAATTCAGAACTGCTAGTATAAATGTCACAAGCGATTCTACTGTCAAAACTATCCTAGATAGTTTTGGTGCCACCGGTATTAATGCAGACTTTAGTGATGGAAAGTTTTCATTTGGCGAAGGTCGCGGCTACTACATGACATCAATGGATTTTGCAAATTTAATAGATATAACTCCATATTCATCAAATTACTATACAAAAACATACCAGACAGTTGTAGGTGGTATGACTATTGGCAATGCTGTGAACTATCTTTCCACCAATGATGATATTATATCTTTTAGTGATGGAACATCTATCAAATACACAGGCAGTAACATGACTTTCTGGGATTTGCAATCAGCTTTAAGAAAGAAAGGTTATACATTAAGTTTTGACAATGGATACCTTTCAATTAGTTCTTCTTCTACATCATACATAACAGGCTTTGATTCAGCATTTTCAAGTGCATTTTCTATATATGCAGGCGAAGATAAGACATATTATAAACACCTAACCAACAGCAACTCTTATGCATTAAATAGTTCTACAACTGCGCTTGTTACAGGGTCAACGAAGTTGACGGATTTGGGTTGTAGTATTGGTTCGTTCAATATTTTTGATATGCGTGCGCTCAATAGTAATGGAACATCAGGATATCTATACTTTACAACAAACTCTGAGACAACAGTTGATGATTTTATCAGCTGGTTAGAAAGCAAAGGCTTTAGCGGAAGTGGTATTTCTAACGGTCAAATCACTGTCGGTAAAAACAATAACTCCTATATCAGTTGGATTGGTGACAGTGGCAATGACAATTTTTTCTATAAACTAGGTTTGTCAAAAAATCCTGTCAATTATTACACCAGCACAACCAATTACGTTTATGGCAACACTAACTCTAACAAGCAAGAAAAAGTGACTACGTATACCGGAAATGCTAATACAACTCTTGGACAACTTGGTTTGGTTGGCACAGCAACTATTATAAAAGATGGCACACAAGACGATTTTAAGGCTACTATTGTTGTATCAGAAAGTGATACATTATTGGATTTAGCAAATAAATTAGGATCTGGTATAAGAACTGTAATCGGAGGTAGTAGTGGCAAAGTTGTCATTGGATCTGATAAAAGTTATACAAATATGGCTTGGATATCCTCTATGTCCGACAACCTTAAGAATGTATTGAAGTTGGCTGGGGTTGGTAACGGTTATACTTATACTGTCGACGGTGAAACTACGTACGAAAACGTTACGGACGGTAGAACTTTGACTACGACTACGACAGGAGTTGTTACCCCAAATACTGTAATCAAAAATATCGATGGTTACAATCATGGCGATGGCACTATTAAAATCAAAGATTACAACGACTCATCTGTAGATATAACTATTACTATTAACCAAGACGGAACATTAAATGATTTGGCAGCACAATTAAATAAACATGGAATCTTTGCTATAGCGGATGAGAATAATAACATTTATTTTTATGACAATGAAGGTGGTTTGCACTTGGAAGCTGTAAGTGGTGGTTCTAATATATTAGATGTGTTTCAATTTAAATCTGAAGGAATTGCTTACGAAACAATCTACAACGCAACAACCGACGGACGTACAATCTCTGAAACACAGACAGTTGCTGTAACAGGCAGCACTAAGTTAAAAGATTTGTTCGATGAGAACGGAAATACCATTAGTTCAAAAGCTACATATGGCACAGAAGGTGTAGCAGGCATAATAAGTTATAATATGCAAATAGCAACAAAGGATAAAAACAGCAATTGGACAACCACAAGTGTATCATTGACATTGGATTCTAATATCAATTCTATTCTTAGCGCTTTTGAGGACGCTGGTATCAATGCAAAGCTTCAAAACGGCAAAATAGTATTGGATTCATCTTCTGTAGCAGATTTCGACATCACTTGTTATGCATATGGCAGTCGAATTAATTATGACCCTGCTACCTATAACTTCACTTCACCTTTAGATGTTCTCTTCGGCGATTACAAAAAGACTTACGACATTGCAAGCGATTTGAATACGCAGACTGTTACAACTGCAGTAACTAACGCTACGCGCGACACTTTGCTCAAAGATTTGGGCGTAACATCCGGCGAATACTATGTTTACAACAACGGAGTAAGATACACTGCGCTGATTTCTGATGACGAAACAATCGGTTCATTTATGGACAACCTAAAATCATTCGGGCTTCAAACAGGTCTGATGAACACCGATGACGGCGCAAAACTCATGATTATCGGAAACGGCAATTCTTATATCGCCAAGTCCAACAGCACAACAAACGCATCCAACGTTGTTGAAAAACTATTCAGCAATATTACAGATACAAAATACAACTACATCGGTACCGAAAATGTAACAACAACTTCAACCGCTGCGCACGAAGCTACTAAAGATACGCTGTTGAGTGAGTTTGATTTGGTGCAACAAGGAGCTCAAAGCTTACATAATGAAGGTAGTTTGATTTTTGGCATTCGTGGCGAAACAAAAACTATATCTATAACATCAACAGATACTTTTGGTTCTCTTATCAATAAATTAAATGATATCGGGATTGCTTCTAGTTTTCATGATGGCAAATTGTATATAAGTGATGCGTATGATATTGTTCATACTGGTGGAACATCACAGCTTCTAAATATTTTGGCAAAACATACTGACTCTATGTCAGGCTTTATGGCTAGCGGTGATGAAGTTCAAGAAACGACAAACCAAATTGTAGAAAAAGATTTGTCTGCTGCTAATTATGCCGACTATAACACTGTTTTAGGCAAATTAAACATCGCAGACGGAACATTCTCAATCTTTAGAAACGGACAAAAAGCCCTCATCGACATCGATTCTACCAAGACATTCGGTGATTTGCGTTCACAAATTGCTGCGAAATTCTCTGATGTGGATTTAAAATTCGAAGACGGCAAGCTCGTTATTTACTCAAAAACAGACGGAGTAACTGTAGAAGCCGGCACAACTACTGACACATCTAACTTACAAGCAGTCGTTGGTTTAGTAAAAGACAAGAGCGGAATGTTCTCCAAGAGCACACGTGAATTATACCGTGTTAGCACAGACACACTCGTTACCGCAGGCGGAATGTTCAGGCTCGGTGACGTTACGGAAGGTACTTTTACGGTCGGCAATCAAGAAATTACTGTCGGAAAGAATACAAAATTGTCCGACATAATAAATCAAATTAACAACAGCGAAGCCGCAAACGCTACCGCATACTGGGATTCTATCGGCGGCAGACTCGTTATACAATCACGCACGACAGGCGCTGCACTTATTAACATTGAAGCCGGAACAAGTAACTTCACTGATATTATGGGTTACACAAATTCTAAATGGAACAGTGACGGCTCTTTAGACGAAACTCGTTTAAGTGTCGCTAACCAAGAGCTTGGAAGCAACGCGAAATTTACAATTAACGGAACTAAGTATTCTGCTACTTCAAACACAATCACCAGTGACATCACCAAGATTAAGGGCTTAACACTTAACTTAAAAGACATCACTGAAAATAACCCTGTAACAATCACAATCGAAAAGGACAAAGACAAGGTTGCGAACACGATTGAGAGTGTAGTTGAATCATACAACGAGCTTATGAAAAACGTTGACGAGCAAATCTCAACTACCGGTAAATTGCACGACCAGTCTACGTTAAAGATGATTAGAAATCAGTTACGAACAATGATGACAGGTTCTGACGCCGGCGCAACAGTATTTAGAAACCTTAGCGCAATCGGAATTTCCGTAAGTTCTGCAAGTGCCAACAACACATCAACATCCAACGAAAGCATTATTGATTTATCATTCGACCGCGATAAATTCCTAGAAGCTTACGCAAAAGATGCTGATGCGGTAAAAGCATTACTTGTCGGCGGAGCAAGCAACCAAGGTGTATTCACAAAAGTTGAAAACTTATTGGAATCTTCTTTGAAATCCGTAACCGGATATTTTGACGTCACAGAAAAAAGCATCAAGAGCGACATCAACAAAACAGCCATGAAGATTACGAAAGCCAACGAAGCTATCGAAAGATACCGCGCACAATTAGAAAAAAGATTCTCATCTATGAACATGATTATTGCCGGCATGCAACAACAGTATAGTTCGTTCTTGCAAAGTTAGATTTTGCAACACACTTACCAGATGGTAGGCAGAGCGACAAAATTGTAAGTGGAGGGAATTAGCCCCCACCCTTCCCTCTCTGTCACTAACGTGACATCTCTCCCGCTCAATGGATGTTGCGGGCGAGAATTAAGTTTTAGAAAAGTCTGTACCTCCCCCTATAAAGGGAGGGGACGCGCCATACTTGTTGTCACACTTCGAGGCGGAACCTGTAGTTTATAAATACTCTTGTCGTTTTTACCAAGTAGCCGACAGTTGTGTCTACGTGCGTAGGTAAATGCACATTTCACTTGTAGTCACACTTTGAGGCGGAGCTAGTAAATATAAAACAATTTTGTAATCACCACCTAGTAGCCGACCAAATGTCTACGTGCGGGGGAAATATAACATTGATTTTGTAGCTCCACCAATGAGGCGGAACCTGTAGTTTATAAATACTCTTGTCGTTTTTACCAAGTAGCCGACAGTTGTGTCTACGTGCGTAGGTAAATGCACATTTCACTTGTAGTCACACTTTGAGGCGGAGCTAGTAAATATAAAACAATTTTGTAATCACCACCTAGTAGCCGACCAAATGTCTACGTGCGGGGGAAATATAACATTGATTTTGTAGCTCCACCAATGAGGCGGAACCTGTAGTTTATAAATACTCTTGTCGTTTTTACCAAGTAGCCGACAGTTGTGTCTACGTGCGTAGCACCTAGGTGCGTTCGGCAAGTTCTTTGTCCATAAGATAGAGTGACACATTATCGTCACCAAAGAGTTCTAAGCGTTTGATAATATCTTTGATATTCTTTTCTTCTTCGATTTGTTCTGTGATAAACCAATCAATAAAAGTAAGTGTTGTTCTGTCACACTCGTCTTCTGCAAGACGCGCAACTTTCATAACTGACTCTGTGATACATTTTTCGTGGTCATAGATTATATTAAAAATGGAAACAATTCCGTTGTATTCAAATTCCGGTGTCTTGATTTGTTTAAGCGTAACAAAGCTATTGCGTTCTATCAAGTAATCAAAAAGCTTTAAGCCGTGCTCAACTTCTTCGCGCGCTTGTAACCTTAACCAAGATGCAAAGCCAAAAAGCCCGAGTTCTTTTAGGTAAGCAGACATAGACAGATACAAGTATCCGGAGTAAAACTCTTTGTTAATTTGTTCGTTAATTATTTCATTAATTTTATCACTAATCATTGTTATTTTCTCCCCACAAACCGTGTATATTACAAAATTCTATTGCTTTGATATCATCTTTTAGACAAGAAATTTCAAGCTCCGGAACAGTTTCCGGTTCAAAGTATTTTAGGTGAACTTCACTCTTGTCATTGTTGAACACTTCTAGCCATTGGATATAGTGCTCTTTTAGCATCGGATGCGATTTTACTTGAACAAATCTTAAGTTACCGCGATTTTCTATTACTGGTGCGTGTTTTTCACCGAGTTCAGTTTTGTCGTGTTGAATAGTTTGAAGTTTCATTGGCTGACCGCAACAGACAAGTTCTCCACCACCTGCAAGCAGAACTTGAACAAGGTTTCCGCAAACTTCGCACTTATAGATTTCTAGTTTTTCTTTTGTCATATTACTCCTTTTTTATCCCTTTTTTACCCAACCCCTCACCCGCATTCGTAACTCGCTAACGCTTGAACGACTGCTCCCTGTCTTGGATTATTCGGGCGAGCAAAACATTCCAATGACAACAAATCCTGACGGATTTTTGCGTCATTTTCATGTTATTTGCTCTTACGGGCTCACGCCCTACCGAAAATCCGCTCTCCCGCAAGGGGCGAGGTGTGAGCGATACAATCTTGTGAGTTTTCTACGTGCGTAGCACCTCCCGCAAGGGGCGAGGGCTTGCATGGTTTATTTTAATTTATTATTGATTATTTTCATTGCCGAGTAGGGCGATTTATGTTACCATTTATGCTATGGATAACTTTTTTACATCACAGAATACAAACTTTTTTTCTAATGAACAGCCAAAAGAGCAAGACAACTTTTTTAACGATGTTCCTGCGGAAAAGCCTGCTCAACAAAATAATTCTTTAGGCTCTCAATATAACAATTTAAAAAATAATTACGAACAGATTTTTATGGAAGCCGCTGAAAGCATCCGACGCGAAGTTAATAAATTTAAGCCGGAAAATCCTTGTACAACTTGTTCTCAAAAAAAAGATTGCAAAATAGAAAAAAAAGACGTTTTCACACCATTCCCTATGAATTGTGAATACAGAGAATGGCAAATGAAGATTATAACATTCTTGGCAGGTGATTATAGGCAAAAGCTAAAAGCAACGTATAAAGCCATTATGGACAAAAAATGTGAGTATTCTTGCAATTTATGTGGTGATTGTTGCAGACTTGCAACCAGCGAATACTCTTATAATCAACTTAAGCAAAGAGCTATGCGCGGTGATAAGTTTTCTGCTGATTTCGTTTCTGTATTCGTTCCGTATGAATCAGAAGAAGAGGCTAGAAAAGTCAATCCGGAATACTTTAAACTTCTGAATGAGTTAGTCGAGGATAAGATTTACTATTATTACTGTCCGAAACTTAAGGATAATATGTGTTCTGATTATGAAAACAGACCGGATATTTGTAAAGATTTTCCGCACAACCCGTTAAAACTTCTACCTTCAAGATGTTCTTTCAATGAATGGAAAAATGAAATTGCGCACCAAGCAATGCTTCTTAAGGCAAAAGTAGATATTATAGATTTTTATAAGGATAAATTACAATAATGATTTTAGCTGGCATGACATTAAGCGAACTTGAGGATTTGATGGCACAAATGGGTGCTACAAAATTCCGAGCAAAACAAATTCACAACTGGATTTACGGTAAATCTGTATCTAGTATTGACGAAATGACAAACTTATCAAAAGATTTCCGTGAACAATTAAAACAGGTTGCATCTGTTACAGAATCAAAAATCAAAGTTAAGCAAGTAAGTTCAGATGGGACTTTGAAGTACTTAATCGAATATCCTGATGGTGAATGTGTAGAAACAGTGCTTATGCGATTTGATAACAGAGCAAATCTTACTGCGTGCGTAAGTTCACAAGTCGGATGTGCAGTGAATTGTTCTTTCTGCGCAACAGGCAAAGGCGGTTTTAAGCGCAACCTGACTCATCAAGAAATTATAGAACAAGTACTTTCTATTCAGCGTGATACCGGCTTAAAAGTTACAAATATCGTATTTATGGGACAAGGAGAACCTTTGTTAAACCTAAATAACGTATTAAAAGCACTTGAAATATTTAACAACGATTTTCAAATAGGTGCCAGAAGAATAACTATTTCTACAAGTGGAATTATCCCCGGAATCAAGCGACTTGCAGAAATGGATTTGCAATCCACTTTAGCAATTTCACTCCACGCTCCTAACCATAAGCTAAGAGCGGAATTAATGCCAATAGAGAATAAGTATCCGATTGACGAATTAAAAAATGCGTTAATAAGTTATGTTGAAAAAACAGGTAGAAGAATAACCATTGAATACATTTTAATCCACGGCTTTAATGATACTCAGGAAGTTGCGAAAGAGCTTGCAATATTACTCAGAGGAATAAAATGCAACATAAACCTTATTCCATACAATTCTGTAATCGAAAACGATTACAAAAAACCTTCTAATAACGATATTATGAAGTTTAAATACCTGCTTGAGCATTCCGGCAAAAAAGTTACGGTAAGGCTTGAACGTGGTGCGGATATTGATGCTGCTTGCGGTCAACTCAGAGGAAAGCAAGGATAATGAAAAGGGGAAATCCTCCATAATTAGGGAGGTCCAGCTGTTAGCGAAGTTGCGCTGAGCTTCACAGATGTGGGTGGGTTTCAATCTATATATAGAATATTTCTTACGGAATAACACACATCCAAACCTTATCAAAGAGAAAAAATCTTTCACAGGGGGAGTTTTATGAACAACATTTTTGAAAAAAATATAAGAGCTTTAGCTACTAAAGACAAAGAACTTGCAACAAAACTTACAAATTATATTGTAACAGACATACCACAACTTGTGAAAGAAAATAATTTCTACAACTTGCTTTACAAAGGTACCCATTTACATAATCCGCAGAATCCATTGGGAGAAGCAAAAGAGATATTCACACAATGTGAGAATTCTCCGGTTGCTATTCATATGATTTATGGAATGGGGCTAGGCTATTTATTCCAATATACTTCTGCAAATTCTCAAGGCAGTATTATTCTCATAGAACCGGACTTAAACATTTTGAAAATTGCATTTACGCTCGTTGATTTTTCGAACGACATATTAAAAAAGAATGTCTTTATTGCTGATAATATTGAAAAAGCTAGCGAATACTTGCATCAGAATTCTAACACTAAAAATACGCCGCTACTTTTAACAACTCAAGCTTACAGAGATTTAAACAGAGATGAGTTTACAAAATTAGTAGAAACGTTACAAACTCTGGTTGGAAGATTCAATCTAGATTTGAAATACACAAAAGAGCGTTTTTATCCGTTAATAAGAAACATCATCCAAAACATTCCGAGCCTTGTTAGTGAAATTCCTCTAGTCAAGATTAAAGATTTTTATAGCGACAAAACCGCTATTGTTGTATCAGCAGGACCAACATTAGACAGAAATATAGAAACTATAAAAAAATATCGTGATAATATTGTACTTATCGTTGTTGGAACTGCGATGAAGGCTTTAGCTAAGCACGATTTAACACCGGATTTCTTATGTATGATAGAAGCACTTGATACATCAAAACAGGTATCAGGTTTAGACTTATCAAAAATCAACTTCGTTACTGAGCCATATTCAAATCCGAAATTTAGAAATTTTAAATTCAAACAGACATTTTCTCATATTTCAAACAACTTGCCTGTTAATTCTTTTTGGAGCAATTTAATAGACGAAAAGACTAATGAATATTATTCAAAAGGCACTGTTTCTTATACGGCATTAAACGTAGCAAGAATTCTAGGCTGTTCTAAAATTATTTTGGTGGGACAAGATTTGGCGTACATAGAAGGTCAATGTTACAGCAAAGATTCTGCTTATAAGGATTTGCAATGCACTTATAATGAGGTAGAAAAAAAATGGGAAATTACAGCCAAAGACTTTGATAACTTTACAAGTTCTATTAGTAACTCAGCTAATGAAGAAGCTAGAATAAAAACCGCACGACAAAGACTTGAAAACTTAAATAAATCTTTGTATTACGTTAAAGGTATTAATGGAGATAAAATACCTACAGAATCAGTTTATGCAGCATTTATTGAACCACTTAGCGAATTTACGAAAAAATTTCAAGGAATCAAATATATTAACACATCTCTTGTCGGCGCTCAGATTGACGGATATGAAAACATACCGCTAGAAGAAGCTTTAGCTGATAGCAAGCCGATTGAAAATCGTGATTTTAATATTGATTACAAAGTTGATATTGAACAGTTAAAAACAAAACTTCTACAGAAAAAAAATATGCTTCTAAAAGCAAAACAATCTGTGAATAATGGACAAATTGCGATTAAAGCATTAAATAACAATTTAAAGCGATACAAAAATGTTACGGTAGAAGTTTTAAAAGAACTAAAAAAAGTTACAGCTGCATTTTTAGAAAGCAGTACTTCTTATCAGAATACAGTATTTGATTATATTACAGCCGCAGAAAGAATTGAAATTGACTATGAGATGAAAATTACAAGAAATTTTGATTTAAAAACAGTCGAAAATATGTCTGAAAAAATGAGTGCGTATTTTAATAATGCAGAAAAAAGAATAGCTGTTATATTAGATTTACTGGAAAAAGCCGGAGAAAATTTATAATGAAAGTATTGATACAAAGAGTAAAATGTGCATCTGTCACAATTGACAACAAATTATATTCCCAAATTGATAAAGGGATTTTAGCTCTTGTTGGCATAGAAAAAGGCGATACAATAGAACAAGTTCAAAAAATGGCAAAAAAATTATCAGGATTAAGAATTTTTTCTGATGAAAATGACAAAATGAATCTTTCTATATTAGATGTTCAAGGTGAAATGCTGATTGTTTCACAATTCACATTGTGTGGTGATTGCAAAAAGGGTACACGTCCAAGTTTTGATAAATCGGCAGCTCCTGATATTGCAAACAAATTGTACGAAGATTTTGTCAAAGAAATTCAAAACTACGGAATAAAAACCGGAACTGGAGTTTTTGGAGCAATGATGGATGTAGAGCTTGTTAATGATGGACCGGTTACTTTTATGCTAGAAATGAACTAGCTGAATTTAATTACACTAATATGTTATAATATATTCAGGAGTTTTTAAAATATGAAAAAGATTTTAGTAACATTATTTTTATTAGCAGTCATGCCGGTTTTTGCAGAAGATATAGTCATTCCTCCTGCAGTAAAACAGAACAACCAACAAGAAAAACCAATAGAGAATTTGACACAATATTTTGAATACTTGCCAAATGCTGTTCATAAAAACTGGATTCCATATAAAGCAAACGCAGATTATGAAGTCACTGTACAGTTCAAAGTTAAAAAGAATGGTGAAATAACAAAACCTTTTATTGTTAAATCAACCAATGAACAAGCTAACACGTCTGTGCTTAATGCCGTACAAACAGGAGCACCATACAAACCGCTACCGGCAAAATTTCCCGGAGATGGAGTAAACACACAAGTTCAGCTTAAATACATAAAAAATTAGTATTTTTTACAAATCAAACTGTTGTGAGCCAGATTTTCTATCTCATTATCCAACGGTTCCGGTTTTTCTCCAAGTGCAAGTTCTATCAAATAATCTGCAAACTGTGGATTTTTGGGCAAAAAGGAACCATGCATATAAGTTCCAAATACATTCATAAACCTGCCGCCTTCTGTATGGTCTTTGCCATTGTTACCGTTTCCAACAATCGTAGTTCCAATAGGTTTTGTTTCACCTTGCAGATATGTTAGTCCGCTATGATTTTCAAACCCAACCAATGTATCCGGTTCAACCAAGTCTGTTTTAATTGTTACGTTCCCTATAAATCGTTTATTTCCGGCAACAGTATATGCATCCATCAAACTTATTCCAAGAAGTTTTTCACCCTGATGTGGTTGATAATAATGTCCCATCAATTGATAACCACCGCAAATACCAAGAAACACTGCCATTCTATCACGTTCTTGAGTTAAAAATTCTTTGTGTTTCTGTAACTCCTTAGAAACTTCTATTTGCTGCAAATCTTGACCACCGCCAATAAAATACAAATCATGTTCAGAAATACTATCACCGACATTAATTTCATCAAGGAGAACTTGTATACCGCGCCATTCACATCTTTTCTTCAATGTTAGGATATTTCCGATATCGCCATAAATATTCAATAATTTCGGATACAAATGTGCAATTCTAATCTTTTTCATCTTAGCAAGCCAACTCTCTTATTAATTTTACAGATTTTTGTCTTTTGTTTGTATGAACTTTGATATATTCATCTAACAAATCAAAACACACCTGACAAACTTTTTCTGTAGCTTTTTTGTCGTAATCACTTTCATAATCAAAATCAAATTGAAGCATAGCAGCTAAAAAGTCTCTAATTTTGTGGTGCATTTTTAACTTAACACCCAAATGTTCATTGCACTCTTTACAAATAATTCCGCCCATCGTAGAAGAGAAGTACATCTCTTCATCTAAAACTTGTTCTCTACAACACAAACAAGTATCAAGTTCTACGCAAAATCCCATAATTAACAGTATTTTTAATTGGAATTTGATTGCAGCAATTAGCATATCCTTCTTCTCTACTGAATTTGAAATTTTATTCAGTGCCTTATATAATAGCTCATAGATTTCGGCAGAAGCAGATTCTGAACCTTCACCGAAATTCATCACAACTTCCGAAATATAAGAAGACAGCATAAGTTTATCCATATCTTCTCTTGTTTTTCGGAAATGATTAACTGTCTGAGCCTGAATAATTGTATCCATAGAACGTCCTTTTAAAAGCTGCAAAGTATTTGCAACAAGTAAATCCATTCTTGCACCGAGTTTACTTTTAGGCTTCTTGATTCCCTTTGCAACTCCCTTAATTAACCCATTTTCTTTTGAATACATCACAATAATCTTATCTGCGTCATTCAAATTATAAGATTTTAAATTTATAGCCTCTGTAACATAATTATTCATAATATGCTCTAGTTCCCTGATATACACCTCTAAATATTTTCTCAAGTTCAGAAGTATCGTTTGAATGTTGTAAAGCCTCTTCTTGTGTAATCAATTCTGCTTCAACCAATCTTGCTAAAGATGCGTTCATTGTAATCATATCATCAATATTACTATCTCTTAAAAGATCATAAATCGCTTCTGTATTATCTTTTGTTAAATAATCCTTGATGGTAGAAGTTACAACCATAACTTCGCAAGCAGGAAATCTCTTATTTAATTTTTCAGAATAAACCAATTTTTGCGCGATTGTAGCACGCAATGTTTCAGCCAACTGTTTACGTACAATGGCTCTATTTGCTTCATCAAACATGTTAACTACTCTATTTATAGTTTGAACAGCATCATTTGTATGAAGCGTTGACAAAACTAAGTGCCCTGTTTCAGCAGCTTTTAGAGCCGCAGACATCGTTTCTTTGTCACGAATTTCCCCAATAAATATTACATCCGGATCTTGTCTTAAAGAATACTTGATTCCATCTGCAAATGTCTTTGTATCAACTTCAACCTGTCTTTGAGAAACAATACTTTTTGCACTATCAAAAACATACTCTATCGGATCTTCAATTGTCACGATATGCTTTGCATCAGTTTGATTAATTTCATTAATCAAAGATGCTATCGTAGTTGATTTTCCGGAACCAGTAGGTCCTGTAACAAGCACAATACCATTTGGCTGTTTAACTATCGAACTCAAAATATCTGGAAGAGATAATTCATTTAACTTTGGTATTTCATAAGGAATATTTCTAATTACCAAAGCAGGCAAGCCTAATTGTCTATTGTAGTTAATTCTAAATCTTGAACATCCTTTAATTTCATACATAAAATCAACATCACATAATGTTAAGATTTCATCTCTAATTGCAGTTGGAGCAATCTCTAAAATAGCTCCATCCAATTCTCCCTTTGATATAACAGGAAGTTCTGTCTTTTCAATAAAACCATTTTTTCTAAGATAAGGCGGATGCCCCACCATTAAATGTTCATCTGAAGCGCCTGATTTTACGGCATCAACCAAAAATTGAATTATACTAAAATACTCTTCCATTTCTCCTCCAATATATTAAATCGTAGCATTATATCTTTTTTTTGACAATAACTTTACAAAAACTCACTTTGATATAAAAAAAGCCGAACCAAACAGTTCGGCTAATAGTCTTATTTAGTTGATTAGAAAATTTACTTTAACAAGAAAAACTTACACTGCCCCCGGAGAAACCGCCACCACAGGAAACTGATGGAGCAGCTGAAGCGATTGAGCCGGCAGATTCACATCCAGAATATGCTATTGAACCGGCTGTTTCGCCTCCTGAATAAGCAATTGAGCCAGCTGTTTCACAGCTTTGACCAAATGCCATAATTGTTGCATCACTAGGACCTGAATAAAAACTGCAAGTGTCACTTCCGCCTTCTGACATTGAAGGAGCGATTAATAAAGTGTTATTTGAAATTAAATGTGTTGTTTTTGGTGTTGAATCTGCGCCAATAAATTTAAAACATGTGTTTTTTTCTTCTGATGAATTTACTGTTAGCATAACCATTATCCTTACTCTTAAGTGTTTACATATATATAAAGTAAAAAAGATAAGTCCAATTTCAAGACTTATCTTTTTCTTTACAAATGTTTACATATCTTATTTTATTTTGAACCAGAAAGATTTTTGGCATACTTTATTTTTTGCAAAACTAAAAAGTTCTTTTGTTACAGTTGAATATGCATCTATACCGCACTTAACTTTTTGCCATGACGATAAATTACTTTTTAAAGTATCCTTTGCCATTTCACCGCCAAACCATCCAAAATTTACATTGTTGTTTTTATTACCGGTTTTATTAGTATTTGATACTGAACTATTATTTATTGCTTGAATTCTCATTTTTTACCCCTCTAATCAATTTCTTCATGGTGGTGTTCGTAATCATAAACTCCTGGGAATGCATCCACTCCGGTAGTTTTTCTTGTTACATAATATTGAATTTTTGGAATATAAGTAGACAAGAATGCTGAGGCAAAACCAAAACCTGCTGCAAAATTCAAACCACTAAGAAGTAAATTCTTATTTTGAACAGCATCTAATAATTTTTTATCGACTTTTCTATTTTTTGCAGCTTTACAAACTCTACCAACATAATGTTCCATTTCTGCTTTCAAGTTATAAAGCTTTTTATTAGAAACATATCTGTATTCAGATGTACTTGCACCACCTGTAAAATCTTGGAATACTTTATTCAAGAACTGTGGATCATTAATTACTGCTTTATTATAAGAATCAATGACTTGCTGCTTAGTTAAAACAGCTTCACCTTGGCGCAATGGTTGAATTTTTGACATTTCTCTTGCTCTATTTAATATAGATTCGTCTTTTTCAACTTTTTCCAATTCGCTTAGTTTAATAACCTCTAAAGGTTTTTTATTAGTCATTTTTTCCCAGAAAGAAGGTTCTGCTGATTCAAATTTGTTATTCAAAGCTTCCGGCAATTTAACAGTATCGCCAAGAACAGCTTTTCTAAACTCTTCAACATTCATTTCTCTTCCATTTAAGAATTGAGCCAAATGTTTATCCAATGTTTCTGCAGTTGCCGGATTCAATCTTGTAGCATGCCCAGATTCTACCAAGTTTAAAATATTTCTTACATGTCCTTGTGCCCACATATAGAAATAAATTGAACCGATATCACGAATCGCAACCTCACGTCTTTCTTCTTTTCTTCTTGCATTATACATACGACCGCCTGCAATACCGGCATCAGAAGAAAGAAGTTTACCCGTATTAGTATTTTCTATTGCGTTTGTAAATGTATTTATAGCTGCAATTCCACCGCCCTTAAATGACGGATTCTTTTTATTTTTAGATATTTCTACTTTATCACCGTTTTCATTACCGGCAACACGTCTTTCATGGCGCAATTTTTTAGTTATACCTTGGTTAACTTTTGGTACAACAAAACCGATAAATAAGTTTGTTAAAATAATGCTGGTAAGAACTTTTGCACCTTTAATCAGCGCTACTTGTTTTGAAGAGAAACCATTAGGCATGTTCTTTTTCATAAAGTTCTCAAATGGAGTTCTAAGAACTTTATCAGTTCCAACATCAAAGTTAGCTCCCGGTTTCTTTAGTATTTGTCCTACAAGCTTGTCGCCAAGTTTGTTCATAGTACCAACACCACAAAGCCAAACTACTGAGCCCATTGACTCCTCAATAAAGCGTTCTCTTGCTTCATCCCATTTGCCACGTTTGTAAGCTTGATATGTTCTGCCTGCAACAACGGTACCTTCTAATGCTACAATCGGCGCCATTGCGTCGGCTTTTGTCATTGTTGTTATTATTGACGATAAATTCCTTGGTGCTATCGGATTCAAAATAAAACCTTTCTATTTTACGGCTGTCTGTTGAAAAATCCCTAAAGAATATTTTTTGACAATTATAACCTAAATTGTTACAATTTGAAACAAAAGAATGAAAATATTAAATGAATACTTGTATTTAGTTTTTGTTTTAATTATGATAGAGGTAAATAAGTATAAGATAGTCAAAATATAAGGAATAGCAAAAATGAATCCTATTATTAAGAATTTAGAAGCAGAATACACAACAAGAGAATTACCAGATATGAACCCTGGTGATACTGTTAGAGTATTCGTTAAAATCGTAGAAGGTAACAAAGAAAGAATACAGGCTTACGAAGGTACTATTATTGCAGAACATGGTTCTGGTATCAATAAGACAATCACAGTAAGAAAAGTATTCCAAGGTGTTGGCGTTGAACGTGTATTCTTAGTACACTCTCCACGTATTGACAAAATCACTGTTCAAAGAAAAGGTGATGTTAAACGTGCTAAATTGTATTACTTAAGAGAACGTTCTGGTAAAGCAACACGTATTAAGGAAAAAATCGAAAAAAGATAAGAGGTTTAAGTTGCACATTCACTGGTACCCTGGTCACATTGCGAAAGCAGAGCGTCAACTTAAAGAAAAATTAAATCTTGTTGATGTGATTATTGAGGTACGTGATAGCAGATTACCTTTAAGCAGTAGTTATGCAAACATAGAGAAGCTCTTGGGGAACAAACCAAGGCTTCTTTTGTTGAATAAAGCTGATTTAGTTGACAAAAACGAATTGAAAAACTGGGTTTCTTACTTAAAAGAATCTACCGGATGTCCTGTTATCATAACAGAAGCCAAAGGTAACAAGGATTTAGCCGCTGTTATAAAGTTTGCAGTAGAACTCAGCGAACCAAAGATTCAAGCCTTAATGGCTAAAGGTTTATTAAGGCGTCCGGCGAGAGCTATGGTTGTTGGCATGCCGAATGTCGGAAAATCTAGCGTTATTAACAAATTAACAAAATCGTCTAAAACAAAAATCGGGGCAAAAGCTGGCGTTACAAGACAGCAGCAATGGGTAAGAATTAATCCGAAGCTTGAATTGTTAGATACCCCAGGAATTATTCCAACAAGACAAGACAACCAAGAACAAGCAGCAAAATTAGCATTTGTCAGTTCTGTGTCAGAAAATGCTTATTCTCCGGAACCTGTTGCGAAGGTCCTTCTTAGATATTTGAGTTCAAGACCTTCTGTTAAGGAATATTATAAGACTGATGATTTAACATTAGAGAACATTGCATTACAAAGAAAATGGATTATTCGCGGCGGAGAGCCGGATACAGAACGTACTGCAATTTATGTTCTAAAAGATTTTAGAGAAGGACGTTTGGGACTATTTATACTTGATGAAATGCCAAGCAAAGATAATGCTAAATCCGAAAATTAATTTAACCTAAGATAAGAATTACAGCCCCAATTACCATTATTACAGAACCAATAATTTTATTTTTTAAATTCTTTTCTTTAAATATATTTGCGCCAAGAAATACGCTCAACAGAGTTGATAATTGAAACAACGCAAGTGCGTATGAAACATTCATACGCGCAAATACAAAATTTGTAGAATATTGCATGATACCAACTGCAAAAATCAAAAACAACTGATATTTATAGCTTTTTATTTCAGGCTTTTTTCCGGAAAACAAAACAAATATAAATGAGAATATAAAACCTGAGATTGCCCATAATATAAAACAATCCAAGGCATTAGTTAAAACAATAATCTTTTTTATAATAACGGCTTCCGAACCGGAACAAACCAATGCAATTACTCTATAAACTATAGCTTTTATGTTAGTTTTCCCTTGTTTTATATCAAGAATAAAATACGTACCTAGTATTATTAAAAATATTGCCACTAGAGAGGATAAAGACGGAATTTCTTTTAGATAAAAAATACCAAATATTAATGCAACAACAGGTTTGTATGAGTTAATCGGTGCTAGAGTTGATAATTCACCTATAGAGAGTGCTTTTATTATAAAATAATTTCCCAAAGCTCCTAAACATCCCATTAATAAAACCAATGGTAAAATACTTAATGAAAAAAAAGAAAGAAACCAAACACATATTAAACACAACCCCAAATAGGTATATAAATTTATAGCAGAAGAGTTCTGCCCTTTGTTTGTTAATATTTTTTGAAAAACATTAAGGTAAGAATTTGAGATTATTCTTGTTAATATTCCTGCAAAAGTGAGTATCATAAATGTCATTATACAATAAAATGGCATGTTTTTTATTAGTAGTTCACACCAAGAAGCCGACAGTTGTGGTTACGTGCGTAGCACTGTCTTGGATTTTGGCAGTTCGGAACTTTTCAATTCGCTTTAATTTCGCTTTCGCGAAATAGCGCTCATTCAAGTTCTTCACATGGACGGGGGTAAATATAACATTAAACTAGTAGGTAATACTTCGAGGCGGAGTTGGTAAATAAATAATATAATCTTGTAGTTCACACCAAGGAGCCGACAGTTGTGTCTACGTGCGTAGCACAAAAAAAACCACTCGGTGTGTGTGATTTCGAGTGGGTTTGTTTTCTGCATCCTAATGGTCTTTTTAGTGTTTATTATCTAGGAGTTTATATGATTTTTGGGGTTTATTGTGTTTTGCTATTTAGTGTTTCGGCTACACTTAAAGTGTGTATCTATATTATTACACATAAGAAAATTAAGTCAAGAGAATGTTTCACATCTTTTCCTTGAAACGATATAAAACAACAGTTATTCAATCTATTACTAAATTTGAGCCACTTTACATTTCTTTACATAAAGCCAATAAATAAAGGGCAATAATAATTGTACTTATTACCCTTTATATTACTTCTATAAGTTTTGTATAAAATTATTCTTCAGAAGAAAGAGATTGGTATCCTGATTTATGAGTTTTTAGAAGTACGCCTCTCTTTGATGATTGAATAAATTCTATCATATTTTCTATGTATTCATTCATAGGAATTTCAGCCTTAATTTTTTCAATTGCTTGAGATGTATTGTATTCGTCTGAAATCAATAATTTGAATGCTTCGTTTGTAGCTGTTCTGATTTCTTGAGAAACACCACGTCTTTTCATAGCAATTACATTCAAACCACGTGGAACAGGAGGTCTGCCTTCACCTTTTGAGTATGGCAAAATATCTTGACGAGAAGCAGAGAATCCACTAATAATCGCCATTGAACCAATTCTAATATTTTGGTGGAATACACTCATACCGCCAACGAAAGCGCCAAATCCAACGTGAACGTGACCACCTAGAGTTACTAAGTTAGCTAAAATTACTTGGTCTTCAAGTACACAGTTATGAGCAATGTGAGAGCCAACCATCAATAAGCACTTGTTGCCGATTCTTGTTGTAAAATCACCGCATGCTGCGCCTCTATGAATAGTTACGTTTTCTTTAACAATAGTTTCATTACCGATAACAACTTTTGTTGGTTCACCTTTATAACCTAAATCTTGAGGTTCTGAACCAATAGTAGAGAATGGAGATATTGTACAGTTTTCTCCGATTTCTGCAAACTCAATATATGCGTTTGCAATAACTCTGGTACCATTACCCAGCTTTACACCTTCACCTATTACAACATTAGGTCCGATTATAACACCTTCACCTATTTCTGCAGAAGGATGAATTACTGCTGATGGGTGAATTGAACCATTTTTCTCAAGAACTGTATTTGTCATTCTCTTTCTCCATATTAATTATCTACCATTCAAGTATAATATAAAAAATCGGGTTTTTGAGAAATATTTATATAAATTTAATATCAAGATAATTGTAAACGATACCCACCCGTATTCGTTGCGCACTATCATTCATACGACAGCGACCTCTCATAGTTAGAGAGGTCGCTGCATTATATTTTTTCAGTTAAATTAACCTTTAGACACAGAAACAAGAGCTTTGTTAAATTGTTGTTTATAATAATCCATGTTGATATTCAAATCTTCACCAATTTCAAACAACATTACTAATAAATCTCTGTCAGCTTGGCATGAAATACTGTCTATCAAATCACATATATTAGTAACTATTTTTGAGAAGAAATAGTTTTGCGCTTCTGCTATATCAACTTTTATCTCTAATTTTGAAATACAATCAAGAAGTTCTAAAGTAGCATCAACTTGTTGTAAATCAAGCGCATAAGACAATCTGTTGATATTTTGCGCAATTTTTTTACTAAAAATCTTTGATGTAGGTGTTTTATCAATTTCTATACCAATTCTTTTAGCTTCAAAATTAATATCAGACGCTTGTTGAATAATATCATTGTCTAAGAAACCGCGAGAATCGACAAATAAGTCATTGAATTGTTTTGTCAAAACGTATTGAGCAGAAATCTTAAACTCTTTTGGTATTTCTAAACCAAGAGTCTGCATTTGATATATAGAGCCTTTACCTTCGTTATACATTGATTCATATGTGTTAGCGAAGATTTGCAATTTACCGCGAAGCATAGTTTGCAATATCTTACGTCTTTCTTCAATAAAGATATCTTTAAGAGTAAAGTATTCTGAACCAAAATAGTTATCAATACTTCTGATAATCTCTGTTAAAGGCGATACAAGGTATGTTCTTACCAATTCTTTTTGGATATCACTAAAGTTTTCTGAATATTCCTTAATTGCACAATGGAAATCTCCACCGGAGAATTGCAACATAGCAAAAATCATATTAGATTTTTCTAATGTTACTTTAGACTCTACTTCTATATGACCAAGAACAAGTTTTGAATTGCCTTTCGTTACAGTTTTATAAGAGTGTTTTTTGATTTTATAGCAATAAACACTCTCTTCATCTTCAATATCAGAATACAAAGAAGAAATTGCCCACAAACTTACAATCTGTTTAGTCGTTACTACAGAAGGTTTTACAAAACGTTCAAAAACATCCTTCCCCGTTCCGAATTCAGGAATATTACTTTTAGCTTCCTTTAATATTTCTAAGAAAGGAGTTTCCAAGTCTTTTTTCATGAAAGATTTTGCAAGCTGCATAACACGTGCTGCGTATTTCATAATTTGAACAGTTTCAATACCGGAAATTTCAGAGAAGAACCAACCGCAGCTTGTATACATAAGCATAGCTTGACGTTGAATTTCCAATAATTCCATTGCTTTTACTTTTTGCTCATCACTTAGACCTGCAATAAAATATTCTTCTTGGAAATTTTTAACGCTCACATCACTTCTATCAAGGATTACACTAATATAATTATCTCTTGTTTCTTGTGCATCCTTGAAGAACTTTTTACCTTGTTTATGATAAAGCGTAGTCATTTCATCCCTCAAGAAATCAAGCGCATTTCTTAAAGGCTTTCTCCATTTTTGGTTCCATCCTGGATGACCTCCGGTTGAACAACCGCAATCATCACACCATCTGCCCACACCATGGAAACAGCTCCAGGAAGATACTGGTTTAATTTCTACTTCCCAATCAGAGCGATATTTTTCAAGATATTCGCCATAATTAGTAACCTCAAAACCTGCATCTTTTACTTTAAGTTTCATTGCATAAGCTAATGCCATATCGCCAAATTTGGTATGGTGTCCATAGCTTTCGCCATCTGTTGCAATATTAACCAATTGAGGATAATTTCTTAAATCAGAAATACCATCCTTTAATCTGTTTACAAACTTGTTACCATCCTTTAACAATTCATCAAACGCTACAGAACGTGAAATAGCACCATCATAGAAGAATAAATCTATGAATTTTCCAGGGGCAGATTTAATATAATATCTGTACGAACGAGCCGGATCAATATTTCCCCAACTTACGTCCTGCCAATTTTTTTCTCCTTCTTTTCTAATTCTTTGAGCCTGATAAGGAGAAAGAATTGTAAATTTAATACCGTTTTCTACCAAAACTCGCATTGTATCATCATCGGCAGCAGTTTCTGCTAACCAAATACCTTCCGGTTTTCTACCAAAACGATATTCAAAATCTTTAATTCCCCATTTTACCTGTGTCTGCTTATCACGTTCATTAGCAAGCGGCATAATCATGTGGTTATAAACCTGCGCTATAGCATTCCCGTGACCAGAGTGCATTCTTCTGGAATTTATATCAGCCCTAATAACTCTTTCATAAGCAAGCGGAGCAAATTCTTCCATCCAAGATAATAAGGTTGGACCGAAATTGTAGCTCATATATTCATAGTTATTTACTACGTTTAATATCTGATTTTTAGAATCAACAATTTTTGAAACAGAATTAGGATTATAGCATTCTGCATTAATCCTTTCATTCCAATCGTGGAAAGGTAAAGCACTATCCTGCTGTTCTATCGCTTCCAACCAAGGGTTTTCTCTTGGTGGTTGATAGAAATGACCGTGCACTGTTAGAAAAACTTTTTGTTTATCTTTTTTATCTTGTTCTGCTTCCAATTTAGTTTTATTATCGGGCATAAATTATTTAACTCCGTCTTTTTTTGTTTCAGGTGCCTTTTTTACAATCTTTAATTCGCTTACATCAACCCAAGCATCACCTAATGCGCTTGAAAAGACTTTTCCTTTTATTTCGATTTCATCATCTGTCTTTAAATCAATAAATTTTTCTGCAACATCACGTTTCAAGAATAATTTCATTTCAGAAAGCGGAATGTCGTGGTTTGAATCATCTCTTCTTATCAAAAAAGAAATATAATCCTCTGAAGACTTAAATGCCGGTTTGTAATCCAAACCCAATGTAGAAAACTTATCGAATTTCGCTTTCATTAAAACTGTTTTGTTCAAATAGCGGCTTGGGTTTGCAACTACTGTTAGCGGAGAAACCGAAACCACATTGACAGCTTGTTGTGCAGCTGTTTGCACAGGAGCCGGATTTGCAGAAACTTTCTCTACACAAATTGCACTTGTTGTAAGTATTCCAGCACTAAGAATTACTAATGAGATAGATTTTATATATTTTAAAGTTTTCATTAAATATTACCCTCTTTTCTTATAGTATAAATCGGATTAAAAATTCCTAAATCCTACTTATACATTACTTAATATACTAGCATATTTTAAGATTATTGTAAAATTCTGAATATTCTTGCATTTATATACAACTTTCTGATATATTATATAGTATGAAAGACTTAGAAGCTATAAACAGAGAGCGGGAAGACAGGGCTAATCTTTCCCAGTATAAAGAATTAATAGACACTATATCCAAGGTTGAATATAAAAAGTTCTCAAACCTTGGGCTTATTGAGCTTTCAGAAGTAATAGCTTTATCAAATTATACAGTTTACTACCTTATAAATAACGCAAAGAACAAAGAATTATATAACACAGCATACTTGACAAAAGCCATCAAATGGGCAATTAGAAACGAAATGCGCCGCCGTTATAAGTGGTACGTTATGAAGAATCAAGAGCCAAAAGAGCAAGAAAAGATTAAAGATGCTGTTTATAAAACAATATTGTCTATAGAAGAAATGGCTGATGCAGAAAATCCAACAGTCATCAAGGACAATCATAGAACCCCTGAAGAAAAAGCCGAAATAGTAGAATTAAAGCATAGAATTTGTGAAGCGATGAAAAAGCTTTCACAAAGAGAACAAGATTTAATAGAAGCTAAGTATTTTTATGACAAAAAACTTAAAGATATTTCGGTTGAGTTTAATATCTCGCAATCGAGAATCTCGAGAATTATTCAAAACGCATTGGACAAAATAAAGAAAGAGTTATTAAAACAGGAAGAAGTACATGAAAACAATATTTGAAAAAAGTAACGGGGTTGATGGTATCGGATTTGAAGAAATCGAATTAGGAGATTTTCTTCCTCAAGAATTAATTAGAAAAGATGCAATTGGTTTGCCGCAATTAAGCGAACTGGAAGTTATGCGTCACTATAAAGAACTTAGTGACAGAAATTTCTGCATAGAAAAAGGATTCTATCCGCTAGGTTCTTGCACTATGAAATACAATCCAAAAGTTAACGAACTTTTGGCATCATTAGAAGGTTTTGCAAATCTTCATCCTCTTCAATCTGATGAAGATTCGCAAGGTGCGTTAGAGTTGATGTACAATCTTCAAGAAGCTTTAAAGAAAATTACCGGCATGGATGCGGCAACTCTTCAACCGGCAGCTGGAGCGCACGGCGAACTCACCGGCATGATGATTATCAAAAAGTATTTTGAAACAAAAGGTGAAACAAACAGAAAAAAAGTTATTGTTCCTGATTCTGCTCATGGAACTAATCCTATGAGTGCAAAGATGTGCGGATTTGATATAATTCAAGTCAAATCAAACGAAAAAGGGCAAGTTGATATTGAAGCATTAAAAGAATTACTTGATTCAGATGTTGCTGCAATAATGATGACAAACCCTAATACACTTGGAATTTTTGAAGAAAAGGTGCTTGAGATTTCGAAACTTATGCACGACAATGGTTCTTTGCTTTATTATGACGGAGCTAATTTCAATGCCATAATGGGCTGGACAAACCCTGCTTTGATGGGATTTGATGTTGTTCATTTGAATTTACACAAAACCTTTGCAACACCACACGGCGGCGGTGGTCCGGGGGCTGGTCCGGTTTGTGTAGTAGAAAAACTGAAAGATTACTTACCATCTCCAGTTATAGAAAAACAAGGTGACAAGTATATTAGAAATTATAAAATTGAGCATTCAATCGGAAAAGTTCGAAGCTTTTATGGCAACTTTGGCGTTCTTGTAAGAGCTTACGCATATATTCTTATGATGGGATATAACCTCAAACTTGCAAGTGCTGATGCTGTATTGAATGCAAATTATATTAAAGAAAAATTAAAAGGTGTATACGATTTACCGTTTGATGAACCTTGCATGCACGAATTTGTTCTCTCTGGAGAAAAACAACATCATCAAGGTGTTTCAACATTAGGTATTGCAAAACGTTTGATGGATTCAAATTGTCATCCGCCAACGGTTTATTTCCCTTTAATTGTACATGAAGCAATTATGATTGAGCCAACAGAATCAGAATCTAAAGAGGTTTTAGATAATTTTATTGACACAATGTTAAAGATTGCGCGTGAGATTGAAGAAAATCCGGAAGAAGTTCTAAAATCACCACAAACAACTCCAATCAAGAAGGTTGATGAAACTCTTGCTGCAAGACACCCAGATTTGACTTGGAAAGAGTTGGTATAAGTTTTCTGGTATTTATGTATTCGTATTTCACGCTTCGCCCTTGAGGGGAGAGCGGATTTTCAGTAGGGCGATAGCCCGTAAGGTGGAGGTCAGACGTTACTCTGCCGACACCACGAATAATCCAAGACAAGCTGGGCGGAGCACTGATGAGGGTGAATAAAGACAATGTCTTGCAACATCAACGCTAAGATGTAAGTTGCACATTATCACAGTACCTGTAAGTCGTGAATTGAAATCGATTGAAATCTTAATTGAACAAATCGTACAATCTTTCTCTGATTTCTTTTTCCGACAATTCTTCTGTAATCTTGTTCAAGTCCATTGTCATTTGATAATATTCAGCTGCCATAGCTTTGTCACCAATAGCTTGATAAGCACGAGCTAAATTAAAATATGCCAATGTATAATTTGGGTTGATGTTGATTGCGTTTTTGAAATACTCAACAGATTCTTTTGGGTCGCCAATTCCATCAAGATATACAACACCAAGATTGTTTTGAGCGATTTCAAAATTAGGATTCAATTCAATTGATTTATGGAATGCAACAATAGCTTCTTCCAAGTAATCTTTTTCCCAAAGTGCCAAACCTGTTTTAGCGTAAGTCAGGTAGTTTTCCGGTTCAGTAGAAATAGCATCGCAATAAGTTTTAATCGCTTTGTCTAAATCATTTTGAGCCATGTACAAATCTCCCAATGACAATTGAATATCAACGTTATTAGGGTCAAGTACCATTCCGGCATTAAAAGTAGCTTCTGCTGCTTCAAAGTTGTTCTTTACTTCTGCATAAATTGCACCTAGAGCATGACATACAATAGAAGTCCATTCTGCATCAGGATTCAATTTAATTGCAAGTTGATAGTATTCAATTGCATCATCGTAAAGTTCAGCTTTGATGTAAGCATAAGCTAGTGAATTGTTATAGTATGGATTTTCAGGATTTAATTCTTGTGCAAGTTTAAACGCACTTACAGCGTTAATTTTATCAGATTTGTTCAAGTACAAATGTCCAAGTTCATAATAGATTTTGTCCATGTCAATTCCAAACTCTAATAACGAGTTGTAATAATCAATGGTTTCATCAACTTGATCTGGGAAATAAGTTTGGTTAATAGTTGCAAGCTTAATCAACACTTCTCTGTCCGTTGGATTAAGTTCATAAGCTTTTTTGTAACATTCCAAACTAGCTTCAATATCATTGCATTCCAAGGACAAATCACCCATTTTTTGATAGAACAAGTTTCCTTGAGCAGTCTTTTCCAAGCCTTTAGAGTAAGCTTCTAAAGCAGATGGGAAAAGCTTCATTTTCTCAAAAGTTTCGCCTAATGTTTTGTAAGAAAATACAGAAAAATCATTAGCCAAGAACTTGCAAAACATTTTTATAGAAGGGCAATCCCACATAATCATCATGCTGCCGGACAAGAAATAATACAAAAATTTCATGACGTCTTTTACTGATGAATTATGGTTCTTAATTCTTGAAAATAATAATTTTGATAAGAATAATCTTGGACGTGCAGAATTTTTACCTGCATTAGATACTGCAAGCTGGAATTCTTTTTCTGCTTCATCAAAATTACCGTTTAGACATTGAAAATAACCCGAATAAATATGAGCATTTACATTTTCAGGTTCAAGAGAAATAGCAGTTCGACATTGTTCCAAAGCGCCTTCAACAGAGATTTGTCCCTTTACTAACAATAAACTTGCAAGTCTATAATAAGATTCTGATATAGAAGGATTAACCTTTATTGCATCAATATAACATTCTATTGCTCTTTCCAAATCAGCATCCTGCTGTTTAATTAAATAATTTTCATGTGCCGTACGAGCTTCTTCAAGCAAAAGAGCGGCTTTGTTTTCCATTATTGCTGATGGGGTATTTGTCATTATAATCTCCGAACCAAATTTCATGTCTATAATTTGATACTCGGCAAATTATTTTTTTTCTTTAATATTTTTTGATGTAAATCATCCATATGGGGTATCTGTATTTTAAGATAGTAAAACAATCAGCCCCTACCAGTTACAATACACTTACAAACCTGTAGTTAGAACTACAGACTGATAAGTCAAGCAGAAAACTCCCCCGTAGAGAGGGAATGACCACCACTTGTTTACTTTTTTTTGAATAAATTTTTATATAACATAAATATTAAAAACGAGTGTGGAGCGTTCCCTCTCCACGAGAGAGGTACAGACTCTTCTAAAACTTTATTCTCGCCCGCAACATCCATTGAGCGGGAGAGATGTCACGTTAGTGACAGAGAGGGAAGGGTGGGGGCTTGCCCGTAGGGAATATTATTTTGACAAAAGGAACATAAAACATAAGGCAAATTCTATACTAGAATTTGCCTTATGTTTCATTACTTCCAATATTCTTACTCATTAACCTGAGAATGTTTTGTAAGAAGCTTCGATGTTATCATTGATAACCTTTTCAACGGCTTCAATTTCTGTTGTAATCTGAGTTCTTTCATTATCAAGTCTTTGTAGTTTTAATTCCAAGTTTTTATCTTCTTGTTGAATGATTTCTGTTTTTGCGTTGATTTCTTTGTTCTTTTGGTCATATAAATATGTATCATATTCATATTTTGCATAAGCATCATTGTAAGCGGCTTCATCTGTTACAGTTTCTGCTGTTACTGAGATTGAAGTCCAAGATGCGATATTGCCATCATCATCGTAGTTTGGAATTGCAATTTCTGTAATTCTGCCATTGGTTGGATCAAATACCAATTTTGCATCGTCATATGATTGATTTTTAGTAAATTCACCATTCGCTGCATAATTGTATGTAACTGCGTTGTTGTTGCCATCTTCAACATCGCTGATTAGAACAAATACAGCACCGCCGTTATCGTTGTAATACATATAGAAGTCATCAACACCGTAAGCATTACCGTCTGCATCTTTCAAACCACAGTTTGCAATCGCATCACCATATTGTTGCTTTTCTTCTTCTGACAAAGTGTGTACACCTTTGCCACCTACAGTAACACCGGATACATCACCTTGTGCTTCATAAGATTGACCATCACTAGATTTTTGAATATATGTAACACCTGAGTTGAATTTTAAGATATTTGGTTGATCTTCTGCTACGGTAAAATCATTAATAGTAGCAGCCCTAACTTGACCGGTTTTATCATCTAAGACATATATGCCAGATAATTCACTTCTCTGAATGAAACCTAAACCATCTTTGGTAATGTTAGTTCTATCTTCCATTACTTTTGATACTTGAACTGCACCAGTAGCGCCCTTTGTGCCAATTTTGTATGCTCCAGCTTCAGGTTTTCCTTTGTACTCAACATATTTACCACCAACAAGTTTATAATATGTTCCATCTTTTTTGCTATCGGCTCCTTTTTCAACATCATCGTCCGTAACAGGAACTAAATATGTATTACCTTTTTGATCTGCTATCATAGCCCCTGAGTATACTTGAGTTGTAGTTGTTTTAGTTGCACTTGTATCTAATTTAACACCTTTAAAGCCACCTTTAGAATTTGTATCAACTAAAGCGATTGTAGCATTTTTTTGTAAAGAATCACCGTGTTTTTGCTCTTGCATTGTTATTGTGTATGTATCATCACCATTTGGTTTAATGCTGTTAGCATCAAAGCTGTACTTAGTAGCACCCAATTCGCCAGAATACTTGATTGTTTGATAATCAGTAGTTGCCGGTGGAGTTGGTACTGTCATTGACAATAAACTATTGTACAATGCTGTACATTGTTGTGATAAAATTGACCTTTCTTGGTTGATTTGTTGACCTTGATATTCAAGGTTTGACTGTCTTGCTTGTAAACTTAACAACCTTGCTTGTGATGCTGACATTCCCATTTTCGTTTTCTCCTTTTATATTTATTCGTTACTTATATTTTTTCTGCTTTAATTTTTTGGTAACTTATTGCCTCTTGTGTTACATTTTTGCTTTACATGTTGTATTACGGCATTTTTTTTGAAAACTTTAGGGTTTTTAACAAAATCGTTACAATTATTTACAATTAGAAATTGAAGCTGTTAAAAAGGTTATCAACGATAACATCGAAGGTTCTTACAAAACATTCTCAGGTTAATGAGTAAGAATATTGGAAGTAATGAAACAGGCACGCAACTCTTTGAATAGAAGTTGCAAGCTTTTTTATTTTTCCTCTCGCCCCTTGTTGATGGTATTTGTCAACTGAATAAGATAATAGGGCATAATAACAAAGTGCCATCATTGCGAGAAAATCTGTGATTTTCGTGGCAATCCAGTTATTGACACTTCCATACCCTTTACAACACTAACAAATTGATAGGCATATCTACTTGTGAAAGAATTGCACACTAAGCTCCGATATCTTTTTTGGCTTTCTTTTTACAATCAGGCTTTAATTCGACTTCGCCATCTGCA
Organism: uncultured bacterium; assembly: GCA_902464375.1. GTDB lineage: Bacteria > Cyanobacteriota > Vampirovibrionia > Gastranaerophilales > Gastranaerophilaceae > CAG-196. Next base: position 7,302 of record CABQIM010000004.1, on the reverse strand, counting down.
ATGTTACGTCCAATAGACTTTTCTAATGTTGCTTTGGCTGCATTATAGTCATACAAAGTTTGATAATAAACCAACATCGCATTCTGATACTGAACCTGCGCATCCTTTAGTTCAATCGGATTACCAACACCAACATGATATCTTCCATATGAGAGCTCATAGTTTTCTTTCGCTTGTTTAAGTCCAAGAAATGCTACAGGAATTTTATTCTTCTTTTCCGTTAATGAATAATAAGATTCTTGAATTTCGTAGTAAATATTATTCTTTGTATTTATAGCATTTGCTTGTTCTCTTGAATACAAAGCCTTTGCCTCTCTGATTTCGTTCTTAATCAACATACCGTTAATTGTAGGGAAGTTGATATATCCGCCATAATTGTAACCATAGTTACTGGTTGGGTGCATACCACCAATCTGATATTGACCTTCAATCGTGATTTGTGGGAAATATGATTTCTTAACCAATTTAACATTCTGACGCGCCTCTTCAACCTTAACTTCTGCCAATTGAAATTCCGGTCTAGATTCTTGTGCAGTCTTTACTGCTTTATCAAGAGTAATATCACAGCTATCATATCTCAAACTCTCGTTGATTTTATATTTATTAGAATACGGGAGCCCCATAGTATTATTTAATTTCGCCATCGCAATATCAACAGCATTCTCAGCCTGAATCAAGTTAAGTTTTGCATTACTCAAGTTAACTTCTGCAATTGTAACGTCAACCTTTGGTTTTGTTCCGACTTTATAAAAAGCTTTAGCTTGGTCATAAAAAGCTGCGTATTTAGCAACCATATCTTCCGCAACCTTCTTGGCTTCTATTGCATATTGAAGATTATAGTAAGCTTTTTTAACCTCACAGACAACGTCATTAACCGTTCCTGTCAGTGTAATTTTATACCCTTGATTATCTAATTTTCTGATTGTAACCTGATTTTGCGTTACACCAAAGTCGTAAAGCATTTGGGATGCACTAATTTGTCCTAATACCCAATAATTGAATACCAAGTTTCGACCCAATGCATCAGACAACTGTAATTGTTTAATCTTGGTATATCCGGTTTGCCATCCGAATTGTGGAAAATAAGCTGACCAAGCTTGTCTTATTCTGGCATCAGAGGCGAATACATCTTGCATTGCCGCTTGAATTCTCGGATTGTTTCCAAGTGCATATCGCAAGCATTCTTCTAAAGTAATGTCAGGAGTATTTTCAACTCCACCTTGGATCATTGTAGGTTCTTCAGTTGTATTTTTAGGTTCAACATCCTTGCTATCAGGATATTCTTCTGTTTTTATTTCATTTCCCAATCCGTTATCTTTATGCCAAAACGCAGCTTGGCAAGAGGTTTGGAACGCTAAAATACAAGTTATTAATACTATAAAAAGTTTTTTCATTGCTTTTTATTCCTTAAATTGTGTATATATTTGGCAGATTTTTCTTTCATAACATTTGTCATAACGAAAAATGCAGGAACTAAAATACTACCAAGGAATGCAACCGCCATCATACCGCCAAATACGGATACACCGATTGAGTGACGGCTACCGGCACCAGCACCCTTTGCAAAAACTAACGGTAACAGACCTAAAATAAATGCAATATTTGTCATCATAACCGCTCTAAAACGAAGTTTTGCAGCTTGCATTGCAGCATCTACATAATGCAGCCCCTCTTTTTCCATCGCATCTTTTGCGAATTCTACAATCAAGATTGCTTGTTTTGTACTCAAACCAATTAACATAACCAAACCAACTTGAGCATAAATATCAAGTGACAAGCCCGATACGAATTGGAAGAACAAGGCTCCCAATAAAGCGATTGGCGAAATCAACAACACTGCAACCGGAAGAGTCCAGCTTTCATATAGCGCAACCAAGAACAAGTATACGAACGTTAGTGCCATAGCTAGAATTGGTCCAATCTGACCGGCTGATTTTTGTTCTTGCAAAGATGTTCCTGACCAAGCGTAATCCATATCTTTAGGTAAAACTTTATCAGAAATTTCTGACATCGCTTTCATCGCTTCACCCGAACTTACACCATTTGCAGGACTACCGTTTATTGTAATTGCCGGATACATATTAAATCTTGTTAACATATATGGACCTACGATATTTTCTGTTGTAATAACAGAAGAAATCGGAAGCATTTTACCGGAATTATTTTTAACATAAATTTTGCTAATATCACCTAAAGTTTCACGATAAGGCGCATCCGCTTGCATATAAACACGGTAAACTCTACCAAATTTATTGAAGTCGTTTACGTAAGTTGCACCAAATTGAGCAGCTAATGTGCTATAAATTTCTGTAATCGGCACACCTTGAGCCAAAGCTTTTTCTTCTTCTATATTTACAACAACTTGTGGAAGTGAAGAAGTGTATGAAGTATACAAGCTGGAAAAAGCAGAATCTTGTCTTGCAAATCTTAACAAAGATTGAACTTGTTCGAACAATTCATCCGCAGTTCTGTCACCCTTATCCAGAAGTTGGTACTCAAAACCGCCATACATACCCATGCCGGAAATAGCAGGTGGCTGAGATACGAACGATATAGCTTCCGGATATTTAGCCGTAATCGAATTTGCTTGCGATGTAATACTATTTATCGATAACTTCGAAGATTTCCTTTTTGACCAAGGTTCAAGTTTAAGTATCATAAAGGCAGAATTTTCACCTTTCATACCATTGATTTGCATTACTGAAACAACCCCAGGTATATCCGCAAACTCTCTAGCCATTTTGTGAACAACATTTGCGGTTCTTGTTAAAGTCGCACCATCTTGAAGCTGAACCATTACGAACAAAGCACCTCTGTCTTCATCCGGCAAGAAACCGGTAGGACATATTTTGAACATTATAAGAATAAATAATACAACTCCTAACAGCACTCTTAACGTCTTTTTAGGCGAATCTACGAAGTATCTTACTGTATTCAAATATTTATCTCTTACACCGTTGAACCAATCTTCAAATTTTTGAATAAATTCAAAATCGGTTTTCTCTTCACCTGATTTTAGAATCAACGAACAAAGTGCAGGAGAAAGAGTCAGAGCAACGACTGTTGATAAGCCGATTGATGTTGCAATACATACAGCAAATTGTCTGTACATTTGCCCTGTAATACCGCTCATAAATGACACCGGAACGAATACAGCCATCAATACTAAAGAAGTTGCAACAACTGCGCCAAAAACCTCTTGCATAGTAATTTCAGTAGCATCCTTAGGCGACTTTCCTTCCTGAATATGTCTTTGGGTATTTTCCAGTACAACAATCGCATCATCTACTACCAGACCTACTGCGAGAACCAAGCCAAACAGGATTAACAAGTTTATAGAAAATCCCATCATTGCCATAAATATGAATACACCAATCAGTGAAACCGGAATCGCACAGAATGGAATAAATGCCGCTCTTGCAGTACCCAAAAACATATACGTTACCGCACTAACCAAAGCAATTGCAAGTACAATTGCGCTTATTACTTCGTGAATAGATTCTCTTACAAATTCTGTAGTGTCATAGTGAGTTGAATAGTCCATATCGTTAGGAAACTTCTTACTCAAAGTTTTCATTTTCTTCTGAATTTGATTAACCAAATCAATAGTGTTAGCTTCCGGTAACTGTGATATAGAAATAATCGCAACATCATTATCTCCCACTGATACACTAGAGGAATAATTCTCTGCACCTAATTCTACACGTGCTACATCTTTGATTTTCACATTTGAACCATCTCTATTTGATTTAACAATAATATTTTCAAATTCTTCAACTGTTTTTAAACGTCCTTTGGTTCTCAATGTAAACTTCATAACCTGTGGATTTTCCATTGGTTCAACACCAATGTTTCCGGCTGGAGATTGTGTGTTTTGAGAAGTTATTGCAGCATTGATATCACTTGCGGAAACTCCCAGACTTGCCATTCTATCTGGCTTAAGCCAAACACGCATTGAATAGTCGCCTGCACCAAAGATTTGTACCTGACCGCAACCTTTTGTACGCGCAAGTTCATCTTTCAGATACAGAGTTGCGTAGTTTGCTAAGAATAGCGAATTATATGTTTTATTAGGTGAAGTTAATGCCAAATAAAGACATCCGGCACCACCTGTTGTTTTTTTTACTGTCAATCCATACCGTTTAACTTCTTCCGGCAGACGGGGTTGTACCAACTGTAATTGGTTCTGGACATTAACCAGAGCCATATCAGGGTCAGCACCTACATCAAAATAAAGCGTCAATTGATAAGAACCATTTTTTGATTCAGAAGACATGTATAACATATCTTCAATACCATTCAACTGCAATTCTACTGGAGCCGCAATTGTTGATGCGATTACGTCAGAACTCGCACCGCTATACGTAGCGTTTACAATAACCTGCGGAGGCGTAATTGACGGATATTCTTCCAATGGAAGCGTCGTTAACGAAATTAAGCCCGCTAGTATAATTGCAAGTGAGATTACAATTGCAAATTTTGGACGTTTTATGAATAAATTACCTGCCATTTATATATCCCTATTATTTTTATCAATTATTTTTTTAAAATTCTCTTAAATTTTCTGCCGATTTTATTAACAAGGCTCTCTTTTTTTGGAGCTTCTTGTGTCTGTTCTACTGATGCAACAATTCTTACAGGATTTCCGGGGATAACTTTTTGCAATCCTCCGGTAACAATTCTATCTCCTTTTTGAACTCCTGATGTTACAATCCACTTGTCGCCGACTTCACCCATCGTTTTTATGTAAGACATTTTAGGTATGTTGTCTTTGTCTAAGATATAAACATAGCGTCCTTCTTGGTTTTCCATAGTTGCTATTTGCGGAACAACAGGAACAGAGTCTTTCAATTTAGAATACAGAATAACTCTTCCGAAATCACCTTGAATCAAAGAATCATCAGGGTTTGGGAAAGTAGCTCTCATTGTTATAGTACCTGTTGTTTCATCAATTTTGTTATCATGGAAATTTTGAACACCTTTAAACTTATATTTTTCACCAGAACTAAACACAAATTCTACATCTCGATTAATATTTGCGGATTTATCAATTCTTACAAGCTCTGCATAATCTTTCGATTCAAGCGGAAATGTTACATACATAGGTTCATAACTGTTAATCGTAGTTAAAGCACCACTATTCATTGAAACATAGTTACCAACCGTTACAGAGATTATACCAACACGTCCATTCACAGGTGACTTAACTTTTGTATAACCTAAATTTCTCTGAGCATCACGATAAGCACTTGATGCGTTCTCTACTTGTGCTCTATAGGCATCTCTTTGTGAAAGTATGCTATCATAATCTGCTCTTGCAACATAATCTTGTTTTACAAGTTCTTGATATCTTGCAAGTTGTTTTTGGTAATACGCATATTGTGCTTGCGCATTATCTAAACTCGCCTTTGCTTTTGTTGCTGCGAACTGGTATTCTTGAGGTTCAATTTCAAACAAAAGTTGACCTGCTTTTACATAATCACCTTCGTTGAAGTAACTTTTTGTTAAATATCCGCTAATACGAGCTAAGACATCTACTCTATATTTTGCAACAACACGCGCCGTAGCCGTAAATTGGCGCTGTACCATCTCTTCTCCAACTTCACCGACTGTTACTGCCGGAGTCCCTGACATAGCACGCATTTTTGTAGTCTTGATTTTATCCATATTTGAAAGTATCATTCTGCCCAAAATCAGCGCAAGAACAATGACTACAATTAATATAATTTTATTTCTCATAAGCCCTTTAATCTCTCCAAATCGACGTCTAAATCAGATTTACATCCCTTTTTTATTTCTGATTTTAAACATAATGTTAACAAAAATAAGATTTCTAATCAACAATCCAACCGGGGAATGTTTCGATATGTAAATATTTGCAGGGACTTATATTTAGGATAAAATCTAATTATGAAACTAAGCATTATAACACTTACTTTAAACAAACTTGAGTATACAAAAAAGTTTATCAAAAGTTTGTTTGAATACACAAAAGATTTTGAATTAATCATTGTCGATAATGGTTCGACTGATGGTACTGTCGAGTACTTGGAATCTCTAGACAATATTAAATTAATCAAAAACTGTGAAAACAAAGGTTTTTCTGCTGGTAACAATCAAGGTATTGCAATAGCAAAAGGCGAATACATAGGTTTTTTGAATAATGACATTTTGCTGTTTCCAAATTGGTTTGAAGAATGCGAAAAAGTTTTTAACAAGGAAAACGCCGCTTTTGTTTCTCCAAGACACGTAAATCCTCACTATGATATTACGGATGAAAACAATTATATAAAATATTTCAAAAACTTCCGCTACAAACAAGATTACGAAAAAAGTTTTGACGAATGCGTATTTTCTTGTGTTCTTACAAAAAAATGCGTACTTAATGAAATTGGCAATTTTGACGAAAAATTTTATCCTGCGTTTTTTGAAGATAATGATATTAAATATAGAGCAATCGAAGCCGGCTACGACGTTTTTGTAAACAACAAAGTCTGTTTCTTTCACTTTGGCTCTATTACATCAACTAGCCATGTCGGTAATTTCGAGCAAAATAGGACATATTATTATACAAAACATCGTTTTGCAGAATATTTATCAATCAGCGGCGGTGAGAAATTAGAATTACAAAGGATGACCAAGCAATTTAAGGTCTTTCCACTAAAAAACGCATATGATATATATTTGCTAACTTTAAAAATAAAAAACAGATTAAGAAAATTGTTTGGAGTAAAGTAGCTTTGAAACTTTTATTCGACTGTACAGAATTGTCATATTTCAATGAAAAAAGCGGTCATAGAGCCGGTGTTTTTTTTGTTGCATTAAATTTGTTTAAAGAATTAAAAAAGAGAAATGTTGATATAACATTCCATTGTGATTTCAAAAGATATTACATAATGAAAACCATATCAGAATTTTCTGATATTCCACTTTTAGAAGAGCATTCCAAACTAAACAAATTTGTTGGCTGGTTAGTTTATAAAACAGATAATCTGCCTAAAAAAATTAAGTATGCAGTTTTGATTTTTGCACGATTCTATGATAAATATCTTTGCAAAATCAATAAACAGAATTTAAACGATATAGAAAAATTTGATGCATATTTTTCACCTTTCACACCACCTAGTGTAGAAATTGAGCATTCCGCTATAAAAAAATTCAGAATGTTACATGATATAATACCTATTCTGGAAAACGGTTATCCAAAATCTCCAAAAGATTGGTATTATAAAATTTATACAACAATAAGCGATAAAAATAATAATTACTATTTGGCAAATTCTGAAAGCACAAGGAGTGATG
>CABQIM010000003.1 GCA_902464375.1 uncultured bacterium | reverse complement strand
GCACCAGTTCTGTCCATTTTGTTTACGAATACCATTCTAGGTACTTCGTATCTGTTAGCTTGTCTCCAAACTGTTTCTGATTGTGATTGAACACCACCAACAGCACAGAATACAGCAACAACACCGTCTAATACACGAAGTGAACGTTCTACTTCGATAGTGAAGTCAACGTGCCCTGGGGTATCAATGATGTTGATTTGGTGTCCTTTCCAAGTAGCTGTTACAGCTGCAGATTGGATTGTGATACCTCTTTCTTTTTCTTGTTCCATAAAGTCAGTTACAGCTGCACCATCGTGAGTTTCACCGATTTTATGTGTTTTACCTGTGTAGAACAGGATACGTTCAGTTGTAGTGGTTTTACCTGCATCGATGTGAGCAGCAATACCAATATTTCTGATCTTTTCTAATGGAGTTTTTCTAGCCATTTTCTTAGTTTCCTTTATATTTTTACTACTACTATTTACTACTGTCGCCAGTATGACTATTGTCGCATGAACATGTTTTCAGTACAAGTGGCAATAAAATTGTTAGTTTTTGGTTATTTTTTAATGCCAAAAGAAAAAAGGCGAAGTGTAAGTGCTCCGCCTTCTTCAATCTCAGTTAATTTTGTAATTTACAAAACTTATACACTAACTTTCATTGTGTTAGCAATGATTTCGTTGAAGCTATCAGCTTTCAAGCTAGCGCCACCAACTAAAGCTCCGTCGATGTCAGATTGTGACATTTGTTCTTCGATAGTGTTTGGTTTTACAGAACCACCGTAAAGAATTCTGATAGAATCGCCAGCAGATGCTGAAGAAACTTCTTTAACAACGTTTCTAATCATAGCGATAACTCTGTTAGCTTCTTTGCTGTCGCAAGTTTTACCAGTACCGATAGCCCAGATTGGTTCGTAAGCGATAACTGATTTAGCAACTTCTTCTTCTGATAAACCGTTTAAAGCAGCTCTAATTTGAGATGCGATGTGTTCATCAGTAACACCAGCTTCTCTTTGTTCAAGAGTTTCACCACAGCAGATGATAGGAATCAAACCGCCAGCTAAGATTGCTTTAGCTTTTTTGTTAATCATTTCGTCTGTTTCAGAGAAGTATTGTCTTCTTTCAGAGTGACCGATGATAACGTGTGAGCAGCCTGCATCAGCTAACATTTCTACAGAAACTTCACCAGTGAAAGCACCTGATTTTTCCCAGTGGCAGTTTTGACCTGCGATAGCGATTTTATCGCATCCGGAACCACAAGAACATTTTTCGCTGTTTACAACGCTTAATGAAGTAAATACAGGAGCAATAATGATTTCTGGCAATTGTTCTGCTGAGAAATCTTTAGCAAAATTCTTTATACCTTGTACCAATGCTTTAGCATCAGATTGAAGTAAATTCATTTTCCAGTTTCCTGCAATAATTGGTTTTCTTGACATAATTTTCTCCTTCTTTAGGCAGAGTCTTCAATTTTGTTCCCTACCCCTTTTTTATTCCTATACTTGAATATTAGAATAAACGCAAATAAAAGTAAATAAGTCCTTGGTAAAAATCCTTGGTAAAAAATGAACAATTCAAATTATTTTTCGTTATACTAATATAGAGGTCACATTATGGATAAGAAATGTTCAAAATATGAAGGATTATTTGTTTTTTCTGACGAAGAAACGCTAAAGTCGCATCTTAACGAATGTGAGGAGTGCCGTTTGGAACAGGAAAAAATGGACAAGGTTTCTGATTTGATAGATGAAGTGAAGTTTTACTATCATGCAAAAAGAAAAAGAAAACCTTTTCTAAAAGCTGCTTGTGTTGCAATATTTCTGTTGTTCACAACTGTAACTTACAGCATTTATGAAAACTACGATGTTATGATGGATACTTTGCAATATGGCGAAACACTTTCAGCAGAGGATTTAGGGTTTCCGGTAGATTCTTACGGGCTCATTGCGGTGGATGAATGAATTTTAACGAAATAATAGAAACAAATAAAAACAACATAAAAAATATAATCAGACTTATTACAAAAAGCGAAAACGAGGACTTGGAGCAAGAAGTCTATATTAAACTGTGGAAAAATTCTGACAAGTATAAAGAACAAGGTTCAATGAAAAGTTGGATTGGCACTATTGCAAAAAATGCTTCAAAGGATTATTTGAAATCAGCAATGGTTAGAAACGAACAGAATTCAACATCTGATGAGTTTGTGTTAACAAGTATAAAAGACAAAAAAACAACACCGGAAGACAGAGTTTTGGCGAGTGAACGCCAAAAGAAAATTATTAAAGCAATTGATGGCTTAAAGCCTAAACTTCGAGAAACTATTATGCTATGCGAAATTTACGGTTTTACTTATGAAGAGGCTGCGGAAAAACTTAATTGCCCAATTGGAACAATAAAATCAAGAATTTATAACGCAAAAAAAGAATTAGCAGAAAAATTAGAAGATTTATTATAGAGAGGTATTAAAATGAAAAGATTAGCAATTTTAGCAAGTGCTCTATGTGTTATTGCGACATCCGGAATTGCAGTAAATGCTGCTCCTGTAGCGCCTGATAACAATCAGCCGCCACAAATGTCAAGAGAAGAAATGATTAAACAAAGAAAAGCACATGAAGCTGCTTTTGAACAAAAATTGGGCCTAACAGAAGCGCAAAAGGCTAAAGCCAAAGAACTTCGTATAAAAGGACATAAAAAAATGAAGCCTGTTATGGAAGAAATTAAATCTAAAAAACAAGAAGCAGAAGCTATAAAGCGCTCTAGAATGGCAATTAGAATGCAAGAAGAGCAGTTGGCTAAGATTGATGCCGATTTGAAAGTTCTTGAAAAGAAGGCGCATAAGATTAGACAACAAAATATGAAAGATTTTGAATCAATCTTGACAAAAGACCAGAAAAAAATCTTGAACCAAATGAAAGAAGAAGGCAGAAAGAATTTTAAAAAAGGCAACTGCCCTCCACCACCTTGCCCTTAGGAAGTGGAAAATTGAAAATTGAAAGTGGCAAGTTTTTTGTAGTTTCAGTTACAAGCTTGGCGCTTCCCCTCTCTTTACAGGGCGCTACTGTCTGGTAAAAATAAGTATGCGCAATCCCCTTCCCTTATTAGGGAAGGATGGGATAGGTATCTGCCCGTAGGGAGATCAAAGCATAGTTTGCCACTTTTCCACCAAACGTATGATTGCAACTATTCCATCATGCCATATAATTATGATGTGTATTGGGAGAAGGGTTATGAACAGACGTTGGTACGATTCAAATGAGCATACAGAACGAGCTCTTGCGATATTAAAAGATATGGATGAGAATAGACGTAGAGCGTTATCTCGTGATTTGACCAATGTTGTGAAACAAATAAAAGAAATGCACGATGAAGAAGAAAATGAAGAATCTGATGTAAGCATCGGCATTGATAGAGTTTTGGGCTTGTATAAGATTTCTAATTCAAGAAGATGGTATGACAAAGTTAGTTTGTTGTCTTATGCAATGAAAACTATGTCAACTTTACCAAAAGAAGATTTTTATAATATTATGGAAGGTATTTCAACTTCACTTTCAGCATAGAAATAGGTCTGGTCTTTCCTCTGCGAATTTGTCTAGGCATACATTTCTTCCCTTGTCTGGTAAGACAAGCTGGGCGGAGCCCTGATGAGGGTGGATATAGATATGTTTTTTTCTCCAGAGGGTTCATCCCCTCACCCGCATTTGTAGTTTTCGCACAGCTCAAACACAACTGCTCCCTCTCCCACAAGGGGCGAGGGTTACAAAGCGAACTATCGAGGCGCATGTTCCCTCTCCTCGGGGGAGGGCTAGGGTGGGGGCTTGCCCGTAAGGGAAAACATTGTAACCCACCCGCATCTGTAAGGCTCAGCAAAGCTTCGCTAACAGCTGCGACCTCCCTATTCATGGAGGTTAGAGGGTAATTTGTTTTTATCGAACAGTAATGTCCACAAGGGGCGAGGGTGGTTTAAAAACTACAAGCTCCACCAATGAGGCGGAGCCAGTAGTTATAATATAATTCTGTAATCTCACCAAGAAGCCGACCATGTGTGAAAAGTCTTTTTGGATACTTTTTTTATACATTAAACTCCAAGCTCCACCAATGAGGCGGAGCTTGTGGTTGTAATATAATCTTGTAATCTCATTAAGAAGCCGACTATGTGTGAAAAGTCTTTTTGGATACTTTTTCTACAGAAAAAGTATCACATTTCGAGGTTCATTTGTGAGAATTGAATAATCTTGTTTTTACCTCTATGTTTAGCGTTATAAAGCGCGTGTTCAGCGTAACGAATAACTGTGTTAGCATCTTCGTCAACATCCGGCATACAAGGGTAAGTTGAGATACCACCTGATATTGTAACTTTGTGTGCTTCTTCTTCGCCAGCCGGTATGAATTCCATTTTTTCAACTTCGCGTCTGAATCTTTCGCCAAATAGGAATGCGTTCTCTTCTGAAGTATTAGGTAATACTAGTAAGAACTCTTCATCACCGTATCTTGTCAAAATATCTTCTTTACGAATCATTGCATTAAGCTTGTTAGCGATGTTTCTAAGCAGGATATCGCCCCATTCGTAACCGTACATGTCGTTTACGACTTTGAAGAAATCAATATCAAATAGAATGCAAGAGAGCTTTGTGCCATAACGTTTTGAACGAGAGATTTCTTCTTCAAGACGTTCTTGTAAATATTTTCTGTTGTGCAAACCTGTCAAGTCGTCTGTCGTTGATACTCTTTCGATTTTCTCTTTGAGCGTCTTGATTTTCAAAAGGGCATTAACTCTAACAATTAACTCATCTTTGTCGGCCGGATTTTTGATAAAGTCGAATCCTTCTGCTCTAACTGTTACATCTCTTCTTGTTGGACCAAAGAAAAGAATTGGACAAGGGAATTTGTTTGTCATCAACGCATCTTTTGCCAAATCAATGTTTTCTACAATCATTAATGACGGATTAATAACTGCATAGTCTTTCATTTGTTCTATTGATACAACCCTAACTTCGGCTTCATCAATATCTGCCAAGATAGCTTGCATTTCCGGCATCGGTTTTGTTGAATAAATAACAATATTGTTCATAAGTTCCCCTCTAGCTTTTAGTATCTTCTTATACTTTTAATATACACTAATTGTTACGGTTTGTAAATCTAAAAAATAAAATAGAGGTTGTCCATTACTAGACAACCTCTATTATTAGAATATTTTACTTATGCTAAAGCTTTTGATTTTTCAATACAGCTAATCAAAGTTGAAGCAACTGTTTTTTGTTCTTCCAAAGTTAATTCTGGGAACATTGGAAGAGAAATAACACATTCTGTATCCTTTTCAGTGTTAGGTAACATACCTTTAGTCCATCCAAGGTGAGCATGAACTTTTTGTAAGTGCAATGGTACCGGGTAGTACAACATAGCACCGATACCAGCTTCTTGTAACATTTTGTGAATATTATCTCTGTTAGGAATTTTAACTGTGTATTGGTGATATACACAATATGTATCAGCCAATTCTTTTGGAGTTTGAATATCTGCACAACCTGCAAACAACTCGTTATAAGTTTTCGCATGTGATCTTCTTGCTGAATTCCATTCATCAATATAGTTCAATTTAACTCTTAAAATTGCTGCTTGGATTTCGTCTAAACGAGAGTTAACACCAATTTCATCGTGATAATATCTAACAGCACCACCGTGGTTTCTTAAAGCAACAATTCTGTTCTTTAAGTTTTCGCTATTAACAGTGATTAAACCGCCATCACCCATACCGCCTAAGTTTTTAGTCGGATAGAAGCTGTAACATCCGATGTCACCAAATGTACCAACTTTTTTACCTTTATATTCAGCACCGATAGCTTGGCAGCAGTCTTCAATTACGTACAAGTTATGACGTTTTGCGATATCCATGATTGCATCCATGTCGCAAGGTTGACCATACAAGTGTACAGGAATAATAGCCTTAGTCTTTGGTGTAATTCTTTCTTCAATTTTCTTAGGGTCGATATTGAATGTATCAGGGTCAATATCAGCAAATACAGGAGTTGCACCAACGATGCCAATAGCTTCTGTTGTAGCAACGAATGTGAATGCAGTTGTAATAACTTCGTCTCCGTGACCTATATCCAATGCTCTCAAAGCCAAGTGCAATGCATCAGTACCGGAGTTTAAAGCTACTGTGTAGTTGCATCCGATATATTTTGCAAGTTCAACTTCCAAAGCTTTACAGTTTGGACCCAAAATGTACTGTCCTGAACGTAAAACTTCACATACAACTTTTTCTACTTCTGCGCCAATCTTCGCATATTGTCTTTTTGAATCTAAAATTGGTATCATATTAACTATCCTCCTATTTTTCACTTCACTTATTAGATTATTTAAACTTTGTCCCGTATTTTGCTTTTTAAAAACTACTAAATTCTTTAAGTACTACTTTGCAAAATACTATTTGAATGCTCCTGTTTTTGCTTTACTTCCTAGATTTTAATAAATGCTAAGCCTCTTCGCATCCAATCCTCTAATACCAGTGTAGCACACTTAATTTATGTCTTTATATAATCTTAATTGCATAAAAAAATGGTTTCGCACACACGAAACCATTTTTCTAAATATTACCAAAGACTAAGCAACTTCGATAGCTGAAACTGGGCAAGCATTTGCAGCTTCTTGAACACATTCTTCGTTACCAGCAATACCTGCAGCTACAACTTCTGCTTTGTCTTCTACGTGAAATACAGCGTCACAGATTGATTCGCAAGCGCCGCATCCGATACATGAATCATTAATAGTTACGTTCATTTGTCTTCTCCTTTTATAAATATTGACTGACTATATATAAATCTTCGCCTTATCAAAAACAACATGTCAGTCGCTGTTATTTTAATGCCACTTTCGTAACATATCGGCAAGTATTTTTATTATACATGTTAAATTAAAAATTAAAATAACCAATCGGATATTCTATTGGCAATTGTGTCAAATCCTTGTTCTACACCCAAGTCTTTTGGCTCAATGTTTTTTGAATAATAAAGAACCGGAACTTGTTCTCTTGTATGGTCTGTACCTGCAACAGTAGGGTCACAGCCATGGTCTGCAGTGATTACCAACAAATCATCTTCTCCAATCAAAGGAAGAATTTTTTCTAAATAATCATCAATTTCTTCAATTGCTTGCCCATAACCTTTGGCGTCATTTCTGTGTCCAAATAACATATCTGTATCAACAAGGTTTGTAAAAATTATTTCTCTGTCGTTATCCGTAATATTAGCGTCAGCGTATTTAATGCTATCCAAATCTAAACTTCCGTCAATCGCTTTAATTGTTAATTCCAAGCCTTCTTTGTTGGAGCCTGTATGAATAGCGTGTGTAATACCGGCTTTAGAGAATATGTCTTCAATTTTACCGATACCGATAACTTTTGCACCGGCTTTTTTAACTTTGTCTAAAACAGTATCTTTTGGTGGAGCCATTGAATAATCTCTTCTGTCTTTAGAAATTCTTGTAGGTTTACCGTCAATAATTTTATAAGGACGAGCAATAACTCTTGCTGTGTTGTATCCGCCTTCGTCTAACAATCTGCGAGCAATTCGGCACCAGTCATAAAGAGTTTCCAAAGGTATCATATCTGTATCAAGTGCAATCTGGAACACACTATCAGCAGATGTATAAATGATAGGAAATTTTGTTGCGTGGTGTTCATCATTCAATTTTTCAATGATAGCAGTACCGCTAGCTGGAATGTTGGCTAAAATTCCTTTGCAGCCTGTTTCTTCAATGAATTTATCAATCAATTCTTTAGGGAAACCGTTTGGATAAGTTGCAAAAGGTTTTTCTGAAATTAAACCTGCAATTTCCCAATGACCTGTAGTAGTATCTTTTCCTTTTGATTTTTCTTGCAATGTTCCATATTGCGCTATTGGAGTGGCAGTCTTTTTGATTCCCTCAAAGTCTTGAATATTACCTAAACCCATTGCTTCCATAGCAGGAACATCAAGTCCGCCATTAAATTTACATACATTTTTTAGGGTATTGCATTCTTTTACATCGCCAAATTCTTCACAATCAGGCATTGCGCCAATCCCCATTGAATCAATTACTATTATTACTGCTCTTTTCATGTAAACTCCTTTTGTGATTTTTTCTTCCCATTGAAAGGAAGTACAGTTATTATATCACATATTTAAGTTTTGTAACGGTAATTAAGATTTGTGAAATTTGAATTTGTAAAAAATCTTTATATATATGTAAGATTAAGACAAGGATATTAATGATGGCTGATGTTTGGAAAATCGGACAAAACTCAAAAGCTTCAGAAGTTTGGGACAATGCATATAAAGCTGGTGGCTACGCAGTTTACGAAACCAGATATTTAGGTGTTGTTCAAACTGATATTACTAAGGCTAATACTCTTGCTAATATTTGTAAAGCTATGTCAGAAACTTATAGTCAAATTGTTGATGACCAGAATGAATATCTTGTTGAAGTTGATGAAGAGATGAAAGAGATAGAAGCTTTGCAACAAGAATTGGAAACTAAAATCAAGGCACAAGAGGCTGAAAGAAATAAAATTTTAGAGGCTGCCGGTCATGATGGTTTGTCAGAAGAAGACGAAGCAAAAGTTAATTCAATTGAAGACGAAATTTCAGGGTTAACAGAAGATACAAATACAAAGATTGCGGATATAAATTCTAAAGTAGATAGTACCAGTGAAAAGGCAAAAGGACATCGTTCCAAAGCAGAAATCGCAACAGATTATGGTGAAACTGCCGTAGAAAAAGGTACTCCTTTAGCAGAAACACAAGATAAGAAAAAATCATTCTGGAGAAAAACATTTGGCGGTTGGAATAAATCAGCAGAAAGAGAAGCCGGTAAAAAAGCTGTTGAAGCCGGAAATGATTTGCTGGAACAGGTTGCTACAGCGACTGATGTGGAAGACAAAATCAAAGCCAGAACGCAAACTAAAAAATCTTAAGTATAAATGTGTAAAATCAAATGTTTTCATGCTAACATAATCCTATAAAAATATAGGAGAAAAATTTATGCAAGCAAGACGTGCCGCTAGAGAATTAGCACTAATATTGTTTTCACAATTTGATAAAGAAATCACAAAATATTCAAGAAAAGATTTTGAAGATATAATGCTTAAGTCTGTTAGAATTCTTTCAAATTCTGCTTCAGAAGAACTTAAGTTAACTGTTGGTTCGCTTATTGATATCAAAGATATGCTTGATACTTACGAAGCTGAACACGAATCAAATTTAGCAAGACCAATGGGTGCAAAAAATAAACCTGTTAGAATTCCAATGACAGATGAAATGATTGGCAAAGTTGACACTATGATTGATGTTGCAGAAAAAGCAATTTTAGCGTTAGAAATTGCAGAATTTGCAACTTTAGAAAACCAATCAGAAGTTAAGAATTATACAGTAGAAATCGCAGAACAATTCAAACTTCATCACGATGATATTGATGCTGAAATCCAAAAATATTCAAACGGATGGGATATTTCCAGATTAGTAAAAATGGACAAAGATATCTTGAGAATTGCAATTACAGAACTTCTTTATACAAAAGATGCTCCGCTAAAAGTTGTTGTGGATGAAGCTGTTGAGTTGGCTAAAAAATATTCTACAGAAGATTCTTCATCTTTCGTAAACGGAGTTTTAGCGAAAGTTATTGTTGAAAACGGATTGAAAGGATAAAAAGTTGTACAGTTGAATAATTGAAGGGTTGAAAAGTTAAAACTAAGTTCTCAACTCCTCAACTTCTCAACTTCTCAACTCTATAATATGTTTAATTTTTTTGACAAACTTAAAAATACAGTATCAAAAACTGCTCAAGCATTGGTTGGCAATGTAGTTGACACAGTTGCAGAAGAGTCAGAATTCTCTGAATTTGTACTTGATGATATGGAAGATACACTTATTAGTGCAGATTTAGGGGTTAACTACGCTGCTGAATTGGTTGATAAGTTAAGAGGGCAAAACAAAATTAAACCTTCACAAGTAAAGGAATTTTTACAAAACGAATTCCTTAAAACGCTTGACGAAGCCGGTTCTTGTGAACTTAATTACAAAGAAAATGAACTTAATATATATTTTATTACCGGAGTAAATGGGGCCGGCAAAACGACTTTAATAGGAAAACTTGCTTATCGTTTTAAACAAGATGGTAAAAGAGTTCTTATTGCTGCAGGTGATACTTTTAGAGCTGCAGCAGAAGAACAGGTTGATATTTGGTCTAAGCGTTCCGGCGCTGATATCGTAAGACGTGACAAAGCCGATCCGGCTTCTGTTGTTTATGAGGCTATTCAAAAAGCACGAAACGAGCATTATGATGTAATTTTAGTTGATACCGCAGGAAGACTTCAAAATAAATTTAATTTAATGGAAGAACTGTCAAAAATTAAAACAGTTATAGACAAAAATGCGCCAAGTGAGCTTAGAGAAAGTATTTTGGTAATTGATGCCAACACAGGACAAAATGGTCTACAGCAGGCAAAAGTGTTTAAAGAGTGTGTCAATTTAACGGCTGTTGCTTTAACAAAACTTGATGGTTCTGCTAAAGGTGCTATTGTTATTGCTATAGCAAAAGAATTAGGCTTACCTGTTAAATTGGTTGGTGTTGGCGAAAAGATGGAAGATTTAGAGGATTTTAATTCTACAGAATTTATTAGTGCCGTTTTGCAAGGATAGGATTAACACAAGCTCCTTCCCTAATTATGGATGGTTAGGTGGGGTTTTATCCCGTGGGGTTGGTAATATTTACCCGTACTTTTTACTTCTACCCTTTCGCATTCGTAGTTCACTAACGTTCACATGACTGCGACCTTCCTAATTTGGGCGGTGGTGATTGTATAAAAATACGGAGGTTCAAAAGAACCTCCGCATTAATTAATTATTCTCAAAATCGTTAATTACTTACCGTTAACAACTTCTTTGAATTTCTTACCAGCTGAAAATACAGGAACTGTTTTAGCAGGGATTTTGATTTCTTTACCAGTTTGAGGGTTTCTACCATTTCTAGCAGCTCTCTTACGTGGTTCGAAAGTACCAAAACCAACTAAAGTAACTTTTTTACCTTTAGAAACTGTTTTTTGAACTGTTTCGATTAAAGCTGATAATACTTCGTTAGCTTCTTTTTGAGTAACTTTTGATTTTTTAGAAATTTCTTGTACTAATTCTTCTTTGTTCATTATAAAACTCCTTTCTTCTATTTACAAATTCTATTATACCGACTACATATGAGAATGCAAGCACTTTTTTCTTGAAAATACTTATATGTCGTGGATTTTAGGCATATATCATAAATTGCACAAAAACGCAACCCCTTTTTACTGCACTCTCCTGTGATGCACTAGGCTTGTACATTTGAGGGTAAAGAAGAATGATAAAAATACTTAGATTTGCTTAACTAGCGCACACAAAATAAGTTCTATCGCCCTATCTATGGAGATTTTTGTGTCCAATATGTTAACGCGTTTCACGTCCCCTCTCCTCGGGGGAGTTTTATGCTTTACTTCCAAGTCTGTAGTTATATTACTCTCTTGTAAGTGTGGTAAAAAAGGGTGGGGGCTTGCCAGTAGGGAAATCATTGTTAGTCAATATGGATTGCCACGAAAATCACAGATTTTCTCGCAATGACGGCACTTCTGGATAGCTTTAGGCTAGCGTATTTTACGTTTTTCCTCACAAGGGGCGAGGGTGAAATCTACATCAGCGAGAAATTTCCATTATTCTTGGATATTCAAAATACTTCCGCTTTGGTCAGTATTAAAATCATATGCTTGTTGAATTTTTTGTGATTGTTGGCTCTTTTTTAATTCCAATTGAACAGCTTCCATTCCCTGTTCTAATTTTTTCATGTTTTTTAACTCTTGTTCTCTAATTTCGTCAAGCAGAGTTTCTAATTCTTTTTGTTGAACAGGTGTTAGTTCCAAATATTTACGCATGCACTTGCAGCTCAAGAACAATTGTTCACGATTTTTAATCATAGTAATTGCGTTGTCAAAATCCTCATTATCAATCATTCTTGCAATATCTTCTGAACCGTTTTTAAGCTGAGTATATTGCATCATCAATTGTTCAAATTGTTTTTCATCCTGCATTTTCATCATCCTCTTTTAAAGCCGGATGTGCTGGTACATCCTGAGGTGGCATTTCTTTCATAACTTCTTCTAAAGTGGTTGTTCCATTTTGGATTTCAATTGCCTTTTGGAATCCCCATCTGATATTACTTATATCTTCAATAACTTCGTCAATCTTTGCTGCATTACGTTGAACGTTGGCTTTAATCAAATTCATAGCCATTTTGTTATATAATTTGAATAGTCTTTTTGCAACGTCATTACCGTTTTCTAAATCAATTGTGCGCATAAGTTCTCTAATAATTTTTCTAGCGCCTTCAATGTTTTTAGCGCGTTCTTGGAGATTGTTTTCACTTATTGCAGTTTTAGCTTTTTGTAAGAATTGTAATGCACCATCAAATAGCAATATCATTAATTTTTCTGGTGTTGCGGTTGTAATATTGCTTGTCTGGTATTGTTTTATGTACTTGTTATATGGATTTATTGGTGGCATTTACACCTTCTTATTCACGAAAATTCCGGAAGCCATGTTCAATTTTTGTACTAATTCTCCGAGCTCATTTCCAGATATTGTTTCGATTAACCTATCAGTCGCACTATCATATAATTCTATTATATCATCTTTTACATTTAATTTAACATAAAAATCTTTATTTGGGTTTTCAATATCTTCAACATCGATGTCGTCATTTTCTTCTAATGCTTCTTCCAGTTTTTCTTCTACTAAACCATCTTGAAACTCTTCTTGTTCAGGATTTTGTTGTTTTTTACCTGAGTTTTCATCTTCATCGCCTTTACGTTTTACACGTTGGTTTACACCAAGGTTTTGAACCTGTTGAGAATCATTCAAAGCGTCAGAACGTACCGCTTGCTCGGTTTTATTCGCAAGTTCTGCAGACGTAGATTCCTTCACTATGCCTGTGTTTGCAATTGATAAACCATCCATGCCCATAAATAAAGTGTCCTTACATGTTCTAACTTATAATATATTATGTTATAATGCTCATAAGTTCATCATATAAAAGAAGGGTATATTTCATGAGCAATAGTTTATTTATAGATTTTATGGAAAAAATGCTTGCGTTTCCGCTTTGGATTAAGCAAACAATCTTCTTGAATCTTTCAAATGATTTGAATACGTATTTAAGTAACGAATTTTTAGATGTCCATCAAGGTGAATTGTTCCATATTTATCGTCCTGCACTTTCTGATATGGGGCAGAATGAACTTTTAACCAAAGAATCAAAGTATGATGAGATGATTTATTCTTTCATGAATTGTTGTTCAAAAGGCATGTCACTTGTAGAAATTGCAATTGAAAACAATTTAACGATGGAAGAAATTGCAAAAGCTTTTATGTTTTGCAAAACTTCTGGATTCTTTTCAAACAAAGTTCCAAATTCAGTTAGTGCAATTGCCGGATTTATTGCAGGAAAGTATAGAACCGGTGAATATTTTATTCGCGCAGGCAAAATGACAATTGAACAATTGGATGAAGTTTTGAATAAGCAGCAAGAAATGAATGATGCCGGAAAACACGTATTCATTGCTGAATTAATGGTTCAAATGGGCTTTATTGCAGAACGTGATGTGAAAAGTATTATGTTCATGAAAGAAGAAGCCGGTAAAAGATTTTCACTAAATCCTTCTGATATTCCAACGATTGCGATGGAAAAAGAAAAATATGATATTAGAGTAGAAAATGCTAAACTTAAAGAAGAAAACGAAATTTTGCGCCAAAAAATGGACGCTATCCTTAAGTTTATTAAAGAGCATAAAGAAACTGACTCAACTTCAGCCAGTGTAGAAGAGCAATAGACTATGCGAGTAGAATACATACGTGATGGATTAGTTGAAGAATTCCATGAAGGAATTTGCTATAGATTTTCTGATGGCAATCCAACTGATAATAATCCGTATTATCTTCGTTCTTGTGCCAAACCATTGCAAGCGACTTTACTCGCTGATTGCGCTCCGGATTTAACAGAAGAAGAGCTTGCTTTGTGCTGTGGTTCTCATGCAGGAGAAGAATGTCATATTAAGGTTGCAAGAGATATTTTAAAAAAATATGATATTGATGAAAAACTACTTAAGTGTGGAATTCATGCTCCACTTGCAAGAAGCATGCAGGATAATATGCTTTTGAGGAATGAAAAAGCAAGTGAAATTCACAATAATTGTTCAGGCAAGCATATTGGATTTTTGGTTGTGTGTAAGCTTAATGGCTGGGATATGCTTACTTATGATGAACCTAATCATCCTTTGCAGGTTGCTGTCAAAAATAGAATAAATAGCATGTGTGAAGTTACTGAAAATTATCCGATGACAACGGATGGCTGTGGAGTTCCTATCTTAAGTATGCCGCTTTATAACATGCTTATCGGATATATAAATCTTTTGAAATACGACAAAATAATAAATGCTATAAAAAATAACCCATATATATTTGGCGGAGAAAATCGACTGGATACAGAAATTATTCAAAAAAGCGACAATTTGATTGCAAAAGTCGGAGCTGGTGGGCTTTGTGTTGTTTTGAATTTGGAGAAAAAAGACGCATTTGTGGTAAAAATCAATGATTGTTCAATGGAAGCAAGACGCTTTGCGGTTTTGGATTATATAAATAAACTTGGTTGGGCAAATATATCATTTGATAGAAGCATTAAAACAATTCAAGGCAAAATAGTTGGCGAGATTGTTGTGAGGATGTGATGCAAGGAATGAGCTCAGTAATGGGTAATTGTTGAGAAAATGTTTTAAATTTGTTATAATAGATTTATAAATTAGGAGTCTCTATGGATATTTCTTTACCAAATAATTTGGAAAAAATTTTAAGAACAAAAGTTGCAGATGGAGTGTTTAAATCTATGGATGAAGCAATTACATTTGCTATACAATTTGCTTTTGTTGATAGTGAATTCCCCTATAATAGAGTAGCAGACTTAAATGCAGAAATAGAAAAAGGTTGGCAAGAAATGGAAAAAGGAGTTGGTAGAAGTAGTAAAAATCTATTTGAAGAACTAAGAAAAAGATATGCCTAAATTAGAGATTATTGTTACACCAACCGCTGAAACGGATATTTGTTCCATATTTGATTATATTGCAAAAGACAGTATATTAAGTGCAAACCAACTGCTAAATATTTTTGAAGACAAATTTGCCCTGCTTTCAGAATTTCCCCAAAGTGGTTTCTCCTGTGAAAAATTTTTGAAACGAAGTGTTCGTTGTTTAATCGTAGCTAAGCATTATCAAATATTTTATAAAGAAAAAATGGGATATTATATATTTTAAGAGTTTTAACTGGTTATCAAGATATTAATTGTATTTTATGATATTTATTATTTTGACTTTTTAAATATTAACCTTAAACATATACTATCTACATTAAATGAATGATTTTATAAAAAAAAGCTTAAGTATTTATATTAATCATCCGTTTAAGATACAAAAGAGGTATAACTATGCAAATCAATGGCGGCGTAAGATTTTGTGAACAAGGTATGAAGGCATCAATTAGGGCGATGCATGTACAGAGTGAATTAATCGGCATGATTAATGAAAATGTTGCCGGATTCGATAAAGTCGGATATCAGCGTAAAGAACCTGTAGTGTCTTCATTTACAGAATATATAGGTGTACATGGATTATCAAGCACTGTTGATGATCAAGTCGGCAGAATTATGGTTTCTAAAAATCCATTGGATATTTCTATGGCAAACAAGGGCTATTTTCAGGTTCAAACTCCGGAAGGTGTTAAACTAACACGTGATGGACGTTTTAAGCTAGACAGATATGGAAATCTATTAAACTTAGAAGATTGTCCTGTGCTATCTGATGCCGGCATGCCAATCAAGCTTCCTGTTGTTCCGGATGATGAATCTCAGGTTGTTGTAAACACCAAAGGAAAAGTCAGTGTTTATGCAAAAGGCTCTAATCAACTTGTAGAAGCAGGATATTTAGGAATTGTTGATGCAAACGGTATGGCGGTTTTAAATCCTGATGTAAAACAAGGTTACAACGAGTATTCTAATGTAACTTTGCAAAACGAATTCCTTGCCGTAAAACCGGTTGTAAGAAATTTTGAAGCTAACAGACAGATTTTTCTGCTTGAAAGTTCAAATTTGCAAAAAGTAATAAGCCAATTAGGCTCTTCAAGCTAGGAGGTTTTGAATTATGTATAATATGCAAGCAGTAGTAAGAAAAAGTATAAATAATGCTACAATGCAGTTTGAGAAATTAGGTTATGTTGCAAATAACCTTGCAAACTACAATACCGCAGCATATAAGACTTCACGCTTTGAACAAATTCTGAGAGAAGACGGGTCTATAGATGGTGCAATTAGAACAAATGCTCTCCAAGGTTCTGTAAGAATAAGCAAGAATCCTTATGATGTAGCTATTCAAGGCGAGGGATATATTCCTGTTGTATCTGCTGATGGTGAGATTCAGTATACACGTGATGGCGCATTCAAAAGAGGCGAAAACGGTTATTTAATGACAGTCGATGATTGGATGGTTGGTGATGGTATAAAAATCCCTGCAAACTCTTATAAATTCGAAATTAAACCGAATGGTGACGTAATAAATTATGATAATGCAGGTTCTTTGCCGGAAAAAATTGGTACTATACCTATTGTTCAGTTTGATTGTCCGGAAGCTTTGGAGCAAGGTCATAATAATAAGATGGTTTATAATGACGAATCAGGAGCGCCAAAGATTATCAAGGATACTCAAAATATCAAACAGTACGCAACTGAGGTTTCTAATACAAATATTTATGATGAGATCAATGATTTGATGAGATTGAATACTTCAATGATTGCCAGTATGAACCTTATGAAAGTTGCGGATGATATGTACAACAAGGCTATTAACATTAGAGAGTAGGTAGATTGATATGACATTTACAAGTTTAGATTCAATGGGAAAAACAGGCTTAATGCTTGATTTGATATCACAAAGACAAAGGGCTTTGGGTTCAAACATTGCTAACGTGGATACTCCGGGGTACGTAAGACGTGATATTGATTTTTCTATGTATTTAGGCTCAATGAATAGTCCTTTAGAGACAAAGCTTTCTACAGAGCTTGGACCTTCCGGAGTTCTGGAAGATAGAAGGAAGCAAGAAATTGATATTGCTGAAGAGTTGGCAGAAGTCCAGAAAAACTCTTTGCTTTATACAATGGCAACAAGAAGGATGTCAAATATTATCACGGAAATGAAAACTGTAATTAATGTTGGTAAGTAGATGTAAATATTTACGATAAAAAGAAAGCAGGCATAAAATGAGTATAATGGAATCAATGAATATAGGCTCAAACGCATTAAAAGCGCATGGTTTGAGATTGGATATTCACGCAAAGAACATTGCGAACGTTGATACACCGAATTATGTTAGAAGAATTCCTGTATTAAATGCCTCAGAAGATATTTCATTCCACGGTTTGATGAATACAATGAAAAATGATGTGTTCGGAGTGGGAACTCTTCCTTATTTGCAAGGCGGAGTTGTGTTTAACGGATGTGTAGAAGACCCTACTGTCGGAGAAAGAATTTATTCTCCCGGACATCCTGACGCTGATGCTAACGGATACATAAGAGCATCAAACGTTAATGCAATGGTCGATATGGCAGATGCTATTATGGCGCAAAGAGCTTATGAAGCCAACCTTGCTCTGATTAATATTTCACGTTCAATGGCATCAAAAGCTACAGAAATCGGAAGATAGTTTATAAAAATTAATAATTAAGCAATTTTTTCTCTATACTTGTTTTATTATAGATAAGTGTAGTTCTAAAGGTTGTGTAAACAAATGGCAAATTCATACTATTATGATGGCAATCAATATGTTCCTCGCTCTGGCGGAGATTGGTACAAAGGTTACATAATGGCGGGTGCTGTTTTTTCTGGTATTATGGGGACGATTTTACCTGCAAGCGGAAAGCCTTTTGAACGGCAGCTTATGAGAGAACCGTTGCAGAATCATTTGTACAAAGATGCGTTTTTGAACTCGCTTAAACTCTCAGGATTGGACAAGAAGGGTGTATCTATTCGTCAAATGGAGCTTGAAAAAGCCGTTTCGCCAAACGATTTTGATTATCTAATGGGAACGAATGCAGCATTTTTTAAGAAAGCAAAGGTTGTAAAAATTAATACGGATAAAATTTCTATTGCAGGGTTTCACGAACTCGGACACGCAATGAATGATATCACAGGAAAAGCCGGAAAACTTTTGAGTAAACTTCGCTGGCCGGGGAGAATTGCAGCCGGCTGGCTGGGTACAATAGCGATGTTTTCAAGTTCAAAACCAAAAGATGCCCCACGTGATGGATTTGATTATATAAAAGATAACAGTGGTAAATTGGCTTTTGCTTGTATGTTACCGACTGTTTTTGAGGAAGGTATGGCAAGTTATAAGGGAGTTCAACTGGCAAAGAAAACCGGACTTGCAAAACCGCTGATAAATAATATGAAAAAATTGTACGCTAAAGCTCTTATGACGTACGTTGGTCATGCAGTTGGAACAGGTTTAGCTGTTGGTGCTGCAAATATAATTATGCAAAAATTTACACGACCTAAAAAGGTTGAAGCAGACCCGCTGTACTTTTTCTAAATGTCCTACTCTGCTGTAATATCTTCTACTACATTATTTTCATCATCAAGAATTTTGATATTAACGCGCTCGCCGTCTTTGTACTCTGCTTCGTATGTGTTTTGAATTTTGTAGCTGGAAGAATATACAACTTCTTTAGTTTTAACGCCGTCCTCATATGTGCTCATGAGGGTTATGCCATCATGAGGTTTATCTGCATTAAAGTATGTGAATCTGGTAATATCAGGTCCCTCATAATTTGCTGAAACATTTAGCTTTGTATTACCATCTTCGTCATAAATCAAATGTTCTACTCTGACATTTGTATCGCCATCAGGAGTTTCTTTTTTGATAGACAGAACTTTACCGTTTCCGTCTTTCATTTCATATTTAATTTGTTCATCAGGAGAGTAGTTCCAAATCTCTGTATAATCAATATTTCCTTTGGAATTATATTTAATATGTTTTAGCGGTAAATTAGATGTTTCATCGAAAGTCCATTCATCATTATCACCGGCATGCTCTTCTATATCGCCGAACTTAGTGACTTTTTTGTGACCGGAATGGTTGATTTCTACAAATTCTATATCGTGGCGTTGATATTTATCATCGCCGGAATTTCCGACAATCATAAATACTTTGTCTTTGTGCTTTTTTAAGTAATACAAATTTGAGTTTTCTATAAGAAAATTTACACTTTCTTTCATTGAATCCGTTAGTGTAGAGATTTCTGCAACAGCTGATAATGGCAAAATGTTGTTTTCATCATACATTTTTGCCTTTTTAGCTTTTTCTGTTTTTTCAACTTTTTTAGTTGGTGTTGGTTTTTGCGTAATAGGTTTTGGAGTTTCTTTCACGACTGTATTGTCAACCGGTCGTTCTTCTTTTGCAGGAAGAGTAACAGCTTTGTTCTTATCCTTGTTTGATACAACAGAAATCCCGCATACTGCAACAACTATAACTGCAGCCACACATAAATAAATCGCATTCTTTTTCATACAATCTCCACAAAATTAATTGTAGTCCCTACCCACATTCGTAAGGTTCGGCACAGCCTCTCCAACGTCTGCTCCCTCCCCCATAAGAGAGGGTGTATTACTATCAGGTTGTAACACTTTAATTATAAACTTGGTTTTTGATTTTATCAATAGTTTTTTCTTTACGATACAACTTATTTTTGGTAAAATTTTTGTATGGAAATTTTGGAATATTTAAAAGGGAAAATTGTGGTATCTTCTCAGGCTATGCCTGATGAACCTTTGTATAAAGAAGATTGTATGTTTGCAATGATGCAATCTGTTGTTAATGGCGGAGCCGGAGCTCTTAGAGTTGCAGGTGCAAGAGATGTAAAAAATGCCAGAAAACTTAATGTGCCTGTAATTGGTTTAACCAAGCCCAACGGTCTGCCTTCAAATTGGAAAGAAATTGTATATATCACCCCTGGGCTTAAGGAAGTTAACGAACTTATTGATGCCGGAGCGGATATTATTGCTTTTGATGGAACTTCTCGTCCGCACAACGGTTGTAGTTTAGAAGAAATTATTTCAACAATTCATAATGCAAAAAGATTAGCAATGGCAGATATTTCTACATTGGAAGAAGGTATAAACTGTGCTCAATTAGGTGCTGATATAATTTCTACAACACTTGCTGGTTATACATTAGAATCTGGTGAACCAACAGAAGGTCCTGATTACGCACTTTTGAGTGAACTTGTTAAAACAGTGAACAAGCCTGTAATTTTGGAAGGCAGAATTTGGGAACCTGATGATGTTAAAAAAGCGTTCGAATTGGGTGCACACTGTGTGGTTATCGGCTCAGCTATAACCAGACCACAGTTGATTACAAAAAGATTTGTAGATGGTAAATAAGAGCCTAAAAACAAAAAAGGATATTTCATGAAAAAAGCATTAGCATTTGATATTGGCGGAACAAAAATTTATAGCACAATTATTGACGAAAACGGCAATATAATGGCTGAAATAGATAAGTTCCATACTCCAAAAACGATAGAAGGTATTGTTAGTATTCTAAAAGAGCAGATTCAGAAATTAGAAGATTCTGTGGATGCGATTGCTATATCAACTGCTGGTGGAGTGAATTTGGAAAACACAGCAGTATTAGGTTCTACCGGAAATTTGGTAGAGGGTTATCCTACTATTGATTTTCAGAGCTTGAGCAAAAAAAATGTGTTTTTAGAGAATGATGCAAATTGCGCAGCTTGGGCTGAATATAAAATAGGGGCATCTAAAGGAAGTCGTGTGTCTGTAATGCTTACTCTTGGTACCGGTGTTGGCGGCGGAATAATTATTGATGATAAGATTCTGAAAGGTAAGTCAGGTTCTGCCGGAGAAATGCATTTCAAGATGTATCCTGATAAGCGCAGAAAATGTACTTGCGGAAGCTGGGATTGTTTTGAAGCTTACGCTTCCGGTACTGCATTAAAAGTTGATGCAGAAGAAGCATTAAACGATTCAAATGTTACAACATATGATGTCATTGATGGAGTTAAAACCGGTGATAAGAAAATGATTGGAATTTTTGAACGTTGGCAGAACGATATTATGATAGGTATCGCAGGACTTGCGAATATCTTTGATCCGGACTGTTTTGTTCTATCAGGTTCTATGGCGCAGTTTGTTGATGCTAAGACAATTGAAGATTATGTGAATGGTGATATCGTAACATCTCCAACTTCTGTAAGAATTGCAACGGCAGGAAATTATTCCGGCATGATTGGTGCAGCTTTATTAGCTCTAAACAAGGAGAACCATTAGTATGGGTAAAGCTAAGCGCAGAAGTTTTAAACAAGGCATTAATGACAGATTCCAATATATGACAAGGGAATCTGCTCTGAATTCTGTTATAGAAAATATTGAGAATAAAGACCAAGTAATAGATACGATTACTCTTTTTGGTTTTACGGCAGAAGAAATGCTGGAAGCAGGTGCTGCATATGAAGATGTTATGGCATTTGGCGGATTGGTAGGATAAATTCTTTGTCGGATTGTTTTAAGCTGCATCACGTGCTAAAATAACTTTATGCTAAATAAAGTTACAACGATTTTAGAATATTCCAGAATTTTGTCACTTCCGGTAACATTTGCTTGTTGGATGGTGATTTTTACGTATTCTGCTCTTGTTGCAGGACACATTTGGTATGGAATATTAGGATTAATCTGTGTTTCAGCTATACATTTAGCTATAAATATTTTAAGTAATTATTTTGACTACAAGGGTTTAACTCGAAACGATGAATTTGATAGAGAAAAGTATCTGGCAATAAAAGATAACAAACATAAATATCTTGTGTCCGGTTTTGTTAAGTCCAGCGATTTGCTATGGATGGCATTTGTTCATATTTTTGTTGCACTGGCAATTGGTGTATTTTTCTATTTCAAGTGTGGCAAAGTTGTATTAAATATTGCATCAATCGGATTAATTTTATCTTTGTTGACTATTTTCAGCTCTAAAATCAGGTATTCCGAATTGTTGCCATCATTATCCTATGGTCCACTTTTATTCTGTGGTACTTATTTAGTTATGACAAAAACTTTTAATACTGACGCCATTTTATTATCAATCCCTTATTTATTTCTATCTGCAATTATTTTATACGTGCGTTCTATTAAAAACTATAATAATGATTTAGACAAGAACTGTATTTCAATCGCTAACTCATTTGATTCACAACTTGATTCTTTGATTATATTGAAATGGTTGTTAGTAGCCGTTTATGTTTCACCAATTCTTTTGTGTCTTTTTGACATTTTGGATTGGCAGATTCTTGCAGTTTGGGCAACAATACCTGCGGCTTTGAATTTATATAAATCAATGAAAGAATGTACTTCTGAAAAAGATGCTGATTGTGAACCGGAAATTTATCAAGCGCGTAAAATTGTAATTTATTATTCAATAATCTCAGTGGTTGCAATAATATTAGCTCTAAACTAAACCAAATAACCCATTTTTAGGTAAGAAGTTTCTAAATCAATAAAGAATATGATATTATTTTATTAGTTAGAAGAATAGTAAATAGAGGGTTTTATGCAAGTTTCAAAACGTCTTGTTGTAAGAAAAGAAATTCCTGTTGATAATTCAAAAGATTTGATTAGTTCAATGGATGTTGCAATGGCAGAATACTATTGCAAGAATAATAATTATGAAAGAGGTCTGGAAATCTTTAGAGAAGCCATTCCGGAAATCATTGATGAAGCTGAAAGAAATAGCGTAATCAATGAATATATTAATCAGGCAGTAAATTATGCACAGAAATTAAGCTTGGACAAAAAATATATTGAAGCTATTGAACAGTATCGTAATATTATGCGATATTCAGGATTTCCGATTAATATTTACAAAAACATCGGGCTTTGTATGAAATCTATTGGTAATGCTGATTTGGCGATTAAGTTCCTTAAAAGATTTGAGGAAATTTCTCCGGATAAAGAAGATGTTTACGTATATCTTGCAGATTTAACCTATACAGATATTAAGGATAATAAAAAAGCGATTGAATACTACGAAAAAGCGCTTGAAAAAAATCAAAACAATTTTTCAATTTACAATATGCTTGGTCACTTGTATTCAACTTGCTATCAAGACAAATTTAAAGACAAGCAGATTGAATATCTTACAAGAGCGTATGAACTTGCGCCAAACAATAGAATTGTTGTTAAGAACCTTGCGTATGTTTACGGTAAGTTTGATGAAGTACAAAAAGCCGATGAATTCTATTCAAAACTTATGTACTTGAACCCAACTCACTCTGATTTACACGCATACGGTGCATATTTAGTAAGACATCAACGTTTTTCAGAAGGTTTCAAATTTTTACAACACAGATTCCAAAAAGAAGATTTGAAAAATGTTGCATTCCCTCAACTTCTTACTACAAAGAAAAAGAAATGGAATTTGAAAGTTGATATCAAAGATAAGAGAATTCTTGTGCATTTTGAACAAGGTTTCGGTGACTCAATTATGTTTGTAAGGTTCTTGGATGAGTTGAAATCTATGTGTAAAGAAGTATCACTTGTTGTTCAACGTCCTCTTGTGAGCTTGTTTGAGGATTCAAAATTAGGCGTGAATATTTATACGGAAGAACAAATTCCAAATATAAATTTTGATTATTATATTCCAATGATGGATTTGCCAATTGTTTGTGAAACAAAACCAAGCACAATTCCAAAAGCAGGCGGATATTTGAAAGTTCCAAAATCAAAGATTAATGCTTACAAAAAAGAATATATTAACGATAATGATAAGATTAAAATCGGTATTGCGTATGAAGGTACTTTAGCATCTAAAGAAACAGACCGTGATATTCCGCTAAGATTCTTATATCCGTTGATGGAATTGCCGGATGTTGAAGTTTACAGTTTTCAAGTAGATGATTTAACTCGACAAATGGATATGATTCCACCGGAAGCACAACTGATTAGGCTCGGTAAAACATTCAAAAATTGGGAAGATACGGCTTGCGCAATGAATTGTATGGACTTTATGGTAACAACCGATAACGGTGTAATGAACCTTGCAGGCGCTCTTGGCATTAAAACATTTGGTCTGTTTAACCGAATTGTTGAATGGAGATGGTTTAAGACAGAAGGTAATGATATCGCTTGGTATAAGAGTATTAAACCGTTCCAATGTCCAACTTCCGGAGCGTGGGAAATACCGATTAAGCAAGTATTAGAAGAAGTTGAAAATATTAGAGCCAAAAAAGTTGTTGAAAAGTTAAAAAAAATACCTAAATAAACTAAAGTAAAAAGTTTGGATTGCACGAAAATCATAGATTTTTTCGCGAAGACGGCACTTTGGAATTGTAATTGGCTAGCGCATTTTGTGCTTCGCCCTACCGAAAATCCGCTCTTCCACAAGGGGCGAGGGTAGAAAAAAGACGGCGGGCAAATGCCCGCCGTCTTTTATTATTAATTTAAAAAACTCAATTAATCTTTCTTAACTGTGCTCTTGATATGTAGTTCTCTCATTTGTTGCAATGAAGCTTCACCAGGAGCATCACTCATCAAGCACTTAGCACTTGCATTCTTAGGGAATGCGATTACGTCACGGATAGAATCTGTTCTGCATAACAATGCAACCAATCTATCCAAACCGATTGCTAAACCTGCATGAGGTGGAGTACCATATTGAAGAGCATTAACCATGAAGCCAAATTTTTCAGTTGCTTCTTCTTCTGTCAAACCTAATGCTTTGAAGATTTTCTTTTGTACTTCAGAAGAGTGGATTCTAACAGAACCACCGCCTAATTCAGTACCATTATAAACGATATCATAAGCAATTGATTTAACGTTGCCCAAATCACCGCTATCCAATTTGTCTAAGTCTTCTAAGTTTGGAGATGTGAATGGGTGGTGCATTGCCATAAATCTTCCTTCTTCATCTGACCATTCAAACATTGGGAAGTCTACAACCCATAATAAGTTGTGTTTGTTTTCGTCAATCAAGTTCAAAGATTTACCGAAATGTAATCTTAATCTGCCCATGATGTCATAAACCAATTTTGGTTTATCAGCTACGAAGAAAATGATATCTCCGGCTTGAGCACCAGCTCTTTCTTGAATAGCTTTTGCTTGTTCTTCTGTAACGAATTTCAATACAGGAGATTTTGCAGTACCATCTTCATTATAAATAATATTTGCTAAAGCTTTTGCACCAAATGATACAGCAAGTTTTGTAATATCATCAATATCTTTTCTAGAATATTTAGCACCGCCAGGGATTCTTATACCTCTTACGATACCACCGTTTTGAAGAGTATTTTTTACGATTTCAAAATTAGATTCAAGAATAATATCACCGATATCAAACAATTCTAAACCAAATCTTGTATCCGGCTTATCAGAACCGTATCTGTCCATTGCTTCCTGCCAAGGCATTTGAATAAACGGAGGTTTGATTTCAACACCGGCAGCTTTAAACGCATCAACCAATAAACCTTCAACCATCTTGATTACATCAGGTTGTTCAACAAATGACATTTCCATATCAATTTGTGTAAATTCCGGCTGTCTGTCAGCTCTTAAGTCTTCATCACGGAAACATTTCGCAATTTGATAATATTTTTCAATTCCGCCAACCATCAACAATTGTTTGAAAATTTGTGGTGATTGTGGAAGTGCAAAGAATTTACCAGGTTGAACACGAGATGGAACTAAATAATCTCTGGCACCTTCCGGAGTTGTTTTAATCAATATAGGTGTTTCAACTTCTAAAAATTCTTGATTGTTCAAATAATTTCTAACAGCTTGAACAATGTTGTGTCTTGTTTTTAAGTTATGAAGCATTTTTTCGTTTCTGATATCAAGATATCTGTATTTTAGTCTAATATCTTCTGAAACATTTTCATCACCAAGAATGAAAGGAAGCACCTTTGATTCTGCTAAAACTTCAACAAACTCCGGATACATTTCAACTTGACCTGTAGGATATTTTTCATTATATGTTTCTTCAGGTCTTTTTGTAATCTTACCTTTTACCATAATCACATATTCACTTCTAACTTTTTCAAAAGCTTTGTGAACTTCCGGATTGATTTGAGGGTTAGCTACAAGCTGGAAAAATCCGCTTCTATCACGAAGTTCTATAAACAAAATACCGCCTAAATCTCTGACTGTAGAAACCCAGCCGGATAATGTTACTTCTTCATTCAAATTGCTTAGATTAAGTTCTCCGCAATTGTTAGATTTCATTCTGGTTTTCAATTTATTATCTCCCTATAAAAATTACTATATTGCCCTAAAATCGTAACAAAAACACATACAAAAGTAAACATGAGCAACAAAAACACTTAACATTTCAACTTTGTTTACAAAATTTAAAAACGACATTGATGCTTGATTTTTGTAATCATTTCTTTGTAACGGTTATTTTTTAGATATTATATTTTTAATAATTGATTCTGAGGCTTCTAGCATATCTTTTTTTACACTTACATATTCTTTGTTTAAGAATTCTACAAAACTTTTATCGAAACAATCTGGGCCTTTTAAAAACTTGAAAAGACCTGTTTTGGGTAATGGTTTTACTGTTCCGTCTGTTTGTTGAAAAAAATCATGTGGTTTCATCTGAACAACACGACTCAATGACATTCTTGTATCCATCATTTTATCTGCCAGCTCACTCATTTTTTTGTTATGCGGATCTTGCCAATATTTTTCTGTTTGTATATATCTTCTATTTGTTGCGCAATCTACTTTTAACATAATAATTACCTCTTTGTCTTACCTTTGCATTATTAATATTTAAAGCATCCGACTTCGTGGTCATCAACAATTCCAATCGCTTGCAGATAGGAATATATAATAACTGCACCTACGTATTTCATCTCTTTTTGTTTTAAATCTTTGGAAATCACTTCGGATAGTGTTGTTTGAGTAGGAACTTCCTCACCATTATTCTTTATAACACGACCCTTTGTAAATTTCCATATGTAATTTGAAAAACTTCCATATTCTTTTTGTATTCTTAAAAAACATTGTGCATTATTTATTGCAGCCGCAATCTTATTTTTACTTCTTATAATGTCTTTGTTACTCAATAATTCTTCAATTTTAGCAGAAGAATAATCGGCAACCTTTTCTACATCGAAATTGTCAAAGGCTTTTCTAAAAGCTTCACGTTTCTTCAAAACTGTTATCCAAGACAATCCGGCTTGAAATCCTTCTAAAATAAGAAGCTCAAACAAATCCCTATCATTATATTTTGGAACACCCCACTCTTCATCATGGTATTTAATGTATATTTCAGATTTTTCATCAACCCAGCTGCATCTTGTCATACTTAAATCCTTTTATTTTTAATTTGCGGTTTATTTTTGGTAATGATTAATATTACTCCAGAAAGTATAAGTATAATGCCTAAGACAATTCTAGGAGTAAGTGTTTCATGGAAAAATAAAATTCCAAAAAATATTGCAGTTAATGGCTCTAGCGCTCCTAATACTGCTGTTTTTGTAGAGCCGATTAATTTAATTGAAATTGTTATTGTTTCCAAAGATATTATTGTAGGGAAAATTGCGAGCCCGATTGTAAAGAGCCACAGATATGGTTTATCGGGAATTTGTAATTCTGTACAAAATTTTAGGTTAATGATATAAACAATGAGTCCGAATAGCATAACGTAAAAACTCAGTTTTGCACTATTTATGCTTTTTACGGTTTTATTGTTTTTTACACCGATGATATAGAATGCGTATAAAAAAGCTGAGGCTAAAACTAGCATTATGCCGTGCAAGTCTAATGTAACTCCGGTTTTGCAGTTGTATAACAGCACAATTCCACAGCTTGTGAGCGCAATAGAAGCAACAACTATTGATGTTAATTTTTCTTTGAAAAATATTGTCATCATTAATGCTACAAGAACAGGATAAATAAACAATATTGTGCAGGCAATTCCGGCTTCTATATATTTGAAAGCTTCAAACAAAGTCAAGGATGATAAAGAAAAAAATAAACCCAAAATTAACATTGGTAAAATTTCTGTTTTTTTTAATTTAAGAGAAATTTTTTTGATGAATTTTAGCCAAAACCAATAGATTAATACAGCAAGTGAATATCTGTAAAACAAAACTGAATTTACACCAATTCCATGCATATATAAAGGTAATGCAAAAAGAGGATTTGTACCATAGCTTGTTGCTGCAATTATACCATTTACAGTACCTATAGCGCGCCCTTTTTTCACAATTCCCTCCTCTTATCGAGATAAAATTTAACGTAAATATGAAAAAAATGCAACAAAGCAACTAGAGTAAAAAAACAATTTTTTTAACGGGAAATGTAACGTTTTGTAAATGTTTGACAAGAATAGTAGCAAAAAAATTTCTTCACGCTGTTTAAAAAGAACATAAAGCTCTCTCTTCTTATTTAAACGGACAGGCCTTGGTTTTTATACAAGGTCTTTTTTTTTATCCTTTTTTAGAGATTGTATAATTTCATTGCATTTTTATAAAGTAGATTATCAAGCAGTTCTTTATCGTTAAAATGCTCATTTATCTTTTGAATAAATGTATGAAGATTCTTTTCGTACGTTTCTTTTTTCTGATTAAAATCTCCAACAGGAGCATCAGATGCCCACATTATACGACTCGTGTAATCCCCTTTTTTAGTGTTCTTTAATTTTTCTATTAATAAAATTGTATCGTCAATATCGACCCAAGAAATATCAGTGTACAAGGTTGCTTTGTCATTTTCAATAGAATCCAACATTATATCAATAGCTTCTTCATGCGAACTTCTTGGTCCTGTTGATAAATGTCCAAGAATTATTGGAACATCTGGAAATTCTTGCGCCTTCTTATAAATCAGTTTGGGTGATGAAAAACGAGATTTTGTGTGTCCGCTATGATAAAGGCAAGGTTTTTTGTATTCTTGTGCGATTTTTAAATAATCATCGTATTTTTCCGAATCCGCAGGTAATTTGGTGAATTCAGGATGAAATTTAAGTCCGATAAATTCAGGATGTTCACTCAGCAGTTGTCTTATTTTATCACCGTTTTCTGTTCTATCAACTTCGCAAACGGCTAAAGCTTTTATTTGAGGATAATATTTGGCAATATTTAGCATCGCTAAATTACACGCAATCTCGTCTTTTTGGGTAAAGCTGTCAATGCCTTCTAAATTAGAACAAATTGCTAAATCTACACTATCGCCTATTATATCCAGTAAAAATTCCGGTGAAAAGTTTCCCCAAAAAGAGTTTCCGATATGTGTATGTGAATCAATTATCATTGTTTTTCCTCATAAGACTTGAAAAGTGTATAAATATATTTTATAATAAAAAAGCAAGCGGGTTATAAGTTAGCTGAGAACTGACTTATATTTTAACCCTCTGGAGTTCTAAATAAGAACTAGCATTATGATGATAAGTACCAATGCTAGCTTTTTATTATTACATTTATTCTTTATTACCTATACCGCGTGTTATTGCTTCAAGAATTCGTTTTACTTTAACGACTTCAATACCTTGAATCTCTTCTTGAACTTCATTTGCAGCAGGAATAATTATGCGTTTGAAACCTAATTTTTGAGCTTCTGTTATACGTTTTTCGATATGATTAACTGCTCTTATTTCGCCAGATAATCCAATTTCTCCGACAATTGCGGTATGCGAATCGAAAACAACATCTCTCACGCAGGTTACAATAGCTAGCGCAATTCCCAAATCTGCAGCAGGTTCATTAACATCGATTCCACCAATTACATTGACATAAACATCTTGTTTGGAAAGATTTAAACCGATACGTTTTTCCAGAACGGCAAGGATTTGTAGTACACGTCCGGTATCAACGCCATTTGCAATACGTCTTGGCGCAGGGTATGGAGTTGTACCGACAAGAGCCTGAATTTCAACTAACAAAGGTCTTGTGCCTTCACTTGTTACAATAATCGTACTCCCTGGAGTTTGAGTTTGGTTATATTCTTTAAGGAACAATTCGCTCGGATTTATGACTTCTGTTAGCCCTTTTTGTCCCATCTCAAAAATTCCGACTTCTGATGTGTTGCCAAAACGGTTTTTGATAGAACGTAAAATTCTGTATGATTTATACTTATCACCTTCAAATTGAATAACAGTATCTACCATATGTTCAAGAACTTTTGGACCGGCAATGTTGCCCTCTTTTGTTACATGCCCGATTACGATAATTGAAATATTTTGGCTTTTTGCAATTTGCATCAAAATATTACAGCACTCTCTAATTTGAGAAACACTTCCTGCAGAACTCTGGATTGCAGATGTGTAAATCGCTTGAATACTATCGATGATAACTAAATCCGGCATCATTTCTTCTATATGTTTTCTAGCCAGTTCAAGATTTGTTTGGGGGTAAATGTATAAATTATCTGATTTGACTCCGAGTCTTTCAGCTCGAAGTTTTATTTGTCCGGCAGATTCTTCTGCAGAAACATATAATACCTTTTTGTTTTTGCTGCATACTTGACCGGATGTCTGTAATAGTATTGTAGATTTACCAATCCCAGGGTCACCTGCAATCAGAACTAAAGAACCTTGAACAATTCCACCGCCAAGCACTCTATCGAATTCTGAAATGTTGGTTTCCATTCGAATTTCAGAATTCATTTCAATTTCATCAAGACGCATCGGCGGAAATTTGTCGACAACTGAAATATCCGTTTCTTTTTTAGAAATCGGAGCGTCAACTTCTTCGACAAAAGTTCCCCAGCTGCCACATTCCGGACATTTACCTAAGTAGCCGGCTGTTTCATAGCCACAGCTTTGACAAACATATTTAGACTTAACTTTTGCCATAAGATTACTGCTGATTCAAAGGTATAACTAATTTTTGACCGATAGATAGCGCGTTCGGATTAGCCATTTTGTTAGCTTCCTGAATAGCGTTTACTTTGTTCATGTCAAAAGAACCATAAAATCTGATAACGATACTTTCAAGAGTATCACCTTCTTTAACAACATATTCTTCATTCAAGCTAACAGGTTCTGCTGCTTTTTTAGAAGAAGTATTATCAGCCGGAATAAACGAAAATCTGCTTGAAGTTGCTGCTGCAGGTTTTTTAGCAGGAACAACCATTTCTTCTTTTGGAGTAGAAACATTAATTAATAAGCTTACAAATGTTGTGATTAATAAAGTGATAATAACACCAACAATTAAGCCGGTAACGAAATAAACCTGCGGTGCTTTTTCGTTTTTCTGACTTTTTACACCAAAAGACTGCCAAAGAGCATCCAATTCTTTGTTTTTAGTTTGGGTTCTATAAAAATCTTCATCTTGATGAGCTCTGTTATAACGGTTTAGAGCTTCCATCATCGCAACTTTTTCTCTGGTAATATTTGATCTTCTTAGTGTTGTACTTTTCATAAATCCTCACCATTTTAGTCCTAATCAAAACTTAACATAAAATTACAATTAGGGCAAATTTGTAAAGTTTATTATTAAGAAATGTTAACTCAGTAAGTTGTTGTTTAAATTTAGCAATAATAAGAAATATTATGTGGATTTATTATCCAATGCGCTATGGTAAAAGATTGACAAAGATAGTTTAATCGTAAATAATATACATGTAGGGGGAACCCTAAGAAAACGTAACTTCCTTAGAGTTCCACTTCATACCTACAATTCGATGATTGTTAGAATTAATCTAACTAAAAGCTCTAGTATAACTAGGGCTTTTATTATTGTTTCCAATAATGATTTCATCACGCTTGCCACCCACTTTACTGATTTCATTCCTTCATTGTCTGTGTGTCAGAGGAGTAGTAAGTTGTAGGATACTTACCTACAGCAGAAATCTCTGCTTTACAATATTATAACAAATTTTATACTGTGTCTAACTATTTATCGCAAAGTATACTTCTTTCAACCTCTTTTTACTAATATGTGTATACAGTTGGGTTGTAGAAACATCACTGTGCCCGAGTAGTTCTTGAACGACTCTCAAATCAGCGCCGTTTTCTAAAAGGTGAGTTGCAAAACTATGTCTTAGCGTGTGCGGCGATATGTTTTTATGTATAAGTTTGCCACGTTCATGTATCAAGTTATATACATCTTGACGATTTATTAATCTTCCGTTTGGTAAAACAAATAATCGTTTTGTGCTGAGGTTGTATTTTTTTAGTAATAAATCTCTTTCCGGTAAATATTCTTTAATTACTTGTTTGGCAATTTCTCCCATAGGGATAATGCGTTCTTTTGAACCTTTACCAAAACAGCGAACATATTTAGATGCCAAATCAATGTCAGTTAGTTTTAGATTAACGAGTTCTGACACACGTAAACCACAGCTGTAGAGGAGTTCAATAATTACGTGTTCCAGAGGTGTTAAATTTTCATGCAAAAGTTCTTCAACTTCTTTTATTGTTATTACTTTAGGCAAGCGTTGTGGAACTTTTGGCTGTTCTAATGTTGAAGCTGGATTTTGTTTAATTATTCCTGATGAGTATGCCCACTTGAAAAATCCCCGTATTGAAGCAATTTTTCTTATAACGCTAGTTGGTGCAAGTTTTTTCTCTCTTAGAGTTCTTACAAAACCATTGATGGTCATTCGGTTTACGGAATTAATGTTATCAACATTCTTGGCAAATTCTGACAAATCTCTCCGGTAGGCATCCAACGTGTTCTGTGCAAGCCCTTTTTCTAATTCCAGATATTCTAAATACTCTCCAATAATTTGAAACATGCTTTTTATTTTATACCTTTTAGGCAAGTTCAGCAATATCTATAATCTTATATAAGCTTCTCGGATTAAATAATCTTCCAAAGTTTTCATATCAGATGTTGTAGAGGCTGGGTCATTGATAATTATGCAGAACGTGTATTTGTTTCCTTTTTTAGTCGTCAAATATCCTGCAATTGCGCTAACGTCTTTTAATGTACCGGTTTTTGCTTTCAAATCTGTTTTAATCGGCAACATTCTATGCGTAAGCGTACCTTCTCCTGGGGTTGGCAAATGCTGTAGTGTTTCATTGTTTTTGTTAAACACTAAATAATTGGAAATAAAATCAGCCGTAACTAAGTTATTTTTAGATACTCCACTTGCGTCTGCTAAACGTAATCTTGAATTATCAAGCTTATTTTTTACACAATAATCATTAAATAATTTTATTGCGTAAGCATCAGTTCCTTTGTCATTGTAAGCTTTTCCGCCTGCAAGTTTTGAAACAGTTTCTGACATCATGTTATTACTGTTTTTCAAAATATCATCAATTGCTTGACTTAAAGGGTGTGTAATTTCTTCCAATTTTTTATCGCTTGTTATAACTTTGTCTGTAATAAAGTTTTGCTTTAAGTAAATATTTCTATCGCTTAGTGCATTGGTTAATCTTACGTCAAAATAGCGTTTTAGATTATTTGTCGGCACACTTAAAACAAGCGGTTTGTTTACAGTTCCTTCCAAAGTTAAAGTGTTTGCAGAAATAGAATTATCACGTGTAATTTTTACGTTGTTTTTATCGCCGGTTTTTATGTTATTAAGAAAAACTATCGGATATTTGCTCGGATTAATAATTGTTGCAATTTGTCCCTTTTGAGTTGGCATAACTGTGATTTTTGTTACATTGCCATCAAGATTGTATGAATTGAATCTTGGCATAAGAGAATTCATATCGTCATCCCATTGCCAGCCTTCGCCCCAATTTTTTTTCTCTAAAATACTGTCATCAATATAAACACTTTTTGTTGTTTCTTGTTCAATATTTTTAGCTAATTGTCTTAAATCTGAATAGCTCAAATATGGGTCAGCACCAAGTTTTATGATATAGCTATTATTGCCACGTTTATAAATTTTTGTTGAAAAGTTGTAATCATCGCCTA
Organism: uncultured bacterium; assembly: GCA_902464375.1. GTDB lineage: Bacteria > Cyanobacteriota > Vampirovibrionia > Gastranaerophilales > Gastranaerophilaceae > CAG-196. The sequence goes on along the minus strand of CABQIM010000003.1, from coordinate 24,177 downwards.
ATACTTCTACTGCCGGTGGTAATGTTAAAAGTTTTTGAACAGAAGCAGGGTGCATAAGGATTTTTTCGTTTAATTCATACACCGGCTTACCGGTGTTTAAATCTCTAATTGATATTGCGATAGAGTTTTTTTCAACTCCGGATTCATTTATAACAGAGTTAAAATCTCCCTTTACATTTGGAACTTTACTCTTTGTCGCTGCATTTGCCCCTACATTTATCCCTAATGTAGCAAAAAATACCAGCATTATAGCAATGATTTTTTTCATTTTTTTATTACCTCGTAAGAGTCTTGTATGTCTTTTAAAACGGTGCATTTATCTCTAAATTCGTATTCTTTTTCAAGATTTATTTCTGCGTAAATTCCACCTTCTTTTTCTTCTATTTCATCAAGAATATTGCCATCATAGTCAATAATCATTGAGTGTCCAAGGTTTTCTACTCCATCAGCCAACAAACCTGTTTGTGTAAGAGCTACCATATAAGTTTGATTTTCGATTGCTCTTGCTCGTGTCAATGTATCCCAATGAATTTTTCTTGATTTTGGCCAAGCAGCCATATTAACTAAAATATCAGCGCCGGCTTTTCTATAAGCTCTATATATTTCAGGAAATCTTATATCGTAACATATTGTTAGCCCGACTTTTATTCCATCAAGCTCTACCATTACAGGATTTGAACCAACTGAAATGTATTGGTTTTCTGTATCACCGTTATAAGAATATAGGTGATTTTTGTCATAAATACAAACAACTTCACCTTGGCGGTTGATTACAGGGCAAGTGTTAAAAAGTTTATCACCATCTTTTCTGACAAAACTTCCGCCTGCGATATTTACATTGTATTCTTTTGCTATTTCACAAAGCATTTTTACAGCTTCAGACTCGTTCAATGTTGTTGCAGAAGGCGGAAATGATGGACAATCCCAACCGACAGTCCACAATTCAGGCAGAAATACAAAATCTGCACCGCCATATTTTTTTAGATTTGCAATTAAAAGGTTTTTAACTGTTTCGATATTTAATTTAACATTCCCAATTGCTGATTCCATTTGGATTGCAAGTAGTCTTACTTTTGTTTTTTCCATATTCCGAATTTGTATACCTCATCAAATGCTTGCGGAGCTTTCGCTTCCAATTCTTCTAAACTATTTTGCAGCTTTTGGCGGGCTTCTTCTTCATCTCCGTCATGCGGAATATAAATGGGCTCTCCATAAATATTGATTAAATTTGTTGCAAAAACAGGACATCTAAGTTCATCCCAAGATGGGAATTTTGCCCAAGTAAAATTGTTTGAATACCAATAAACTGGTACAACAGGAACTCCTGCTAATTTCGCAATTTTAATGACTCCGTCTTTTGCTACTTTGGCAGGACCTCTAGGTCCATCAACCATCATAGCGCAGTTTTCACCGGATTTAAGGATGGAAATCATTTGCATACTAGCTTCCACAGCGCCTTTTTTCCCTTTAGAGCCTCGTACAGTTTTGAAACCCCATTTTTCAACAACGTCAGCAATGATTTCTCCATCACGAGAACGGCTCACAAGTACGTGTAATTTATCACGATTTGGAATTCCATGAATGCAAAACTGGTGTGCGTGCCACATTGCGTATATGCAAGGAGTTTTGTTTGGATTATTTACTTCAATTATTCTTGTAAAAAGTTCTTGTAGTTTTAGTATTCTAAAAACTAAAGTCGATACCTTATTAATATTCTTACCGTCTAATAACTTAACCATGTAACCAATTATACTATAAAAGGTAATTTGTGCCAATTTGTTTTTGCAAAGGTAATAGTTAATGGTGCATTAGATGCACTATATAAATGCGTTCAGTTAACGTAGTTTATTTTGTTGATGTAGGGTGCATTCTATGCACCATTAACTCTATAACTTTGTGGTATACTTGATTTGTGTTTAGGAAAAATGGGATTAGATATGAAAAAAATATTGTTAGTATTATTGCTCTTTTTTCAGACAGCTGCATTTGCAAGTTTTAATGATGTTTATATTGCTGATATCAAATACGATTGGATAAACAAATCTGCGCTTGAAAAAGAGGCCATAATTAGTGAAGTTAAGGATATTATTTTTGAAACTCCTTTGGATAAGCAGAAAAATTTTAAGGCTCAGTTTAAAGACAGATTAAAAGATAAAAATCATTTGGAAAACTATTATGCGGCATCAGCAGGGTATAAAGAGTTTAAGGATAATAATATTTCAGCTTTTTATTACAAAAAGATGAAGAATATTTATATGTATGCCCTGCAAGACAAAAAAGATGTTACAAAAGCATATTATTATGACGCAATGGGAATTTTGAGATACGTGGATTTTAACTTTGGCGAATATCCGGATTATCCTTATTATTCAATTCAATATAGAATTTCCGGCACACCGGTGAGTGCAATCTATTTTGTATCAAAAGATTGTCAATATTTGTTTAAACCAAATGGGGATTTTGAAGGGGTTTGGTATAAACATAATTTATATAATAAAGAAAATAAGATTATATTGAAAAGGACTACGTATTAGAGTTTTTATTAATGAATCAAAGATATTGTAACTCACCCGCATCTGTAAGGCTCTGCATAGCTTCGCCAACAGCTGCGACCTCCCTATTTGAGGAGGTGAAATGTGTGTAAATTTGATTATTTGGAGTATTTATGAACATAGAGCAACAAATTGGACAAATTTTAATTGATAAGAAATTAACAATCTCAACAACAGAATCTTGTACGGGCGGACTTTTGAGTTCAAAACTTACGGATGTTAGCGGCAGCAGTGCTTTTGTCCATTTGAATTTTGTAACTTATGCAAACGAAGCTAAACATAAGATATTGGGTGTAAGTTGGGATACGCTGAATAACCTTGGTGCGGTGAGTGAAGAATGTGCTATAGAGATGGCAGAAGGTTTACGTAAAGCAACAGGCTCTGATATTTGTGTTTCAACAACAGGTATTGCCGGACCTACCGGAGGAAGCAAAGAAAAACCTGTCGGACTAATGTATTCTGCTATTTTCTATAAAGGCAAAACTCAAGTGCATAAAATTCAACTTTCGCCTGATATTGAGAGAGTTGAAATGAAACAAAAATTTACAGAAGAGGTGCTGAAAAACATTTACACTCTGATTCGTTTTGTATAAAATAAAAATATGGGAGTACATACGAAGAAGAGTATCGTTTTATTTTGTTTAGGGCTAATTTTGTTATGTCCAGCTTTTGCTGACGAAAATCAAGCAGATAATCAGCCAACTAATGAAGATAAATACAAAGGTGTCCCAATAAACACTAACGATTTTTCCGGTTATATGGAAACTTTGAAGGGACAAATCCAGAAAAGTTGGTATCCTCCTGAATGTTTGGAACATGACGGGCATGCTCTTGTGAAATTTAGTATTACCAGAAATGGTGATGTGTACGCTGTACAAATTTTAGAAAGTTCCGGCGACCCTGTATATGACGAATCTGCTTTAGAAGCGATTAAGAAAGCTTCTCCTTTTGCACATTTCCCTGCTGCAACGACAAAAGGTGCACTTACTATAAACTATTCTTTTGATACTGCGGTTGTGAATACCGGAAATATGCAGAATTATTTGCAGAGTGCTGAAAGATTTTATAATGTAAATAATACGATGGCATTGGATTATATTAATCGCGCCATTGATGAAGTTGATGGTGATATTAATGCTTATTTCCTTTATGGAAAGCGTAGTAAAATCAAACAAGCTTTAGGTGATAGAGCCGGCGCAGCAGCAGACTTAGATGAATCCAAAAGGCTAAAAGCAAAATACGACCAAAAAAGAATTATCGCAAGCAAACTTATTGCCGAGATGGAACAATCACCTTATGCTTATTTTTCTCTTGCTCATTCTTATGAGATTGCAGGTGATTATAAGAACGCAATTGAGGCTATCGACAAAGCAATTCAACTTACGGAGCTGAATAATAATTACAAGCGATATAAAAGCGAACTTCTGCAGAAGAGTGGGAATTAGTAGTTTTCCCCCTCACCTGCAACGCATCTAAGCCTCTTCTCCTCTAACCTTCTAATCTGCAACCCTAATAATACTATTTACTGTGCAATGGTCTAGTTCTGCAACAACTTCTTTAATCAATTTTTCTTGACATTGTTCAGTGATTACTGTGATGTCAGCTGTGTTGTCGTCAGAAACGCCTTTTTGTAAAATACTTGATAAACTAATATTCTTGTTTGCGCAAATTGTACCTATTTTGGCTATTACACCGATTGCATTTGGCGCAGTAATTGATATGTAGTACTTATTATAAGTATTGTCAATATTTACCGGATTTGCTTTTTGAGAATGGTGACATCTCATCATAGGAAGCATGTAATCAGTTTTTCCGTACTCTGCTGCAATTGCCAAAATATCACCGACTACAGAACTTGCCGTAGGGAATTCTCCTGCTCCGGGGCCGGATAGAACAATATTTCCAATAGGATGACCGCTGATTGCAACTGCGTTAGTTACATAATCTATGTGAGCAAGCATAGTGTTTTTAGAAACAAGCATTGGGTGAACTCTAACATCTGCGTTATCGTTCTCATCAATTGTTGCTGTGGCAATAAGCTTGATTTTGTATCCAAACTCATTTGCTTGTGCCATATCTTCTTTTCTGATTTTGGTAATACCTTCTCTATAAACATTTTCGATTTTAATTCTTTTTTTGAATGCAATTGTAGCCAAAGTTGTAATCTTGTACGCTGCATCAAAACCTTCAACGTCACCGGTTGGGTCTGTTTCTGCGTAACCAAGCTGTTGTGCTTCTTTTAGAACATCTTCGTAAGAAGCTCCATCGACATCCATTTTTGTTAGAATGTAGTTTGTTGTACCGTTTAGAATTGCTTGAATTTTATTGATTTTGTTCCCTGCAAGAATTGTTTTTATTGGCATAATGATAGGAATACCGCCTGCAATAGCAGCTTCATAAAGTACAACTCTATTGTATTTTTCTGCAAGGTTGAATAATTCTTCACCTTTTTTTGCAAGAAGTTCTTTATTTGCAGTAACAATATGTTTGCCGTTTTCAATAGCTTTAGAAATATAATCAAATGCCGGAGTTACACCGCCAATAAGTTCAACAACGACATCAATGTTTGGGTCGTTAACGACTTCATATGGGTTGTCGGTTAGCATATCGGTCGGAACATCAACGGGACGCTGTTTGTTAATATTTTTTACAGCAACTTTTACGATTTCTACGTTGTCTAGTTCTTCTACAGTCTTGTATACGCCGCAGCCAACTGTACCTAAACCGATTAATCCTAACTTCAACTTGCTCATATAATTTCTCCTAATTTATACTTTTGGTTATTATAACATAAAATTTGAAAATTTATGCTATCATTAATCCTATGCTTAAATCAAAATTGAAAATTTTTACAGGTGATATTTTAGGTGGCTTAAATTCTGCAATTGTTGCTCTACCGCAGGCATTGGCTTTTGGGGTAGCTACAGGTTTTGGTGCAAGCTCCGGAATTTGGGGTGCTATTATTTTATGTTGTATTGCAGGACTTTTGGGTGGAAAAGTTCCGTTGATATCAGGGATTACTGGTCCAGTAACTATTGTTATTGCATCAATTATGGCAGCACTTAATGCAGATATTTCTTCTGTAATTTTAGTTATTATTATGGCAGGAATTTTGCAAATAATATTGTCGCTGACTTCCCTGCCTGTGATTGTCAAATATGTCCCTTATCCCGTAATATCCGGATTTATGAATGGTATCGGATTTATAATTGTTATAATGCAGCTAAATCCGCTAATAGGTCATCCTGTGATGTCTAATACTATAACCAGTATTGCATCATTTATACAGAATTTGAGTTCAATAAATTATGATGCGCTTTTGATTGGATTATTAACTCTTATAATTGTTTTTGTTATACCTAAAAGATTGAATAAAGTTATTCCATCACAAGTTATTGCACTTGTTCTTTGTACTTTTATATCAATAAAATTAGGCCTGAATGTAGAAAAGATTTCTAATATATCAATCGCGTTTCCGCAATTTACGCTTCCTAAAGTAGATTTACATAGTGTAATTACGTATTTTCATTATGCGGTAACACTTGCGATTGTTCTATCATCAGAAAGTTTGTTGACAGTTTTGGTTTCTGATTCTTTATTGAAAACAAAAACTTCATCAAAAAGTATGCTATTAGGACAAGGCGTTGGAAATATAATTTGCGGTTTAACAGGTTCGCTCCCCGGTTCTGCTGCTACAATGCGAACTGTTGCTGCGATTAACACAGGTTCAACAACAAGGTTGACTGCTGTTATTAATCCACTGATATTAATGCTTTTTTTATTCAAATTGTCGGGTTTTGTAGCAGAAATTCCACTTGCTGTATTAGCAGGAATATTGATAAAAATCGGATATGATATTATTGATGTAAAACTTCTGAGAGTAATAAAATTTGCACCAAAAGATGATTTATATGTTTTAGTTTTAGTATTTCTTTTAACAGTATTCTACAATCTTATTGTAGCTGTCGGTGCAGGTATTACTTGTGCAGCACTTCTTTATGCAAAGCGGACAGCGGATAGCGCGAAATTAATTCAGAAAACTGTTTATGATAAAGATATTATGAAATTAGAAAAAATCTTGGAAAAAGATTATAGACATAAAGTACGTGTCGTACACATAGACGGTCAATTTTTCTTCGGCTCTGCAACACAACTTGTTTCACAATTTGAAGATGTTTTGGGTACAAAATATTTGATACTGGATTATTCTTCTGATAACACACTTGATATTTCTGCAATTTTTGCTTTGGAAGATATAATTATAAGGCTGCAAGCTCAGAGAGTTAAAATTTTACTTGTGTTGAAATCCGACGCAGTAAAAGAACAATTTGAAAAACATGATATTCTAAAACAAATAGGACATAGTCATATTTTTGATAACGAAACAGATGCTATTGAATTTGCAAAAAAATGTCTTAAAAATAAGATAAAAAAACATCGAATTTGGTAAGTTTAAATCTTTCAGGTATAATATAAACAGACACGGAGTTTATTATGTTTGAAGATTTTAATGAAGTTGTATGCTTGGGCATGGGCGGTTCTTATTCAGAAATTGCAAAAGACAAATTGTTTAAAGCTTATGATTTATTTTTGTACCAACGTTCTTTTAGTTCAATCAAGGAATGTATAGATTATGTTGATGAAAATAGTAATGCGATTGCAGTTTTACCGGTAGAAACAACATACAAGGGTATTATTAGAGAAACAATTGATAATTTGATACTTACCAAAAATCAAAATATTCAAATTCTAGCGGAAACTATTGTGCCGGTTAATGATTGCATTTTGTCTAAGACTACGGAGTTTTATTCAATAACAGGTTTGATTGCAAATCCGAATGCTCTTGCTAAAAGCAAGACTTTTATTAAGGATGAAATGCCAAGACAACTTAATATTGTTGTTGCGGAAAGTATGGATGAAGCCGCACGCGCTTTATCTAATTACAATTTAACATATTCAATCATTGGTACTCATAAGACTGCGGAATTGTATAATTTGAATATATTAAAAGAACATATAGAAGATGATAAAAATAACGAACGCAGATTTATCGTAATCGGTGATGCTTCTACTCAATCTACCGGTCTTGATAAAACAAGCATTGTATTATTCTTGAATGACAGGCAAGGTGCTTTATTAGACATCGTTCAAGTATTTGTAAAATACGATATTAATATTACACAAATAAATTCCAAAATGATGAACAACAATGCCGAAGAACAAGCAGTATTTATCGACTTTGACGGTCATAAGGATGACGAAATCATAAAAAATCTAATCAGCGAATTAGAACCGCTTGCGCAAAATGTAAGGGTTATTGGTTCTTACGCAAAGTTTTAAGCTGCTGGTGTATCAGCCGAATGGTTAGGGTTTGATTTTTTCATGTCTTGAAATTCATCAAGTCCAATTTTCCAACTGTCTTCATATTTAAAATCTCTGGAGGCAATTTCATCAGGCAAGCCGGCATGGTGAATTTTTGGTAATAATTCTTTTTCGCTCATTTCAATTGGGGCAGAAATTTCATCATCAGAATCTTGGCAAATAAATACGCATTCTCCGTTACTGTTTGTTTTATGTCCGACGATTGTAATTTCGTGTCCGGCTAGTCTGCCGTCATTTTCCGGATCTGGCCAAGTATAGCCAATAATTATGTTATGTCCCATATTTAATGTATCTAATAATTCTTTTTTGATTGTCCCGAAATCTTTTTCATAACCTTTTAGGCGTCCATTTTCATCAACAATTTGATAAGTTACGGAAGTTGTGTTCTTATCTTCCACCACTGATTCAACGTAAGTTTTTTCAAAGTCGATTAAACCACCGTCTTCCTGTGTCCAAGAATTTGGTGCACGTTTATCAATCAGAGAGTTATAAGTCTGTTGTGAACCTAATTGCATTAAAGTAGATTGCATAAGAATATCAATTATAGAACGCTCTTTGGCGTCGCGATGATTATTTTGAATTCTTGCACGAATAATAGCGTATTCATCAGGTTTGAGCAATACGGTCGCTGTGTTGTAATCTTTCATTTGATGAGGTGTTTTAAAGTTTGTTAATAGCCAAACTGCTTCTAATGATTTATCAGAAAGATTGTTCATTTTGATATCTTTTGTTACTTCGTTTTTAGGAGAAGTTAACCCTTCTACCATACGGAAGAATTCTGCAGTATGTTTAGTTGCTAAATCGAATTCAATGCTTGCAGCAGGACAAGTGCCCGTGTGCATATTATCGAGTTCCCATTCTGTTTGGGCAATCTCTTTTGGGTCTTCTGACATATTTGTAATTAAGCCGACAACTTGTCGTTTATACTGTTTTGGAATATCTTCACAAGTTTGAGTTATAGAATAAGGATTTGCTAAAATATCCAAACATTCTTCTAATATTGTTACTTTGTCGAGTCCGGGATCTCTTTCTTCTGTGATAATTTTATGCAAGTTATCAAGTACAGAACTTTTGTCATTAGAATTGTTTTTCAATAACTGACCAGATTTTAGTGCAAATTCTAATTTTCTTCTGTGCTTCAAATCAAGTTCATTTGATAAATCTTCATACTTCTTTTTTTCATCTTTTGTGGTTAAAGATGTTCTTGTAGTTATGGCTGACGTGTATGCAGATGCCTTAAATGCAGGAACTTTAGGCTCCTTATTTGGAACCGAAATCTCTGCAGCAGGTTTTGAATTCATTGTTTTATGAATTCCAGCTGTTTGATATAAATTAATTTTTTGAAAATCCACACTAGCCATACATATATAAAAACAATTATTTAGTAAAATTTGCTTAATTATTAAGAAAGATTACAAGACTACTGTGGAAGTGGAAAGTTGAAAATTGAAAGTTGTATTAAAATTTTCATAGCGCTTTACGTTGAATTGTTTTTTAGTTATTTACTAAATAATCTTTCAAAGCGCACATTCCCTCCCTTTATAAGGGGAGGGCTAGGGAGGGGGCCATCCCCGCAAAAATCATTTTTATAACAATTTTCAATTTTCCACTTTCAACTCAAAACAAATTCACACATTCACTTTCCAATTCAATACTTATTGGCTCAAATGTCTTCTCAAATTGCTCTTAACTCCACCGAGTGGTCCATTGTTAGGAGCTGCCAAATTTTGATAATATTTTTTTGCATAAACAATCGGGAATTTTGGCAGCCAAGTGAATTTCATGATTATATTAGCAGCATCAGCACCTTGCGAAAACATCAATTCATCAATTGTTTGTTCATAAGCTGGTGAGATAGAAGAAATTATTTTTAACAAATAATTTGTTGCGGTTACGCTATAATACCCTGTTGTAGCGGCAGGTTTTTGAATAAGTTCTGTAATTGTAAAATCAACGTCATCTTTATTTGCTACGATATCAAGTGGAAGAGTTAATTCTCCGTCTTTAGAACTCTCTATTTCAAATTGCTGACCGTTATATACAATAACCATTTTATTGCGCTTTGGCATGTAAATATCATCAAAAATGTTGTCTAAAATTGGTTGCCCATTAAAATCCGTAACACCGTATTTATAGTTTTTGCAAGTCAAAAACATTCCGCCAAAAAGTAAGTCAATAGAGGAATATTCAACCGGCAGTATTACAAAACCTTTTTCGTCAAAGATTCCAAATTTATCACCTTTGGCAAACTTTGCGAATTTACCTAATATTCTATCAGCTTTTGAATATTTAGCATCAACTAGAACAGTGCCATTATCATCAATTATTCCGAATTTTGAACCGCTTTGCATAATCCAAGAGGATTCACCTAAGCGGATAAGTTTTTTGTACTTAGCGTCTACAATTGTTTCGCCTTGTTCATTTTTAAGCCCGAATTGTCCGTCTTCACTAAAAACGATTGGTCTTGCAAAACTGACATTTTGCAACATAAGCATAGTAATAACAAATAAAGCAAACTTCTTCATAATAAAAGATTAGCATAAAATATAAAAAATTATACCATTTCTCTTAATTTTTTTAGTTGGTCACGAATTTCTGCTGCACGTTCAAAATCAAGAATTTTAGCGGCTTTGTGCATATCTTTTTCCAGCTTGTTGATAAGTTTTGGCAAATCTTTTTTGTCGATACCCAAATCAACCATTTCTTCTGCTACAATATCTTCCAAATTTCTATAACTTGCAACAAGAGAAAGTAAATTGTTTTCAATTGGCTTTTTGATTGTTTGCGGAATAATGCCGTATTTTTTGTTATGAGCAAGTTGGATTTCTCTTCTTCTGTTTGTTTCATCAATCGCGCGCTGCATCGAATCCGTAACTTTGTCCGCGTACATAATAACTTCACCACAAGCGTTACGAGCTGCACGACCGATAGTCTGAATTAAGCTTGTGTCAGACCTTAAGAAACCTTCTTTATCGGCATCCATAATTGCTACAAGCGAAACTTCCGGAATATCCAGACCTTCTCTAAGAAGGTTTACGCCAATCAGAACATCAAATTCGCCTAGTCTTAAATCTCTCAAAATTTCAACACGCTCAATAGACTTAACTCCACTATGTAAATATCTCACACGTATGCCTTCTTGCAAAAAGAAGTCGCACAAATCTTCTGCCATACGTTTGGTTAAAGTTGTAATTAATACGCGTTCATCTTTTTTTGCACGCTTTTCAATTTCAGCTTTCAAATCCGGAATTTGTGATTCAATCGGTTTAACGGTGATTTTAGGATCAACAAGTCCTGTTGGTCTGATGATTTGTTCAACAAGCTGTTGAGAAGTTTGTTTTTCAAATTCAGCAGGTGTTGCTGAAATGTAGATTTTTTGTCCAACTTTGGCAAAGAATTCTTCACTCTTTAAAGGTCTGTTATCTTTTGCGCAAGGAAGACGGAAACCAAAGTCTACAAGAGTTTTTTTTCTTGCTGCATCACCGTGATACATACCGTTCAATTGTGGAATAGTTACATGGGATTCATCTATTACAGTAAGGAAATCGCCTTGAAAATAATCTAATAAAGTTGCCGGAGCCGAACCTACAGGTCTGCGTTCTATTATTCTTGAATAGTTTTCAATTCCGGAACAATAGCCCATTTCCTTAATCATTTCTATATCGTATTTAACTCTTTGTTGAAGTCGTTGTGATTCAAGAATTTTATTTTCACTTTCCAGTTCAACAACTCTGTTTTTGAGTTCTGTTTTAATCATAGAAATTGTTTCGTCTTCGTTTTCGTCATATGCAATATAATGCACAGCCGGATAAATCATAACGGATTCAGGAACTTCAATGATTTCACCGGTCAAATTGTCAATTTTAACAATTTTTTCAATCTCATCTCCGAAGAAATAAATTCTTGTGATAATTTTTTCGTAAGCCGGCATTATTTCTAAAATATCGCCTCTTGCTCTAAATGTTGAACGCTCTAAAACCAAATCATTTCTTGTGTATTGCGTCATTACGAGGTGTTTGATTAAATCTCCTCTATCAAGAGTGTCGCCAACTTTAACTTGAATTGTACCTTTGAAGTAACTTTCCGGTAAACCTAAACCATAGATACAGCTTACAGATGCAACAATAATTACATCATTTCTTTCATACAAGCTTCTGGTTGTATTATGCCTTAGTCGGTCAATTTCTTCATTTATGCTTGCAGATTTTTCTATATAAGTGTCTGTTCGCGGAATGTAAGCTTCCGGTTGGTAATAATCGTAATAAGAAATAAAATATTCTACTGCATTATTTGGAAAAAGTTCTTTGAATTCATTATAAAGTTGCGCAGCCAAAGTCTTGTTGTGCGCAATAATTAATGTCGGTTTTTGAAATTGCTCAATAACATTTGCAATAGTAAATGTTTTACCGGAACCTGTAATCCCCAGTAAAGTTTGAGTGTCATCTCCGGCTCTTAGTCCTTCAACAAGCTGTTCAATTGCTTTTGGCTGGTCGCCTGACGGTTTATATTTCGATACCAGTTCAAATTTTCTTTCCATACCAACATTATATCACTCGTAGAAAATATTGTGTAAAATCGGCAATTTCTTGATAGATTGGGAGTTCTGTGATAGAATGAAAATCTGAAAATAGAATATAGGCTAAAGATTTTAACAAGCATTTTAACTATCTGGAAAGGAGGCTAAAATGATAGTTGAAATCAGCGAAAAAGAATTAGTATTATTAATAATACTAATTCTCTTAGTCAAAATCCTGTACTAATTACAGGTGGTAAGGGTGCTTTCGACCACCCTTGCCTATATTCTTATTTTAACTTGTTTTTTTTATTTTTCAAGTTTTATAGAAATTATTATTGTAAAATTTTGTAAAAACATAAAGAGGTGAACGCAAAAATTTTTTTCACCCTCGTTAATATAAATAGCATACGTATGAAGGAGATTTTGCCGAATGATAAAGCCAATTGGGATGGCTAATGTAAATTTTAGAGCTGATAAACAAACCATTGATAAACAGACCGGAGAGTACGTCGATCCGATGATGAAATGGCCGCTTCGTGGTGCTGCTTTTACTAATGAAGTTGGAGAAGCATTACGTCCGATAATAGGAGGAGCTGCAAACTTAACTTGGGTTCCGGCATTGATGTATATCGGTGCGGATGTATATGATAAATATAAAAACGACCAAACCGAATACAGTCCAAATTCAAAAAGATGCTTGAAAGAAGCAATTTTTCAAGGTCTAGCGAGCGTGTGCCTTCCTGTTTTTGCAGTAAAATTCGGGCAAAATATATTTTCTCAATTTGGTAAACTTGATAAAGATGGTATATCTTTGAATTCAAAAGAGCACGTTTCTAAAGTTGCAGAACAATTTATTGCGAATGGTAAAATGCACGCATTTGATGGGCAAGATGAGGCTTGTGTTAAAGAATTTTTATCCCAAGTATCCAGCAGTAAAGACTATAGTGATAAAAAACAAAAGGTTAAAGTTTTCAGAAATGAAAATCAAGAAAAACTTGAAAAATATGCGGAAAAAACAATTAGAGATTTGATAGATTTGCGCAAAAATCTTCTTAATCCGACTGATGCAATGAAATCTAACGGTTGGTACTCTAAGTATACAAAAGGCTTAAAAGGCGGACAAACTCCTAGTGTTGCGGTGAAAAGCGTTTTAACTGATTTCCAAAAAGGCAAGATGATGAAAGGTAATTTTGTTAAAACAATTGGCGGCTTTATAGCGCTGGGTTCTGCAATCAAACCGATAGACCATTTTGTTGAAAATGTTTTGATTGGTAAATATGTAGGTCCGCAAATAGATAATTTTAAAACTAAAAATAAATAGTCCTTAAGGATTACTTCTTTAGCAGATTAAGAAAGTATACTCATAATGCTACAATATAAATGTAAGTCGAAGGCAACTAGTGAATTGTCGGATTTCGACGAAAAATGATTAGGCATTGTGTGTGTGTTCGGCTTACTTCTTAAGAAACCCAAAATCTTTTCTTCATAATAATTAGCCTTGCTCCTTTTGTCTCTCTTCCGAAAGGAGCTTAATTTTTGTTTTATACTCCTAAAAAATTCTCCAACTGTCGATATTAAAAAATATATAAAACGATATTCTTAAGCTATAAAGGAGATTGTTTTATGACAGAAAAGAAATTTTTAAGCTGTATCCTGACAGAGGGGATTTTACTTGCAATTGTTGGACTTGCCATGTTAATGCTTCCTAAAATAACATCTATAACGTTTGGAATGATGTTGTGTCTTTCTTTTGTTATATATGGCGGATACAAGGCGATAAATGCGATTATGACCAGAAATTATACAAGGCATTTTTTGTTAAATGTAGTATTGGGGTTGATTCTTTTTGTATTGGGCATTTTTTTATTCTTAGCTCCTATGTTTAGTTTAACACTGATTACTGCGACGATTGGAGTTTATTTTTTGTTGGAAAGTGTTTCAACTTGTGCGTTCGGTATTCAAAATAGAAAAACGCTATATTTCTGGTGGGCTGAAATTCCTCTTGCAATATTACAATTCCTACTTGGCTTAATTATCATTCTAGGCTTGCCATCAACAGCATTATGGGTTGTAGGTGTTTTGATGGGTGTTAATTTTCTCATTGCAGGCATGATTATGATTAGTATGTATGTTGCAACAAAATACGTTTTTAGCGTTTAAAAGCTTAGATGAGTGGAAAGTGATTTTAAATATATTTTAACAAGTGTAGCGCATTTCATCTCTTTATAGGGGGAGGTACAGACTTTTCTAAAACTTAATTCTCGCCCGCAACATCCATTGAGCGGGAGAGATGTCACGCTAGTGACAGAGAGGGAACAATTTCAAGTTAAGCTGTGCGAAACTTAGAAATTCAGGTGGGGGCTGAGCTTATTTATTAATATTTTATCTACAAGTCCGATATATCAGAATATATAAAACAAAATAAGGAGAACATTATGTTAGAAGAAGACATTCAGAATATCAGAAACAATCCGGAAAATGCAGAATGCTATTTCGGTAAAAAATTGGCATTTACACTAGGACCTATAGAATTAAAAAATGTTTGTGAAAAAAAACACGTTAAACTTATTGATGTAAGAATGCGTGCCGATTATGAAATTGCGCATATTCCGGAAGCAGTATCAATTCCTTATGAAGAATTGGGTGACAAAATGAATGAGTTAAATAAGGATGAACTTCATATTGTATATTGCTACAATCATTATTGTCACCTTGGTGCGAAAGCAGGATATCTTCTTGCAAAAAACGGATTTGAAGTTATGGAATTATCTGGTGGTTTCAAAACTTGGGCAGAAGATTTTAGGTTTGCTACTACATAATAAAAAAGGGTGGTTCTTTAGAACCACCCTTTTTAGCTAATCTATTTTGTTGAAACATCAACTTTAACAAATTCGCCTTTTTCTTTGTCATATTCATAATGAACGCCATCTTTGACAACAGAGAATGGATAAGTTCCGTTTGGATTGACTTCGTAGCCTTCATTTTGAATTGTAATCATAGCTTCTGCTTTTACAGCATCTTCATTTGTTCTGTCGATTGCTCGTCCGTCTGTTGTAAAGTCGCAATCTTCGAAGCTGTCTTTGTCATTCGGGTCACAAGCAGGGAATTCATTAAATTTATTTTCCTGTGGATCCCAAGCGTACAAGAATGTACCCATTGGAGTTTCTTTTGTATATGCGCCTTTCTTGTCTGTTGTTTCTAAGCCGGCTTGTTCAGCTTGTGCTTCTGGAGTATCAGGAATGCCGCCTGTTAATGAGTTTTCACCTTCTGGAACGTCTTCTGTATCTCCGATTAAAGATGCTTCTAATTCGTCAAGTTTGCCATCTAATCCGGCAATAATTCCGTCTTCTTCAACATATTCCTTAAGTTGAACTTTCAAACCGTCAACATCTCCATCGAAAGCAGTTCCGTCTTCTCTTGTGTAAACATCGTTGCCTTCTTCGTCAGTGTTTTTGTATATAGTGTTGCCATCAGCGTCTGTATACATAGCACCTTTTTCTGCATCAACGGCAGGGTAACCCATTACGGCACTTAAGTCTTCATCTGTGCCTTCAAATGCTGTTCCATCTTCGTAAGCATAAGTTGCGTTGCCTTCTTCGTCAAGGGTTTGTAAAACAGTTTTATTGTCAGCATCTCTGAACATTAATTGACCGTCAGCATTGCTCATTTGTTGTAGAGTTGATTTGTCAACAGATGCCATTTCAACACCTTCTGATACTATGCTTTTGATTGAAGTGTTCAATTTGAAAACTGCCATTTGTAATTTTTCAGTTTTTGTAAGTTCTTCGCCGTTTTCAATTTTTTCTTGTAATTCAGCATATTTTTCAGCGCTAATTTGGTAATCAGATTGACCATCCCATTCAAAGAATGCTTTTAATTTATCCAAAATTAAATCACGTCTTTTCATTGCTTGTTCGTACAATCTATCTCTGAAAGCATCTGCAACATCATTTTTTCCGGTTGTAGAATGGTCATCTTTGTTTATAGTGTTACCATTGAATGAACCATCAATAGAGTTGTCGGTGTTGTGTGAACCATTAACATTGTTTGAATCATTTGTTGAATTATCGGTGTTGTTAGAATCTGTATAGGTGTTATTTGTTGTGTAAGTGTTGTTGGAATTGTTGCCGTCACCATTTGTATTGCCGGTTCCGTTACCTGTATTGCCATCGCCTGTAATGTCCATGTTACCGCTATTTGCAAGTTGTTCTTGAAGAGCTGCTATTTGTTCTTTAAGATCTGCAATTTCTTGTGCTTGCTCATCATCATCTTCATCACCGGTTATATCATCACCATTTCCTTGACCAACAAGGCCTGCAATTTGTTCATTCAATTTAGCAATTTGATCTTTTAGGTCTTGAATTTCTTTATCTTTTTCTGTTTCTTCCGGTGTTTGAGTATCGTCATTTACTGTATCGTCTTCACCTTTGAGCTTGTTGCAATTGTCTGCAGCTGTTTGGGCTTTTTCTGCGGCAGCTTGAGCGTCTTTAACATCTTGTAATGATTTTTCTGCTTCTTCTTGTGCTTTTTTAGCCATATCTACTGCAAATTGAGAATCTTGAATTTGAGCTTGTAATTCTTGGATTTTTGCATTTGCATCTTCTACTTCTTTTGCAGCAGCTTCAACATCTTCTTTTGCTTTCGCAGCCTTTTCTGCTGCATCATTAGCTTTTTGAATAGCATCTTCTTTTGTTTGTTCAGCTGTTTCTATGTCACCTTGCAACTTTTCGATTTCTTCGTTAAGCTTGTCTAATTTTGCTTGTGCTTCGTCACGTTTAGCTGTAGCTTCATCTAACGCTTTTTGTTTTTCTTCTAATACAGCTTGTTTTTCTGCAAGAACAGCTTGTTTAGCTTCTAAGTCAGCTTGTTTTTCCGCAAGAACAGCTTGTTTAGCTTCCAAGTCTGCTTTTGCATCATTTAATTCTGTTTCTGCTGCTTCAAAATCAGCTTTACATTGGTCGTATTTTGCTTGTGCAGCGTCCAATTCAGCCTTCGCTTGTTCCATTTTTTGCTTTGCAGTTTCTACTGCAGCTTTTGCGGAACTCAATTCAGCTGGTGTTGCAGGAGGAGTTTTGCTTTGTAATGCAGAAAGTGCATCACATGCAGATTGATAAGCGGATGCTGCGGAATCATAAGCTGTTTGTTTTGCTGTCAAATCAGTCTGAGCACTATCTAAGGCAGCTTTTTTAGTGTCATAATCAGCTTGAGCCGTTTCTACTCTTGTATTAGCAGTATCAACATCAGCTTGTGCAGTATTAACAGCTTCATTAGCGGCATTAACATCAGCTTGTGCAGTGTCGACTTCGCCTTGTGCGGTAACAACTTCTCCGGATGCAGTTTCAACAGCTGTATTTGCGTCAGCAACTTCTGCTTCTGCAGTCGCTTTATTAGCTTCTGCTTCTGTTAATGCAGTTTTTGCAGCTTCAGCATTTGCCTGTGCTTGCTGTGCCTCAGCTTCAGCGGTTAAAGCCTCTTGTGCACTCATTTGTGCAGTTGATTTTGCTTCAGAAACTTTAGCTGTTTTAGTAGATAAATCTTGTGTAGCATCTAACAACGCTGTTTCTGCTTCTGTTAGGTCTAATTCGCCATCAGTAGCGTCATCTTTTGCTGCTTTGATTTCATTGTTCCAGTAGTTAACTAAAAAATTGTAATTTCCGTAGTTGTTTCCATTAATCTGCATCCATTGTCTCCTTTCGTGTTGCAAGTTTTATAAAAAAATGTAATCTTCGTGTTAAAAACGGATATATTATATAACGGCATTTTTTTAGAAAACTTTAAGGTTTTTGAAAAAATGTTACAAAAAGTTACATTGTTAGTACGAAATTGAATAGAAATAAGAATTTTGCTTTTGACTTTTGGGGAAAAACAATTAATCATCTAAATGGATGTGTTCCAAACTCAAAAACTTTGACATAATACTTGTGTGAGAATATATTATGCCCTTTGTATATAGACTACAAAAAGTACTGGATTTTAGAATCCGAAAAAAAGAAGAACAGTTGCTGAATGTGCAAAAAGCACAGCAGCAGGTCTATATCGCAGAGGAAAATATTCGCAAAAATGAAGCGGAAATCCGACAAACAATCCAGAATAAAAGAACTGCAGATTTCAGAATGATGGAATACTATGACAACTATCTTCATCACCTTTGGGATAAGGCAGATGCCTTAGAGCAAGAACGAAAGCGAGTTCAGGAGATTTTGGATCAAGAAAAACAAAAACTGGTAAAGCTGGAACAAGCAGTAAAGGTTGTTGAAAAACACAAAGAGAAGCAAAAAGAGGCTTATCAAGAAGAACAAAAAGCTATAGAACTTAAACAGTTTTCTGAAATCGGTGTACAAAGGTTTTTTATTCGTTCAAGAGAAGAAGCCGAAGAGCAGGAAATGTTGGAACAACAATTAAACAATTTGGAGAATGAATAACATGAACATAGATACAAGTTCAAAAGTAAGTACAACAACAAGAACAACGTCATCATCAACACAGACCAGAAATTCTTCATCTACGGGATTTGCTGATGAACTTTCCAGCATGTCTTCGCAAAAAAGTGAAGAAACAAAAGACTCTAAAAAAACTTCTGAAATCGATAAAAAAGCTGCTGACAAAGTTGAGGGAACAAAAGAAGAAGGAAAAGAAACTTCTTCTGATAATATGGACGAAGTGATTGATGGTCTGGAAGGTGCTGTTGCAGAAATTAATGATAAGCTCAATCAAACAGATGAAAAAAATGCGGATGAATTTCAGAATGGTGAAGAATTTGCCGATATAAACAACAATCCGAACTTCTCGTTGGGATTAGATTCTCAAGACCCGAATGCGGCTTTAGCATTCCAGATGAATTCCGGTATGAACTTTAACAATGAAAATCAACAAAAACAACAGAATGCCGAAAAGAAAGCTGCTGCATTAGCACAAGATTTGGCAGATGAAAGTGTAAGAGTTGCAGAGTTGAATGAAAATCAAGCTGGTGATGATGCTCAAAATGAAGTAAAAGTTAAAACGGTTACAAATTCTTCAGGCATCAAAAAAGTTGATACGAAATCAAATGTAACAATAGAAACTGTTGCAAGTTTTGATGATATTGCAATGAGCAAGAACGATGTCGATTTCTTTGCAAAATTGGTGGAAAACGGACAAAACAGTATTAGCACAAAAAAAACTGCAGAAGCTTCTCAAGTGTCCAAAACATTGGCAGACATGCTTGTTAAATCAATGAATGACAATAAGCCTATTAGAATAAATTTTGACAATGATATTTCTGTCATTATAAAAGTAGGTAAGGATGGAAAAATCTCTGCAGATTTTCTTCCAAGTTCTCAAATAGCGGAAGCGTATCTGAAAGAAAACCTTCCACTTTTAAAACAAAGGTTCGAAGATAATAATATAGATTACGAAGAACTGAACCACAGACAACAAAGACAAAACGAAAAAGACGAAAACCAAAAGAAGGGACGCAAAGATGAATGATTTGTATACCACAGCGATTAACACCCAGAAAGCAACCGTCCAATGGATGGATGTTCTGGCTGATAACCTGACAAATGTTTACACCCCAGGGTTTAGAGAAAACAAGGTTACATTCAAGACTTTCCTTGGTGGTGCTGTTATAGATAACAACGTTAAGAATCTTGGTCAAGGTAAATCAACTCCGGGAACTTCAAATGAAAACTTGTTCTTTGAAGGTAGCGGTTATTTTATGCTTCGCAGTCCTGACGGAAATGTTCAGTATACAAGACTTGGTGAATTTACATTTGATTCGGAAGGCGTTTACCGTGCTAAAAATGGTGCAACGGTACAAGGTTATATCCTTAATGATAAAGGCGAAATCATGTCTGGTACTAAATCTCTTAGTGCGGATTTATATGAAGAAACGGCACTTAAGGGTGGCGCATTGAGTGTTCCTACAACCAATATTAAATTGTGGATAGATCCAAATAATGGTAAATTCCTTGGAAAATATGACGAGTACGAAATTAAAAACGATGGTACACTTTATGGAAAAGCAGATGGTGGAAATCGCTCCGTACCTTTGTATAAAATAGCAACTGCAAACTTCCATAATCCAAATGGCTTGTATGAAGTTAAAGATGGTTTGTTTGTAGAAACTCCAGAATCTGGTAAACCGGTAGTTGGAAGAGGTGAAATCCGTTCAGGCTTGTTAGAACAAGCAAATACAGACTTTAAAGCCAATATGTCAGATTATCAGCAGGCAAAAGTTCAAATGGAACTTGTTAATGCGCTGATTAAGTCTAACAAAGACCTGCTACAATCAGCAATGGAAATGGCAACTCAATAGTAGTTAGTCTTAGTTAAAGGTGCATTTTGTGCACCTTTAACTATATTTTGTAAACTTTTTTGAAAAAAATCACTGCTTCCTTATTTTATAGTATAATATAGAGAGTTATTATACAAAGATAAGGGGAACTTATGAAATTAACTGTACTTGGTCCGGGCTGTTGGGGATTGACTTTGGCTTGGTTGATGAATGACAATTTTGAAGAAATTGTTGTTTGGGGTAGAGAATGTGATTTGAACGATGAACTGGTAAATAATAAACATTGTTCAAAACCATTGGAAGTACAGTTGGATAAAAAAGTTGAAATTACTTCTGATTTGAAAAAAGCTATAGATGGTGCAGATATTATTCTGTCAGTGGTTGCAACCAGCGGTGTTAGAAGTGTTTGCGAACAATTAAAAGCAGCCGGTATAAAACCAGAACAACCGCTTGTAAATGCTTCTAAAGGTCTGGAATTAAATACTTTGATGAGAATGTCAGAAGTTATTAAAGACGTATTACCTGAACAAAAAGTTGTAATTCTTTCCGGCCCGACTTTGGCAAAAGAAGTCTTGCAAGGTAAACCAACTGCTGCATCAGTTGCGTGTGAAGATATGGAAGTTGCTGAGTTTGTACAAAAGGCTTGTAATGTTCCAAACCGTTTCAGATTGTATACAAATTCTGATGTAATTGGTGTAGAACTTGGCGGCAGCCTTAAAAACGTTATCGCGATTGCATCCGGTTTTGCGCACACCATGGAATTGGGTGACAATTGTATGGGCACACTTCTTACAAGAGGTATGGCTGAAATCGTAAGACTTTCCGTAAAACTGGGCGCAAATCCATCAACTTTGTACGGTCTATCCGGCATGGGCGATTTGATTGCGACTTGTTCCAGCCCAATGTCCAGAAATTATACCGTTGGTGCAATGTTAGGCAAAGGCAAAAAAATCAATGATATCTTAAACGAATTGGGCTCTGTTGCAGAGGGGGTTAAAACTTCTAAAGCAGTGTGCGATTTAGCAGAAAAAATGGGATTGGAAGTTCCTGTTTCAAGCGCTATTTACGAAGCTGTTTATACTGACATAACTCCGCAACAAGTTCTTTCTAAATTAATGAACAGAAAACTTAAGAAGGAAGAATGTTATGATTAGATATGCTGTTAAGTATTTAAAAAATACATTTGTTCCTCTTAATTGTCCGGATAATGTTAATTTGGATGATGGCGCTCTTATTTTGGTAAGAACTGAGAAGGGCGAAGAAGTTCTTAAGGCATTCCTTGTCAATCAGGAAGTTGCAAAACATTTTGAAAATTCAAAGAAAACTCCTGCTCCATTTGAATTTATACAAGTTTTAACACAAGAAGATATGATGGTGTTGGATGAATTAAAGAAAGAAGAAGTTACATCTTTTTTTAAGTGTAAAGATTTGGTAAAAAAACATCATCTGAACATGAATTTGGTTCAGTGCAGAATTACATTTGATAAAAGAAAAATATCTTTTTATTATACTGCTCCTGAAAGAGTTGATTTCAGAGAACTTTTGAAGGACTTAACTCAAGTTTTTAAAAGAATGAGAATAGATTTAAGACATATTGGTGTGAGAGATGAATCATCAATCATGGATGGAACCGGAATCTGTGGCAAGCCGTTTTGCTGTTCAACATTTTTAAGAAAATTTGAATCTATTAATGTTAAATTGGCAAAGGATCAAGGTATGCCGATTGCACCATCCAAAATTTCCGGAACTTGCGGGAGATTGTTGTGCTGCCTGACTTATGAGTATTCAAATTATATCGAAGCAGCTAAGGGTATGCCTCCGGTTGGTTCTACTGTAATGACTCCTACAGGATTGGGAAAAGTTTGTTTTATACAATTTCTTAACAATTCTGTTGCAGTTAAATTTGAGGATGGTAAAATAAAAGAGTACAATAAATCTGATATAGAAATGGTCGATGCAGACGTTAATGTCGATATTGAAGTCCCAAGAATCAATAACTACTCCCAAGATGAAAAAGTTGATGCTAAACAGCTTAGACAACTAGAAGATGACAGGAACAGCTCGACCGGAAATGTGTAGAAAGTCGTGTGAATTATGAAAATCCAACCAATTAACCCAAACCAATCTCAACAACAAAATCCAAGCTTTCAAAAACTGATAATAAAGCAAGGAAGCTTTGCTCTTTTAAAACAATCAAAATATTTTCCAGATAAAAGTTATCCGAATTATAGTGGAAATTTGAGATTTTTTTATCAAAAACTAATGAAGCTTAGAAAAGCAGCAGAGAAAAATGAATTATATAACGTGGTTTTGAAGCCTGATAAAGCTTTATTCCCTAATTCTGGGAAAATTGTTGTAGAAAACGCATCAGGAGTTGAACAATTCGGATTTACTAAATCTTTTGACGAGTTGTTGAGGGTGCCTGAGATGGAGCCTAGAAAGACTTTAACAGAAAAGCAAGACCCAAATTTCTTGGATAGATGGTTAAGAAACTGGAGAATCCAAAGACGGAACAATAAATTAGAGCACAAGCAAATTGATATGGGGGCTTTTCTTGATATAGTATATAAAAGAATTGCAGATGCTGTTAATAATGCGGAATATTTGTCAGAATTGAATGAAATTAAGAAGATAAAATAATAGTTAAGTAAGAAGAAGATTGTCTATAATAATAAATCTATAAAGGAGGGCATTTATGCTAGAAAGAATTGAAAAATTACAAGTTATTTCGCTCGGAGTACTTATAGGTTTGGCACTTGTTGTGTCAACAAAAATGGTCTCTTCAACAATTTCTAACAATGTGATTTCAGTTACGGGTTCTGCGTATGAAATTGTGAAATCAGATTCCGGTACATTATCGTTTGATATTGTAGTTAAACGTGCTACAAAGCAGATGGCTTATAGTGATGTTCAAAATCAAATTAAGACCGTTGAAAAGTATTTACAGGATAAGAATATAAAAAACATAGAAAAGAAGACTGTTAACGGTTATTATTCATACAAACGTGACCCTAAAACCGGAGCTTACACAGATGTTGCAGAAGCTTATAATTTAACGCAGCCAATTACTATTAGCTCTGATAACGTAGAATTGATTAAAGAAATTTCAAATGATATTACCGGTTTGATTAATCAGGGTGTTGATATCAATGTATATTCTCCATCATATGCTTATTCCAAATTACCGGAACTAAAAGTTAGCTTGTTGGAAAAAGCTTCTAATGATGCAAAAGCAAGAGCAGCTTCAATGCTAAAAGCGACACACAATAGTGTAGGAAAAATTTCTTCAGTAAGAATGGGGGTATATCAAATAACACCGGTTGATTCAACAGATGTTTCTGATATGGGTGTAAATGATTCATCTTCTATTGATAAAAAAGTTACTGCAGTAGCAAATGTATCTTTTAAAATAAAATAATTTTAGTGATGTTAAAGTGGGCGGATTTTAAATC
>CABQIM010000002.1 GCA_902464375.1 uncultured bacterium | reverse complement strand
TCATAAGATAATTTTGAATATGTTATTCTATCTCCAAAATAAATTTTTGCAGTTTCCATTGCTTTTGGATCATACGCTTGAATTTTAGCACCACGTTTTAATAATTCTTCTATGATGGTGATTGATGGAGCTTCTCTCATGTCGTTAGTACGAGGTTTGAACGCAAGTCCCCACACTGCAAATGTTTTGCCATTCAAATCTTCGCCAAATCGTTTAACGATTTTTTCTATGTATAGCAATCTTTGTTGCCGATTAGTTTTATTGGCAGCAGCAACAATATTCATATCACATCCGTTTTCACTTCCGGTTTTGATAAGGGCTTTTACGTCTTTTGGAAAGCAACTTCCGCCATATCCAAGTCCTGCAAATAAAAATTTGTTACCGATTCTGGAGTCTGTAGTCATGCCTATTCTTACCATTTCTGCATCTGCTCCGACTTTTTCGCATAGGTTTGCAATTTCGTTTGCGTAAGAAATTTTTACGGCTAAAAATGAGTTTGCAGCGTATTTAGTCATTTCTGCGGATTTAACATCCATTACTATCACTCTGTTACCGGTTCTAAAAAATGGAGCGTAGATTTCTTGCATAATCTGTGTTGCTCTATCAGAATTTGAGCCGATGATAACCCTATCCGGTGATAAAAAATCATCAACGGCATTGCCTTGCTTTAAGAATTCCGGATTGGAAACAATATCAAAATCTTGATTTGTGTATTGCTTGATAAGTTTGGTAACTTTTTCTGCCGTACCGACCGGAACGGTTGATTTGTTGACGATAACTTTGTAACTATTCATAGATTTTGCAATATCTTTTATTACATCAAAAACATATTGTAAATCAGCAGAGCCGTCTTCTCCTAGTGGAGTTCCAACTGCAATAAAACATACAAGGGATTCTTCAACGGCTGTTTTTAGGTTGCTGGAAAATGATAATCTGCCTTCTGCAACATTAGATTTTACGAGTTCTTCCAGACCTGGTTCGTAGATTGGAATTATGCCATTTTTAAGTTGATTAAGCTTTTCTTCATTGTTGTCAATGCAGATGACACGGTTTCCCATATCCGCAAGACAGGCTCCAGCTACAAGCCCAACGTATCCTGTTCCAATTACACAAATTTTCATTGCAGTCCTCTATAATATTTTTCTTTTGTTCTTACGTACAAATTGTTTGTAAGAATATTATTTTCAATTGTACCAGAAAATCACAAATTGGCTTGAAATATAATTGAAAAATTGTTTTTAAGAAGAAGTGTGAAAAAAGAATTATTTTGTAATTTTATTTATGATATTCTAAAAGAAAAGGAGCTAATCATGACTGATGAATATAATAACCTTGATAAAGAATTAGAGCTGGAAGAAAATAAAGTAGAAAACGATGAAGGTGAATATCCTATACCACCTGCAAATATATATTCCTATACTGAAACTAGATCATGTTCAGATATATACAGAATGTTAGATAGTGAATTATGTAGAACTCCAGCATTTCAACGTTCTGATGTTTGGGATATTCCTCAAAAAACTAGATTTTTAGATTCTCTTCTGAAAAAACTCCCAATACCAAGTTTATGTTTTAGTGTTGATGCTAATGATTCATATATGGTTATAGATGGTAGACAAAGGACTGGTGTTATTGAAGAGTTTTTATCTGAAAAACATGAAGATACAAGATTATCGTTGTTAGATGATGTAGATAAAAGACTTTCTGGTAAAACATTGGGTGAAATAAAAAATGATAACCCAGAAGTTTATAGAGCTATTAGAAACCTTACAATACCTATAAATGTAATTAAATGTGATTATACTCGAGAAGATAATTTAAATTATATTTATAAAATTTTTCAACGTCTAAATACAGGAGGTTTAAAATTAAGTAATCAAGAAATTCGAAATTGTGTATATTTTGGTCCTTTTATCATGTTGCTAAATGAATGCAATAAAGCAGATGAATGGATTGAATGGGTTGAAAAATTAGCTAATGATAAAAGAATGAAGGGTGCAGAACGTATCCTATTGTTTTTCTGCATGTATTATTCCCTAGATGAATATGAAAATAAATTATCATCATTTTTGAGCGCTTTTCTTTCAAAACATAAAGACGAACCGAAAGAATGGATAGAAAAGCAAAGAGAATTATTCATAGAAACAGTTAAAATTGCAAAAAAAATATCCCTAAAATCGAGTCGTAATGTATATGTAGATGCAATATTATATGGAATTGGTAAGAATATTGATTATTGTAATAATAAAAGTAATAAAGAGTTACAATATATGTATGATACTCTTTTAAGTGATGAAGCATTTTTACCAGAAAAACTGAAAGACGGTACTTCTAATAAAATAAAACTAAAAGAAAGATATGATGCTGCCAAGAGGATATTTGGAGAATAAAATTGCCAATAAAGTCAGAACCATTTAAAAAGAATTTTTGTCATTGCAAATTAATGTTAGATGCCTCAAAAGAGCGAGATAAAGAAGCTGTTGCTGTGCATAATGAAGAGGCTTCAAATAGAGAGGCATTAATGCAACAATTGGTTTTAAAATTAGCTTTTTTAGAATTGTGCGGATGGATAGAAATTACTTTAGATGATATATACTTATCTATAGGTAAAACTAAAATTGAAACAGGGCTTATAGAAAGGCATATCAATAAATGTTATAGTTTCAATAGTCAAAGTTTAATATCAAATTTGAAATATTGTTTAGGAGAAGATAAATATAAACTTTTAAAAGGTAAGTGTGAAAATTCTAATGAGGGTATTAAATACAAAAATACATTTTTGAAAACACTTGATAATTTATCTGAATATAGGAATCAGTACGCTCATACTTGTTTTGATATTACAGCATTACCAGGAGGGCAATTAGGAATTGATGAAATATATAAAAATTTCATATATTTATTAAAAGTTTTAAATCGACTAGACAAGTATTTAGGACAAATTAATAACTAATATCTATTAAACAATAACAAAGAAGAGTAGTTTCAATACTTCTTTAAAATTTTCTTCCCAATTTTTCTATATTATCGAGAAAATGCTTGTCAAACTCATCATTCCAGCCCATTTTTAATTTATCAGTATCATCTAGATTTTTATACAGAATTACTGCATTATCTAACAATTTTTGATTATATTCTATGTTATTTTTAAAATTTGCTTGTTTTGGATTAAACAATTGATTCAGCATAAGAGCAATATCCGTTCTTATTGTTCCGCATTTGCAGCCGATATAAACATTTCCGGCTTGCATTGTTTTAATAAAGTCAGTAAAGTACTCAATCATGTTGCGTTTTGATTTTTCCCAGCTTTTTAAACCATCATCTACTCCTTGCTTAACTCTTTCCGGACTAGCTCCGATAATATCTCTAAAAAACTGAGTTCTTTCTGCAATGATAGAATTTTTTGTTTTAAATATATCTCTGTCAAAAAAATCCACTTCTTCTTCAATTAAAAAATTTGAATATTTAATGTTTTGTTTTTCGCATTCGTCTTTGAGTTCTTCAAAACCTTCTATGTCAACAATATGTTTGATTCCGGCATCTTTTAAAAGTTTTACACTTTTTAAATCAGCCATTGGCGAACAACCTCTGTAAGAATTTTTGTCAATCATTTCAATTCCGGTTAGTAGAATGTTTTGCATTTTCTTATCAGATACATAATTGGGGCGGTGGTTCAATTGCTTTAATAAATTATTTAATTGATATTCACTCATCCTGCCTTCGGATTCGTATATGCTTTGATAAGGCATTTTGTAAGTATTGTAATGTTCTCTAATATAATTACGTCTTAATCTCGATACATCGTCATCATAGCCTATAACATTTGTTTCATTATTAGGCATATGTTTTGAATGGCTAGAGTGGCTGATATTTGGAATGCTATTTATTAACATCTTGTAAACACAAATCTTTCTTTCATTGTCAGGGTATTTCACATTAAAAAAGAGCCTTTCGGCTCTTGATTTTAAATGGTGGAGGTTAGGAGATTCGAACTCCTGACCCCCTGCGTGCAAAGCAGGTGCTCTACCAGCTGAGCTAAACCCCCATTCTCGGTTGTTTTGGTCATGTAACTTCTGTTTCCATCGGCTACATTTATTATTGTACATGATGATTTTTTTTTGTAAAGGGGTTTTTTATTTTTTGTTTTATGTTACATAAATACTACGTTTTTATATAATCAAAAAGGCGGTGAAATTCTAATTTTCACCACCTTTTTAATTTTTTATCATTAAACCATGTACTTGAGTTTGACATATACAGAGCAGATTGCCAATGATATCAACACAATCAAGACACCGTATTTCATGAATCTTAAGAAAAACATTGGATGACCGTGTTTTGCGGATGTTTCTGATACAATTACGTTTGCAGCTGCGCCAATCATCGTCATGTTACCGCCCAAGCAAGCGCCTAATGACAAGCACCACCACAATGGAGTTGTGTAATCTGCGCCCATTGCTTTTTCGATTTCAACAAGCATAGGTGACATAGTGGCTGTATAAGGTATGTTATCAATAAATCCTGAAATTACACCGGAAGCCCAAAGTATTAGCATAGAAGCTGCTTCTTGTGAACCTTGTGTAACTTTCAAAATCCATTCAGCCATTAACTTAATACCGCCAGATGCTTCAACACCACCAATAATAATGAATAAGCCAATGAAGAAGAAAATTGTATTCCATTCTACATCTCTCAAAATATCAGTTGGTTTTTCAAATAGTAGCAAGAAGCTAGCGCCAAGCATTGCAGCAACACAAGTTTCTATATGAGTAATATCGTGTGTTACAAAGCCTAAGATTACTAAACCTAAAACTGTCATAGAGCGGATAAGCAAAGCTTTATCCTTGATTGTATTTGAGTTATCAATATTTGCAACTT
Source organism: uncultured bacterium (assembly GCA_902464375.1). Lineage (GTDB taxonomy): Bacteria > Cyanobacteriota > Vampirovibrionia > Gastranaerophilales > Gastranaerophilaceae > CAG-196. Next base: position 54,457 of record CABQIM010000002.1, on the reverse strand, counting down.
CTTTCATTTTTTCTTCGCTGGCATGAAGTTTTTTCTTGAAAATCAATGACAACAAAGCAAGTACGACTACCAAAATAATTGCAACTACTACTGTTAAATTGTTTACGAAGTCCATGAAAGAAAATCCGGCTGCGCTGCCGATAATAATGTTTGGCGGATCACCAATCAAAGTTGCAGTACCACCGATATTTGATGCAAAGATTTCTGTCAAAAGATAAGGTATTGGGTCGATATCAAGTTCTTTTGCAATAAAGAATGTAATAGGCATAATCAAAATAACTGTTGTAACATTATCCAAAAATGCACTTGTTACAGCTGTAAAAATACCCAATACTGCAAGAATTGCAATCGGGTGACCTTTTGTCATTTTTAACAAATTATTAGCAATGTAGTTAAAAACACCACTTCTTGTTGTAATGCTTACGATAATCATCATTGATACAAGCAAGAATATTACGTTGAAATCAACATATTGAACAAAGTAAGTTGGGTTAAGAACGCCATCCAAAACTTTAGTTTGGCTTACAAGTCCTAATAGAATTGTAATACCGGCACCAAGAAGTGCGATGGTAACTTTTGGAACTTTTTCCAGCGCAATAAAAATATACGCTAGGATTAAAATTCCGGCTGAAATCAGCACATTATGTGCCGACACAAAACTGTGAATTAATTCCATATTTTTCTCCTTTATATTTCATTAAGTCGTTAAGTCATAAGGTCGTTAAGTCGTTAAGTTCATTTAAAAATAGACTTTTTACTTTTCGCCTTGTTCACTTATTTTCAATTACGGAGCGTTTGGGCTAATTTCCGTTTTTAATATGGAACTTATTATATTTGTATTATTAATTTTCTGTTGTTTTTTTATTTGTACGTAAAAACTTTGTTGGTTAGTTTGCTTTATACTTCCGGTAGTAGAAGTTGAAGGCGAATTATCGCTTTTATTTTCCGGTAGTGCTAAAAAAGTTTCTGTTTCCGGAACAGTAAAAATTGCGTGAGAGCTTTGAGTTTGCCAAGCGGCTATGTCATTAGGGACAAAAATATCTTGGGTATTTGCGAAATTTGCGGTCGTAAATACTAAAAATAAAAGTCCAAATATGAATTTTAATATGACTCTCATACCAAAATTTTATCACAAAGTTTGAAAAGAGAATTAAATATATTTAATTCATCAATGTTTTGGCAAATTTTAATGATTCTTCTGTTACTTCACCACCTGCAAGCTCTGCAATAGCTTTAAGTTTGGCATTATCTTCCAATACAGAAATATCAACACTTGTTTTGCCATCTTGTGTCTTTTTAACGTAAAAATGCTTGTCTGATTTAGATGCAATTATGGCTTGGTGCGTAATCATAATAATTTGCATGTATTTAGAAAGCTCTTTCACTTCATCCGCAACAGCTTGAGAAGTTTTACCGGAAATACCCGTATCAATTTCATCAAAAATGACTGTGTCAATATTATCACTCTGGGCAAAAATTGTTTTAATTGCAAGCATGACTCTAGAAATTTCACCGCCTGATGCAACCTTAGCTAAAGGTTTTAAACCTTCTGAAATGTTGGTAGAAATTAAAAACTCTACTTTATCAAAACCGTTCGGAGAAAGTTCTGTTCTATCAAAATGTATTTCAAATTTAACTTTCGGAAGCTCCAATTTTTCCAGTTTTTCAATAATCAAACCGGAAAGAACTTGTGCATAATTTTTTCTTTCTTCTGAAATCTCACCTGCTAAAAGTTCAAGCTTCTTTTTCTCTTCAACAATTTCTTTTTCTAATTCTTCAATATTTTGGGTAGAAAATTCGATGCTATCAAGCTCTTTTCTTAATTTTTCTCCCTGTTCCATAACCTTCTCAAGCGTTCCGCCATATTTATGTTTCAACTTGTCGAGCATAAAAAGTCGTTCTTGGATAGAATTTATTCTCTCTTCATCAAACTCTAATGCGCTAGAATATTCTCTTAGAGAAGATGAAACTTCTTTAAGAACTTCAATCGCTTCAATTATACGACTTTCTGATTCCTCTAGTGAATTATCCATGCCGGAAGCCTTGGTTAAATTGGACTTTATCTGAATTAATGTATCTAATATAGAACCATCATCGCCAGAAATTGACCAAAAAGAAGAACCGGTAAGGTCTTTGAGCTTTTCAACGTTTTCTAAAACAGAAAGCTCGTTGTTTAGTTCTTCATCTTCTTCGGCGGATTTGATTTGTGCTTCATCAATTTCATTAACCTGAAATTTAAGAAAATCAATCTGCTCTTCTGTTTTATCGGCAGAATTTTTAAGTTCTTCAAGTTTCGCTTCCAAATCCTTGTATCGGCTGTATTCTTTCTTGTAATTTTCTAACATTGCGCCGCAAGTATTTTTTGCATAAGCGTCTAATAAAATTATGTGATATTTTGGCTGCAAGAATGAATACGTTTGATGTTGAGAATGAATGTCAATAAAAAGTTCGCGGAATTTGCGCATAAATTCTTGATTAACAAGACACCCGTTAACACGAGAACGTGAACCGGTTTGCGTAACTTCTCTTGATAAAATAATTTCTTCGCCGTTATCATCAATTCCGTATTCATCAAACAAGCCTGATAAATCTTGTTTCTTGTTCAAGAGTGTAAGCTCAATTATAGCTTTATCAGCATTGTTCTTGATAACTTCTTTTCCCGTTTTAGCGCCAAAAGCAATGTCAATGGCATTTATTAGAATACTTTTGCCGGCACCTGTTTCACCGGTTATTATATTCAAACCGTCTGCTAAATCGAGTTCAAGCTCGTCTATTAATATGTAATTTTTGATAAAAATCTTTGATAACATACCCTAATTATACCCTAAATGTTCTAAGACTCATCTTTTTCATCTGATTCCTCTTCGTCAGACTCGTCATCATCGCCACCAAATTCTTCGTCATCCGAATCATCACTGTCTTCGTCATCTGAAAATTCGTCTTCCTCGTCTTCCTCTTCTTCCTCGTCTTCATCATCGTTATCTTCATCATCAAATTCATCGTCAGTGTTTTCTTCTTCATCGGAGTCAAACTCTTCATCGTCGGAATTGTCATCGTCTTCAAAGCTATCTTCTGGTTCATCTTCTGAATTTTCTTCGGGTTCTTCATTATTTTCTTGATATTCAGAAATTTTCATTTCCGGCTCAATTTTTTCATGCCTATCGAGTTTAGCTTGAATGCATTTGAATTCTTCTTTCACGATTTTTCTTGGATAAGTTAAGGTGTAAGGATTTTTGAGTGCAAGTTCAAGATTGTCATAGTAAGCATCTAAATCTCCTATAAACTTGTAAACTCTTGCAAGACAATAGTATAAATCACCATTGTCATCTTTTTGCAATTTTTCATTTAAAATTTGCAAAATCTCTTCTGCTTCATCATTTTTCAAACAGATTTTTGTTAAAAGTTTGTAAGCCTCAACATCAGAAGGATTGAATTCAATTGTTTTAAGAAGATATGTTTTTGCTTCTTCCATGTTTCCGCTTTTGAAAGCGATTGAACCAAGGTTGTAATAAGCCCAGCTGTAATCCGGAGATATTTCTAAAACCTTTTGGTAACTTTCGATTGCAAAATTTGTAAGTCCGTCATTCTGGTAAATATATCCAAGATAAAAATATGCAAAAACATCTTTTGGATTGATATTTACAGCTTTTTGGAAATTATCCAGTGCAAGATTTTTTTCGTCTTTGTGAAAATAGCAAACACCGAGGTTGAAGTAGCAATTGCCGTCGTTCGGGTCAGTTTCCAAAACTTTTTGGAATGCATCAATTGCTTTATCCCAGTCTTTTAATTCTACTAGAACATCTCCGAGGTTATAATAAAAATCTTCTTGCGGTGAAATTTCTACGGCTTTTTGGTAACAATCTCTTGCTTGTTCGAACTTTTTTAGTTTTTCATAAACAATGCCAAGGTTGTACAAAATTTCTGCATCGTTAGGAAAATATTTAAGCAAGTATTCTAAATTTCCTTCTGCTTCTTCGTTGAATCCATTATTAACAAGAAGGATAGATAGTTCGCGCCTTGCCTGAAAATTGGACGGGTCGCTCTTTAGTATACCTTGAAGTGTTTCTATATCATTTGCCATACGTTAATTATAGCAAAATCAGGTTAAATAGTAAATTTTTGTAAAATTTTTCAAATCAACTAGCAAAAAAAATTATTTACACGTTTTAGAACAAATGGATGGTTGATTAATTAAAAAATATGATATAATTGAATAAATAAAGCGAGGTGACAACATGAGTGAAGTAAATGGTCCTAAATTTAGTGTTAATCAAGTAAATTACAGCGGTATTCAAAAGCCGATGGCTGAACCTCAAGAAATTCCGCAAGAAACAGAAGCCCCAAAACTTAATGATTTTTCTGATCCAAAAGCTGAAGCACTCGGACGTTCTATGCTATTTAAAGGCGTAGATGATACAAACCATGATTTAAAAGTTTTATTAGACAATCCTCAAATTGCTGAAAATTCTGACAAAGCATTTGAAACAGCTCTAAAAGCCGCTCAAGATGCAGGTGTTGAAAACCCTTATGAAGAAGCAGCTACTTTTTCAACAACAGCGATGTAGTGGAGAAGGTCGTTAAGTCATTAGGTTCATTTTAAATTTTGGATTGCCACGAAAATCGTAGATTTTCTTGTAATGACGTGGCAAAAAAGTAGTATTTGGTAAATACAAATCGAAAAATTATATATTAGCCCCCACCCGAATTTCTCAAATTCGAGCACAGCTCTCATTTGGAAATTCTACCCTCCCCCTATAAAGGGAGTGGATGCGCACTACTTGTAGTCCCACTTCGAGGCGGAGTTGGTAGTTATTAGATTATCTTGTAGTTTTCACCTTGTAGCCGACCCAATGTCTACGTACGTAGTACCACAAATGGAGTTTGTATGGTATAATTTTGGTATGGAAACGAGTGCTGAATTAAAGAAACCTGAAAAGACAGAGAAGAAGCAAAAAAAAGGAATGACAGCTCAGACCAGACTGATACTGGCCGGTCTTGGGGTAAGTACGGCTTTTATCTTTGCTGCAGCAGGTTTTGCGACTTATAGTATCACGCAAAATATGAACAGTGCTTATAAAAATTTTGCACAGGTTTTATCTAAGACTTTGGCTATTGAGGGTGTTGAAGTTACTAAAGATGTTCCGGAACTTGCAAAATATGATGCTTTGAGAGCGAATTCCGTATCTGTGTTGAACAGTAATGATGATATTGCGTTCATTATTTTTAAGGATAACAAATCAAAAGTAATTTATTCCAGCAAAGATGATTACCCTGAACAGGCAGATAGGGCAAGAATTACAGTAAGTTCACCAATGGTTGTAAAGAATTTGGGTAACGCATTAAATGTTGGTTCTGTAACTGTGGGTTTGAGCGGAACAATTATGGACAGAGTTTCTGCAACATCTCAAACTTCGATTGCGATAGTGTTTATTCTTGCATGGCTTGTAATTGTCGGAATTATTTACATGAACTCTTCTATTATTACACGCGAACTCAGAAAGCTTCATCAGGGTGTTAAAAAGATTTCTTCCGGCGAATTCGGTTATATGATTGATGATAAGGATGTTGACAGTGAAGTTAAAGAGCTTTATGGCGCATTTAATGATATGTCAGAAAGATTAAGCCGTTATAATGAACAAACTATTGAAAGCCTAACATTTGAGCGTAACAAACTAGAATCAGTTCTGATGAGCATTGTTAACGGTGTTGTTGTGTGCGATAACCATGACAAAGTAATTATGGTTAATAATTACGCAAAAAGATTATTGGAAGTGGATGAAAAGGATATTGTTAATACTCAAATTCAACAATTCTGTGATTCTAGCGGTGAATTTTGTTTTGCGGATAAAATTACGCAGTTTAAAGATACTCCGCTTGATGATGACGGCTCACCTGTTCCATTCAATATTGAGATAGACAAGAGAATTCTGAAATGCTTGATATCTCCGATGTTTACGCGTTCTAATTCTTATGTCGGTTATATTATTGTATTGATTGATGTAACAAAAGATGTTGAGATGGATCAATTGCGTTCTAACTTCATTTCTAATGTTTCTCACGAGCTTAGAACACCTGTTACTGTTTTGAGAAGTTATATTGATACACTTTATAGCTATGGTAACGACTTTGATTTTAATACTCAGAGAGAATTTATTGGTGTTATGAACCAAGAAATTATCAGACTTAACCGCATGGTTAACGACATTTTGGATTTCTCAAGATATGAAGCTCAAAATGTTAAAATGGAAAAAACTAAGACTGATATTATTGAGATTATAGAAGATGCTGTAAACCAAGTTCAAGTTCTTGCAAAAGAACACGATTTAACAATTTCTATTATGAAAGAACCTGATTTACCTCAAATTTATGTTAATATCGACAGTATTTCTCGTGCATTTATGAATATTTTGTCAAACGCAATCAAGTATTCTCCTGACGGAAAACGTATCAAGGTTAGAGTTGAACGTTCTCGTGATGGTGAGTATGTAGAAGTAAGTGTAGAAGATCAAGGTCCTGGAATTTCTGAACAAGATCAGAAAAAAGTATTTGATAGATTTTATAGATGCGAAAATGCAACTCATACCGTAAAAGGTACTGGACTTGGGTTGCACCTTGTTAAGGTTACGGTTGAAAAGCATCACCATGGTCAAGTATTCGTAAACTCTAAAGAGGGCGAAGGCTCTACTTTTGGTTTCCGCTTGCCTATCAATTTACCTTCGGAAGAAGAGGAAGAATATATTCCAAAGAACCAACTACCTGCAGAAAGCGAAGCATAGTAAATTTTTTCGATATTTTATTTCTACCCTCTTAGCAACTCTACAATTCTTTCTGTAGCGTCGAATTTCGCTAAGTGAGAAGCGTTTTGTTTCAAATAATTCATCTTAATAGGATTTTTTACAATCTCTACAACAGCTTCTCTCAAACGATTTGGGTCAAGTTCTTTGTCTTCTATATAAGTACAAGCGCCCATTTCCAAAAGGTATTTTGCGTTAATTCTTTGGTGGTTTGCTGCTGCGTATGGATATGGAACCAAAATTGGCGCAGCATCCGAAGCGCAGATTTCTGAAAGACTCAACGAACCAGCTCTTGATACCACAATATCACTGGATTTGAGAACTGATATCATGTCCATAAAATATGGTTTTATAATCAAGTTTTTATCTTGTTCGTAAGTCGGATAAATTTGTCCAAGTCTTTCCAAAACATTTTCATAATTCTTTTTGCCGGTTTGGAAAATTATTTGCAAATTCAATTCTTGAGAGAACTCTTTTAACAATTCTATAGTCGTGTTATTTATTGATTTTGCACCTTGAGAACCACCCATTACACAAAGAGTAAGTTTGTTTTCCAATCCCATTCTTGCACGGGCTTCTTCTTTTGTAAGAGTTGCAAATTCTTCTCTGATTGGATTTCCGGTAACAACAGCGTGTTTGTTTGGAATGAATTTTTTTGCTTTTTCAAAAGCCAAAGAAACGTATTTTGCTCGTTTACATAATTTTCTTGTAACAAGCCCTGGCATGGCATCACAATCATGCATCATGTAAGGTGTTTTAGTTATTCTGCAAGCGAAAATCATTGGTGCAGATACATATCCACCGGTGGCAAAAACTGCATCCGGTTTATATTTTTTGATATATCGAACAGAGCGGATAATAGCTTTAACAAGCTTTACCCCCCAAACAAAGAATTTAGGGTTCAAACCGCGTGGCATGCCGGAAACACTAACGTGCAAAAATTTGTAACCTTTTTTTGTAGCAAGTTCATATTCCATGTTACGCTTGTTGCCAACATAATAAACTTTAGCATCTGCGCTTAATCTGTCTGCTACTGCTAGTGCGGGATAAATATGTCCTCCGGTACCACCACCGGTAACAAAATATGTGCTATTGTATACTTCTGACATTACCAAACCTTATCCTTTTTACATTGTCTTTTGATATATTTAATAAAATTCCAATCATCCATAATGATACCATAATAGATGAACCACCGTAACTAATAAATGGCATTGGAACACCTGTTGCCGGTACGAATGAGCTTGCAACCCACATGTTTAAAAAACCTTGGAAACATATTGAGAAAGTGAGCCCCAGTGCAAGTAATTTTCCATACATATCTTGGCATTTTACAGCAATCAAAAATCCTCTCTGCAAAATTGTCCAGAATAGGCAGATGATTAATAAACATCCGATAAACCCATGTTCTTCACCAATTACTGCGTAAATAAAGTCAGTGTGAGCTTCCGGAAGCCAAGCCAGTTTTTGTTTAGAACTTCCGTAACCAACTCCATATAATCCGCCTGATGCGAAGGCTACAAGTGACTGGATGATGTTATACCCTGCACCCAATGGGTCAGCTTCGGGATGAAGCCAAGTTTCAATACGTGAAGATTGATACCCTTTCAAACCTTTTAGAAGTAAAAGCGGAATCATTGTGCTCATTCCCCAGAGGATTAATTGAACAGAACCGCCTGCGCAAATATAAATTGCAACGGATGTTGCGAGCAATAATAAAACCATACTTAAGTTTGGCTGTATAAAAATAAGCCCAACCATAAATAATATTGGTGCAAAAGCCCAGACAATCTTTTCGTTATCCATAATGTTTGCATCTTTATAGAAAGCTCCAGCTAACAACAAAACTACTGCAGGTTTTGCAAATTCTGACGGCTGTAAACTAAGAGGTCCTATGTTAATCCATCTTTGTGCACCATTAACAGTGACACCTGCGAATTTTACGAGAAGTAACATCATTATTACAATACCAACAAATGGCATTGTGTAATTAATCAATTTTTTGTAGTGGAAATTAGATAAAAATCTAAGACCGAAAATTCCGACAATTACACCAAAAATCTGTTGGATTAAAAATCTTGCAGGATTTAACCCCATATCAATACATTTTGGTGCGCTAGCAGAAAATATTGCCATCAAACCGATTACGACCAAGAAAATAACTGCAATCATAAGTGGTCTGTCTGATTGCATGTTTTGTGAACTCATTTTATCAGTTGGTCTGCTATTTTGATAAGACATACTGTTTAAAAACTTCTCCTCTGTGCTCGTAACTGTTGAACATGTCAAAACTTGCGCAAGCCGGTGAAAGCAACACTACATCAGGTTTTAAGCTAATTGCTTTATCAATTGCGTCTTCCATCGTGCGTTCTTTTATTATATTACTAAAACCATTTTTTTTCAGATTTTCTTCAAATCTTTCTGTCGCTTCACCAATCAAAAAAACTGTCTTTATATGCTTATTAATAGAGTGGCACATTTCAGTTAAATCAGTATTTTTATCCCTTCCGCCAAGAATTAAAGCCACATCTTGATTGTTGAAAGAATCTATTGCAACGATAGAAGCCTCCGGATTTGTTGCCTTGGAATCATTAAAGAACGCGATGCCATCCATTACACGAACTTTTTCTAGTCTGTGTTCAGGAGCTTTAAAACTCATAATTTGTTCTCTAATATCCTCATTTTTCATGCCGACAAGTTTGGCTATAATAATACCACACATAATGTTTTGGTAATTATGATGACCAACAAGCGGACAATCTGCAAGAGTTATAATAGCTTCGTCGTTATAAAAAATTGCACCATCCTTAATATAAGCGCCTGACTGTACGTCATTGCGTTCGTGGCAATCCATATCCTGTTTCTGGATTGCTTCGTCACTAACGTTCCTCGCAATGACGGCATTATCAATATTAGCATCATTGTCGAAAAATATTACATTTTTACATTTAGAAGCAAATTCTTTCAATTTAGCATCTTTAGCGTTTAAAATTGCATATTCAGGCTCTTGTGGCGGTAAGAATATTTTTGCCTTAGCTGCAAAATAATTTTCCAAGCCACCATGCCAATCAATATGGTCAGGTGTAAAATTAGTCCAGCAAGCGATTTTTGCTTTAAATTTTTCAGTCATTTGAGCTTGGTATGAACTTATTTCGCATACCAAAAAGTCATGTTCTTCTTCAATCAAAGAGGTTGGAGGAACACCAATATTACCACAAACTGGAGCAGAAAAATCTTTGCTTAAAATATGTGAAACAAGAGCCGTCGTAGTTGTTTTACCATTTGTGCCTGTTATTGCAATAAATGGTGTTTTGGTGTTCAAATAAGCAAGCTCAATTTCAGAAATAATTTTTATTCCTTTTTTGTTTAAACGTCTAAATATTTCTGACTTTGGAGGAATTCCGGGGCTGGTTACTGCAAAAGAAGCGCCTGACAAGAATTCGTCACTATGATATCCGCATTCTATTTTTATGCCCAAGTCTTTTAGCTCTTGAACTTGTGGCTTGAATTCTTCTCTTATATCAGCCAAACCTTTTGATTCAGTGATATAAACATCAAATCCTTTTTTATTCAAAAATCTTGCTGCTGCGACACCGCTTTTAGACAAGCCCATTATTAAAACTTTTTCACTCATTCTTATTTATCCTTATATATAACCCCAATTCTCTCCCACAAGTTTTTGTCAGGCAGTGCCTGACCTACTGATTAGAAGAGTGAATGTGTTATTAACCCAAAACTAAGTCGCCATTCTTCTTGATATGTTCAATTAATCCACCGTCTTCAAGAAGCTTAATCATAACATCAGGAAGTGGCTCAATCATAGTTGTTGTACCTTTTGTAAGGTTTTTCAACGTTCCTGCTTTTATATCTAAATCTAATTCATCACCGGCATCAATACCATCAGTATCACATTCGATTGCTAAAAGCCCGATGTTGATTGCATTTCTGTAAAAAATTCTAGCGAAAGATTTTGCAATAACAGCACCAACACCTGCAATCTTGATAATTTGAGGTGCATGTTCTCTAGAAGAGCCAAGTCCAAAGTTATTTCCGGCAACTACGAAGTCACCTTTTTTCATGTTTTTTGCAAAATTTTCATCTGCATCTTCAAGAACATGTTTTGAAAATTCTTGTAAATCAGAACGCAAATGGAATAAGCGCCCTGGAGCGATATGGTCTGTAGATATATTATCTCCGAATTTAAAAGCTTTACCCTGCATATAAATCTCCTCATTAATACTCTAAACTTCTACGCCTCTAAGCATCTTAACTTCTAAGTTGCACCGGCATAACTAGGTACAAATAATCTTCGTCAGACACAGGTGCAAATACTGTTGCAGAAAGTGGTGAGTTTAATTTAATACTAATTTCTTCTGATTCAACAATTTTCAAGAATTCAAGAATAAATTTGTAGTTAAATGCAATAGCAAGAGGTTCGCTCATATACTTAACATCAACTTCGTCTTCAGAATTACCTGCATCAGGAGAATCACCTGATAATTTTAGCGTATTATCTGCAAACTCAAATTTAACAATACTGTTCTTTTCGTTAACCATAACCGCAACTCTTTCTAGTGCAGCAATAAGACTTCCTTTATCAACAGTAGCTTCTTTAGGAAAAGTTTGCGGAATTAATTGATTATATTTAGGGAATTGACCCTGCATAAGGCGTGTAACAATCTTTGTCTTATCTATTGTAATAACAATTTTTTTCATTTCTTTGCAAATCTTGATGGTATCTGATTCTGCAAGAAGTGAAATCTTTGATAATTCTGATAAAACTTTTGATGAAATTAACATTTCAAAAGGTTTTTCTTCATCTGTAGAGCTGTTTTTAACAACTTCTCTAACTCTGGCAAGTCTATTACCATCTGTAGCAGCCATTTCTAATACATTTTTGTTAACTTCGCAAACAACGCCGGATAGTAAGTTGTTTGTTTCATAACCCGCAGCAGCAGAAACAACCTCTCTTATAGCTTTTGTAAAAGGTCGTGTTTCAATTTCCATACAGTCTTCTTCGGCTATATTTTCTTCAACTTGCGGAAATTCATTCGCTGAAATACCAATAATATCAAACTTAGAGTTTCTACAAGTAATTGTTGCAGTTGAACCGTTTAGTTCAAGGTTAATCAATTCATCACTTAATCTTGATAAAATTTCACCTAACTTTTTAGCCGGTAGTGTAAATTTACCCTCAGTTTCAACACTTGCATCAATTAACGTAATAATCGATAAGTCAAAATCTGTTGCTGTTAATTTTATCTGGTTTGTTCCAACTGTTTCAATCAAAACATTGGCTAAAACCGGCTGCAAACCTTTAACAACCGTAGCTCTTTCTACTATCTTTATACCATTCAATAGGTCGTCTTTATTTGCAACAAATTTCATTCGATATACCCCTTAAAATACTAATTTTACAAGGTAATTTTAATACAAATTAAATCTAATTACAAGTGTGCTACGCACGTAAACACAACTATCGGCTTCTTGGTGCAAACTACAAAATGTTTTTAAAACGACAAATTCCGCCTCAAAGAGTAACTACAAGTACTACGTACGTAGGCATTGGGTCGGCTTCTTGGTAGAAATTACAAGATTGTTTAACAATCACAAACTCCGCCTCGAAATGGGACTACAAAAAGATGATTAGAGGCATAGATGCGAAGATGTGTAGGAATTTATTCAAGTATGGCGCGTCCCCTCTCCTCGGGGGAGGGCTAGGGAGGGGGCTTATTAATAGTTATTGGCGCATTTCCTCACTTTATAGGGGGAGGTATAGATTTTTCTAAAACTTAATTCTCGCCCGCAACATCCATTGAGCGGGAGAGATGTCACGTTAGTGACAGAGAGGGAAGGGTGAGGTGGAAGCTTACAATAGTGCCACGCCATTGCAAGAAACTTTGTGATTTTCGTGGCAATCCAGAATCAAAGAGATTCCAATCCTTGACTTTCCATTTCCAAACATTAAAACCAAACTAACAAAGAGTTTGAGGTTACAAATGTAAATTATTGTAACAAAACACATAAAAACTCTAAAGTTTTTCAAAAAAATGCCGATATAGAACATGTAAGCAAAACCGAGAATAATTCAGGAAAGGATTTAAAAGTATATGCGTATCGAAAATGAAATGTTATCAAGATTTAACAAGGTGGAAAACGAAATGTTAGAAAACAAAGAAATTATTTTATCACAAGAACTGGACTTATTCTTTGATAATGTAATGGGCACAGTAGTAGACTTCTTTAAAGAAGAAGCGTACGCACAATAAATCCGTAAAGCTTACGATTATTTGTGCAAGATTCAAAAAAACTCATTTACTCCTTTTTCAAAAAAATGAGGTGCGCAAACATTGCGCACCTTTATAGTTTTTAGATAAAACAACTTTCAACTTTCAATTTGCCACTTTCAACTTAAGAAAGCCGACAGTTGTGCGAAAAGTCTTTTTGGTTACTTTCTTGATTGTTCGTATAACTCGTAGTCCTACCATTGAGGCGGAGCTGGTAGTTAATAAAATAATCTTGTAGTTTTCACCAAGTAGCCGACAGTTGTGTGAAAAGTCTTTTTGGTTACTTTCTTGATTGTTCGTATAACTCGTAGTCCTACTATTGAGGCGGAGCTGGTAATGATTAAATAGTCTAGTAGTTTTTATCAAGCAGCCGACAGTTGTGCGAAAAGTCTTTTTGGTTACTTTCTTGATTGTTCATATAACTCGTAGTCCTACCATTGAGGCGGAGCTGGTAGTGTTTAAATAATCCAGTAGTTTTTACCAAGTAGCCGACAGTTGTGTCTACGTGCGTAGCACCTAGGTGTCGATGTTAGTAGCATATACAGCATTTGATTCGATGAAATCACGACGAGGTTCAACTTTGTCACCCATCAAGATATCGAACAATTGGTCACACATCATAGCATCTTCGATGTTAACCTTCAGCAATGTTCTTGTTTCAGGGTCCATAGTTGTTTCCCAAAGTTGTTGCGGCATCATTTCACCAAGACCTTTAAATCTTTGGATTGTTAAGCCTTTTTGACCTCTGTCATCAACGATTTTTTGAAGCTGTTCGAAAGATTTGATTTCGGTTTCGCCACTTTCTGTTTCAAGAATAAGTGTATCTTCTTCTTCAATCAAGAAATCACGGATTAGCGGATAAGAATTCTTCAATCTCTTGAATTCATTACTCTTGATGATGTTAGAAGTGATGAATTCGTGTTCATTTTCAAATAAATCAAGTTGAATTGAGTACTTCGCATTTTCCGGATTGTATTTTAAAGAAACTGCGTAATTCTTAGCTTCTGCAACATTGTAGTTTTCTGCGTGGTCTTTTAGGTAATGAGAAAGGTATTCAATAACCTTGTTCATTTTTTCTTGATCAGAAAAATCTTCCGGTTGGACTTCCGAACGAATAAGTCCTCTTAGTACAACTGACGGAATAATATTCAAAATCGGATTATTATAAGACTTGTAGAATGTTGACATATTAGACAACAGTGTCAATAATTCATCTCCGGTCTTAACCTTTGATTTTGTTTTGTCTGACAAGCTTAAAGACTTGATACCACGTTCTTTCAACATTTTGTCTAATGCGTGCTCATCGTATAAGTATTCAGAAGTTTTACCTTGAGTAACTTTGAATAGCGGTGGTTGAGCGATATATACATAACCGTTTTCAATAAGCGGTTTTGCATAACGGAAGAAGAATGTTAAAAGTAGTGTTCTAATGTGCGCACCGTCAACATCAGCATCGGTCATGATGATAATTTTGTGATAACGCAATTTTTCTAAGTTGAATTCTTCTTCATTTTTACTAATTGTAATACCGAATGCTTGAACCATTGATTGAATTTCGTTGTTAGCATAGATTTTATCAAGTCTTGCTTTTTCAACGTTAAGAATTTTACCTCTTAGTGGCAAAATTGCTTGGAACATTCTGTTTCTGCCTTGTTTAGCAGAACCACCGGCTGAATCACCCTCAACGATGTAGATTTCACATTTTTCCGGCTCTCTGTTTGAACAATCGGCAAGTTTTCCCGGTAATGTTGAATTTTCTAAAACTGATTTTCTTCTAGTTAACTCTCTTGCTTTTCGTGCTGCTTCACGTGCTCTTTGTGCTTGAAGTGTTTTTTCAATAATTGTTCTGGCAAGTTTCGGATTAAATTCTAACCATTCTTGCAATTTTTCTTTAACAACATCCTGAACTGCAGGCATTACTTCAGAGTTACCTAATTTTTCTTTTGTCTGACCTTCGAATTCCGGATTTTCGATTTTTACGGAAACAATTGCTGTCAAACCTTCTCTAACATCATCACCCGAAAGATTTTGTTCTGAATCTTTAAGGATTTTGTTAGTTCTTGCGTAATCATTCAACACACGAGTGATTGCGTTACGGAAACCTGTTAAGTGAGTACCACCTTGGTGAGTGTTGATGTTGTTGGCAAACGATAAGATAGATTCGTTATAAGAATCAGTGTATTGCATTGCAACCTCAACCTTGATTTTGTCGACGATTTTTTCCATGTAAATAGGTTCGTCAAACATTACGGTTCTGTTGTGGTTAAGGAATGCTACGTAACTTCCAATACCGCCTTCATAGTGGTAAGTTTCGTCTTTTCCTGTGTCTTTTTCATCGTGAAGAATAATTTTAAGCCCTTTATTCAAGAAAGCCATTTCTCTAAAACGAGTAGCGATAACATCTACGTCGATTTCAGTTGTTTCTGTAAAGATTTCTGGGTCAAGCCAAAAAGTTGATTTAGTACCTGTTTTTGTTGTAGGAACAGTTTTTTCAACAGGCCCTGTAGGTTCTCCTCTAAGGTATTGTTGACGCCATACAAAACCGTCACGAGAAACTTCTACAACCATTTTTTCAGAAAGCGCGTTAACTACAGAGGCACCAACGCCGTGAAGTCCGCCTGATACTTTGTAACCGCCATCACCGAATTTACCACCTGCGTGAAGTACTGTATGTACAATTTCAAGAGCGGATTTTCCTGTTTCCGGTTTTATATCAACTGGGATACCACGACCATTATCTTCTACGGTAACGCTGTTGTCTTTGTGGACAGTTACGTGGATTTCTGTACAATAACCTGCAAGAGATTCGTCGATTGAGTTATCAACGATTTCATAAATACAGTGGTGCAAACCTCTTTGTGAAGTTGAACCGATATACATGCCGGGACGCATTCTAACAGCTTCCAAACCCTCTAATACACGTATATTACTAGCGTCATACCCTTGTGCCATTTATCCCCCTCAATAAATAAAAATCTTTTTCTATAGATTAATTATACCACAAACATTTAAAATGGCACAAATATTAAGGATAAGTCGTTAAGTCATTAAGTCTTTAGGTCGTTAAGTTCATTGTAAAATTGAGTAATCATAATTCGGTACGTTTTGTTGAAGTAATATTGCATATTTGTTATAATTAATATAACAAAGGAGTTTTTAAAAAGTAGGGTGCGCCAATATGCGCACCCAAAATTATTTATCCGATAACCGGAGCTACGAATGTTCTTGTTGCAAGATCTTTGTCTAGCATTAGCAAAGCTTTTTTGTCTTCACCGATTAATCTCAATGTTGCCAAAACTCCGCCAACGTTTGCTTCTTCTTCAACCTGTTCTTTTATATACCAATCAAGAAGGTGCATTGCTGCTCTATCACGAACTTCTTCCGCTACATCAGCTAATGCGTTTATTCTTGAAGTTACATATTCTTCGTGACGCAAAACATGTTCAAATACTTCTAATGGAGTTGTACCTTCAACCACAGGTTTATCAATTGCACGAAGTTCAACTTTTCCGCCTCTGTCATTAAGATAATTAATCATTCCAACGGCATGCGCTCTTTCTTCTTGAACTTGAACATCAAACCAATTTACAAACCCTTGAAGGTTAAGTTCTTGAAAATAAATTTTCATAGCGTGGTAAAGATACTCAGAATAAAGCTCTTTATTAATTTGATCATTAAATGCTTCTTGTAATTTTTCGTTAATCATATATTTAGCCCTCCAACTGTTTTAATTCTAGCATAATTTTGATAAAATATGAGCATGACTAAAATCTTTCTAACAATATGTTTTTTACTATTTATTTGGGCATTTTTTATTGAGCCAAATTTAATTGTTATAAGGCAATATGGGGTTAAATCTTTAGATGGTAAGAAAATAGTTTTTGCCAGTGATTTTCATGTTTCAAAACATGATAAAAAAAGACTGGAAAGAATTGTTGATATAATCAATAAGCAGAATCCGGATTTAGTATTGTTTGGTGGCGATTATGTAAAGGGACATAATGGCGAAAATACTATGCCAATGGATGAACAGGTAAAGATTTTTAAACGAATAAAAGCTCCGATAGTCAGTATTGTGGGCAATCATGATGGCTGGTACAACAAAGAAAAAATCATAAGAACACTTAAAAATAATGGCATAACTGTTCTTGTTAATGAAAATGTAAGAATAGGTGATATTACAATTGCCGGAGTTGATGATTTACAAACAGGCTCGCCTGATTCTAAAAAAGCATTGCGAGGATGTGCAGGTAAAACTATTCTTATGACTCACAATCCGGATGTTTATTCAGACCTCGATAAAAAAGTTGATTTAATACTTGCCGGACACGTTCATGGCGGGCAAGTCAGAATGCCGTTTGTAGGAGCATTGATTGCACCATCAAAATTTGGGACAAAATTTGCACAAAAACATGTTTTTAAGGAAACACAAAACACAATGATAGTTTCACGCGGACTTGGGACAAGCATTCTCTCCCTGCGCTTCTGCTGTTTTCCGGAAATCATTGTGATTAATTAATATATATTAGCAATCTGTTTCGATTACTTTCCATAGCCGGTTAAATCTTTAACCACTTCGCCTGCAATAATCAAACCAACAACAGAAGGTACAAAAGCATTACTACCTGGGATTTGTCTTCTTGCTGTACATTTTCTTACAGTTCCGGGAGGGCAAACACAATGCTTTTTACAGCTAATTTCGATATCATCATTCGGTTTAATCGGCATTTCTTTTGAATAAACTACTTTGAGCTTTCTGATTTTTCTTTTCTTAAGTTCCTGTCGCATAACTTTTGCAAGCGGGCATACTGATGTTTTAAAGATATCTGTAACTTCAAACATAGCTGCATTCATCTTGTTACCTGCGCCCATAGAAGAAATCACAGGAACCTTAGCTTCTTTCGCTTTTTCTACAATTTTAAGTTTTCCAACAACTGTATCAATTGCATCAACTACATAATCATATTGGCTGAAATCAAATTCATCAGCAGTTTCCGGAGTGTAAAATGTTTTATAAGTGTTAACAATTGCGTTAGGATTGATGTCTAAAATTCTATCTTTAGCAACATCAACTTTATATTTGCCAACCGTGCTTCTTAAAGCATAGATTTGCCTGTTGATATTTGTGATACAAATTTTGTCATCATCAATCAGGTCAAAAGTTCCGACACCGCTTCTTGCGAGAGCTTCTACTGTATAACCGCCGACACCTCCGATACCAAATATAGCAACACGAGAAGAGGCAAGTTTTTCTATGCCGTCTTTTCCTAATAAAAGTTCGGTTCTTGAAAATTGATTAAGCATGTTTCCTCGTACTTATTTGATTATGCCAAAACCTAATAAAAATACGCAAACAATAAAAACTGCAGCAACGATACCGGTTAATTTATTCAAACCCTTTTCTGCGCTTTTTTGTGAAGAAAATACTTGAGCAGCATTACCTATCCCTGCGATACCATCGCCTTTAGGTGAGTGCATAAGAATTAATACGATTAGTAATAATGCTGAAAGAACTAAAATTGTCCAAAAAATTGTTAACATTTATTCTCCTTTTGGTAATTAGATTATTTTTTGATTTGTGTTTTGTTTTATCCCTTGACCGCTTTTTTGATAAAATGAGCTCTTTTTGAGTTCAATTTGATATTATCAAACGTATACAATCGAGCCGGACGCTTAGATGATGATTTAGAAAACTCGTTTAACTCTCTTAAACCATCAGTCGTAATAACTTTTTTTCTGAAATTACGTTTATCCAATTTCTTTTCCATAATCATCTCATAAGCTTTTTGCATTTCAGTAAGTGTGAATTTTTCATTAAGAAGTTGGTATGCAACCGGACACATTTCCAAACGTTCACGTGTACGTTTTAGAGAGTATTCAATAATTTCTTTATGGTCGAACGCTAGAGGTGGCAAGTCAGAAACCTTATGCCAAGCAAGTTCTGCAGTCGTAACAACATTGAAATCTTCTGCTCTTATTAGTGCAAAATATGCACAGGTTATAACTCTGGAAACAGGGTGTCTTAGAGGATCGCCGAAGGTATAAAGCTGTTCAAGGTAAATATTATCAACATTAGTTTTTTCTTTCAAAACTCGCATCGCTGCTTCATCAAGGTTCTCAGACATTCTGACATATCCCCCAGGAATCGCCCATTTATCTTTGAATGGCTCATTGTTTCTCTTAACAAGCAAAACTTGCAATGCGTCATCTTTAATTGTTAAAATTACAATATCGACAGTTATTTCGTGAGTTTTAATTTCGTTAAACATTTTTACCTCTAGTGCTTATAACCTTAAAACTATTGTATAATAAAGAACAAAAAAATGTAACAATCTAACAGTTGAATAAGTGTAATTTGTTACATATACTACCTATTTAGATAACTTACAAGAATGTTTTATTATTACATACTTATTGTTAAGGCTGTTACATACGTAAACAATACTATCTGCTTTCAGAAGTTAGTAGTTGTAATTATAAGTAGGACGCATACCCTCCCTTTATAGGGGGAGGGTGGAATTTCAAGTTGAGTTATGCGAAACTTAGAAATTCGGGTGGGGGCTAATTAAAAATTAACTTTTCGATTGGTATTTACCAATTGCTACTTTTAACTTAACAGTTTGCCGTTATTGTTAGCAGGTCAGGCATTGCCTGACAAATGACTGTTGTAAAATTGGCATAAAAAATAGGAGCGAAAAAATTTCGCTCCTATCTCATATCTTTGTAATTATTCAGCTTTAAACTCTTTACCCTGTCTTTTATAGAAATCTTCTATAAATCCGGTATTGAATTTACCGCTCATAAATACTTCATCCTCAACAATTTGTTGGTGGAATGGAATTGTTGTCTTAATACCTGTTACAACATATTCTTTCAAAGCTTGATACATTCTACGTCTTGCTTCGTTTCTGTTTTCGCCCCAACATATCAATTTACCAATCATTGAATCGTAATAAGGTGGGATTGAATACCCTGGGTACACATGAGAATCAACTCTTATGCCAAATCCACCCGGAGCAAAATATCCGTCAATTTTCCCTGGGCAAGGCATAAAGTCGTGTTCTGGGTCTTCTGCATTGATACGACATTCAATCGCATGACCTCTCAAAAGCACGTCATCCTGTGTATAACCTAACTTCTTGCCGGAAGCTACAAGAATTTGTTCTCTTACGATATCAATCTGTGAAATCATTTCTGTAACACAGTGCTCAACTTGAACACGAGTGTTCATTTCCATAAAGTACCATTTGCCGTCGTGATCAAGCAAGAATTCGCAAGTACCTGCTCCTTCATAACCAATAGCCTTAGCCGCACGAACAGCTGCAGCCCCCATTTCTTTTCTGGTTGCTTCATCAATAGCAGGTGATGGAGCTTCTTCCAAAAGTTTTTGGTGTCTTCTTTGGATAGAACAATCTCTTTCACCTAAGTGAATAACGTTACCAAATGAGTCGCCCAAAATTTGAACTTCAATGTGTCTAGGGTTTTCTAAGAATTTTTCTGCATAAATTCCTGGGTTGCCGAAGAATTTTTCTGCTTCCATTTGGCAAAGGTTCATGTTTGTTTCAAGATCGTCATCGCTTCTGACGATTCTCATACCTTTACCACCGCCACCGGCAGTAGCTTTCAAGATGATTGGATAACCAGCTTTGTGAGCAAATTCTCGAGCTTGTTCCAAAGATTCCAAAAGCCCTGTTCCTGGCGTTACAGGAACATTATTTTCAATCATTGTTTTACGAGCAGTAGCCTTGTCACCCATTTTTCTCATTGAATCTGCAGATGGTCCGATAAACTTTATGCCGTGTTCAGAACATATATCAACAAAATCAGCTCTTTCAGACATAAAACCATATCCAGGGTGAATAGCGTCGCAGCCTGTCATCAGAGCGGTTGAAATTATTGCAGGAATGCTCAAATAACTTTGAGAACTTGGAGCAGGTCCAATACAATAAGCATCAGTTGCAAGTCTTACATGAAGTGACTTTGCATCTGCTTGTGAATACACAGCAACTGTAGGAATCCCTAATTCTCTACATGCTCTTATAACTCTAACGGCGATTTCGCCTCTATTTGCGATTAAAACTCGTTTAAACATAACCCTTCCTTTGACGTCGCTAAGTAGTTAAGTCGTTAGGTCGTTAAGTTCATTTTTTAAATTCTGTTTTACTATTTGTTATTTTTATCTCTTTATGAGCGAAGCGAATTTATTGAACTTAATCGCTTAACGACTTAATAACTTAAAGACTTACTATTCCACATACATCAAAACTTGACCAAATTCAATTGGGTCGCCGTTTTTAACACAGATTTGTGTAACTTTACCAGCTTGTTCTGCTTTGATTTCGTTCATTAATTTCATTGCTTCAATAATACAAACAACATCACCAACATTAACTGTAGAACCAACTTCTACAAATGGAGCTGCTTCCGGAGAAGATGCTGCGTAGAAAGTACCTACCATTGGTGAAGTAATAGCTTTGCCTTTTGCTTCCGGTTCTTTAGTTACAACTTGTGGAGCAGAAGCTTGTGGAGCTGCTTGAACAGGAGCTGGTGCCGCAGCAACTGCAGGAGCAGAAGCTACCATATTAACTTCCGGCAAATCCTTTCTGATAGTGATTGCTTGTTCACCATCTTCTAATGATATTTCTGTTAAATCATTGTCAGCAATGATTTTTGCTAATTTTTCTATATAATCTGATTCAAATTTCATTTGTGTATTTCTCCTTAATAAGTTCAGGAGTTTAGAAGTTGAGTAGTTTAGAAGGAATTTTAAACATTGATTTTATAAACAATCAAAAATTTCTTCTAAACTTCTAAACTTAGTTCTTCTAAACTCTATCAAGATATTCATTGCTTCTTGTATCAACTCTGATTATGTCACCATTTGATACGAAGAAAGGAACGTTAACAACAGCACCTGTTTCAAGTGTAGCTGGTTTTGTACCACCTTGAGCAGTGTTTCCTTTTTCAGCAGGTGGAGTATCAACAACTTCCAACTCAACGTGAGCAGGAATATCAACACCTATGATTCTTGTATCATGCTTAAGAACTTGAACAATCATGTTTTCCTTAAGATATTTCTTGCCATCGCCAACTTGATCTTCTGTTAATTGAAGTTGTTCGTATGTTTCGTTATCCATCATAACGTAATCTTTGCCATCTTTGTATAAGTATTGCATTTCTCTACGGTCAAGTGTAGCCTTAGCAACTTTTTCACCGGCTCTGAATGTTTTTTCAACTACGTTACCTGTTTCAACGTTTTTAAGTTTTGTTCTAACGAAAGCTGCGCCTTTACCAGGTTTTACGTGCAAGAATTCAACAACGTTCCATAGACCGTTATCTAGTTCTAGTGTTAAGCCATTCTTTAAATCGTTTACTGAAATCATAGGGACTCCTTAATTATACTATTCTATTATCTTTTTTCCTAAAGGATAACATAAACCATAATGTGGCGCAAGGTAGGGTTTAATTTTTGCTTAAGCTTGTTAGTTTTCAACTTTTTCTTGATTTTTTCAATTTCTTGGTTAAAATGATAAAACAGCCCAAAATTGGGGTGAGGATTTTACATTACCCGAAAGGAAATAGCAATGATAAGCAGCGTATCACCTGTGCTGTTGAAATTTGTCGGCAAACAACGACAAACCAATCCATTAAAAGGTGCAATCAAATATAAATTTAATGCAAGAGTTCAAGAATCTCATGTCAATTTATTGAATTTTACAAAAGATAGCACATTCTCCTATTTGAAGAAATAACACGATTTTAGATAAATTCGCTTAATATAACTTTACATTCTGCTATGAAAAAAGCAATTTTTCATGTTCTCCAGACTTTATATATATACCTAGGATATCAAAAGTCATTACATTTTAATAAAGGAGATACAATTTATGGCAAGAGTACTAATTTCAATGCCCGAAGAATTTTTAGACAGAATCGATCAAGTAGCAGAAGGTGAAAATCGAACCCGCTCTGAATTGATTAGAGAAGCATTGAGAAGTTATATGTATAAAAGTCGAGTAAAAGCTAACACTATGGCTGGCAAAAATGCAGCTATTCTAGAAGCTTTGCTGGATTAGTAAAACATATAGTATGAAAAAGATTGAAATCTCGTTAGGTGGTTTGCAAGTTTAAAATAATACTTGCAATACTAAACAGAGAAGCGGAAAAAGGAAAAGGATTTTAGGTTTAAACAGCGCTGCATTTTTTGCAGCGTTTTTTTATTATAATAATTTTATGCAAATATATTTTGACAAATGTTTTGAAAATCCAATCGAGATAATTTCTGCAAAAGGTGATTTAAAATCAGCTTTTGAAAGAATTGAAAAACTCAAAAAAAAATATTACCTTCTCGGATATATTACATATGATTTTAAAAAATTATATTTTGAAGTTTTTGATAAATACAAAAAATATATTCCAAATTCTCCCAAACAACTTGGAACAATCATTAAGCCAATGATTTCTAAGGAACAATATATTTGCGCAATTAATAGAATTAAAGAATATATTGCCGATGGTGTGACGTATGAAGTTAATTATACATACCCATCAGAAGTTTTGACGAACTTAAACGGGCGGGAGTTATTTGAGGCAATTTTAAATAAACAGAGAACTCCTTATAATACATTTTTAGAAACAGATGATTTAACTCTGCTTTCTTTTTCTCCGGAATTATTTTTTAGACTAGATGGAAATAAAATTTTAACAAAACCGATGAAAGGCACTGTACCTTGTCTTAATGATGGTAAAGATGAGCAAAGACGGGATTTTCTTTGCAACGACGAAAAAAATCGCGCTGAAAATATTATGATTGTTGATTTGCTGCGTAATGATTTGGGAAGAATTTCTAAAACAGGTACGGTGCAAGTAGATAAGCTTTTTGAAATCGAAAAGCACCCGACTGTTTTTCAGATGACATCAGAAATTTCCGGAGAATTGGAAAAGGATATTACTCTTTACGATATTTTTAGAGCTATTTTTCCTTGTGGTTCAATTACCGGAGCGCCTAAAATTTCTACAATGCGTGTAATTGAAGAATTAGAGCCTTTTGAGCGTAATATTTATTGCGGAGCAATAGGGTTCTTGTCACCTGATATTGCAGAATTTTCTGTGCCGATTAGAATTCTGTATGGCAAAAACAATAAATATACTTACCATGCAGGTGGAGCAATCGTTTGGGACTCTACTGCAGAAGACGAGTGGGACGAAACACTGGTTAAAACAAAATTCTTGCAAACAGATTTTCAGTTGATAGAAACTGCTGTTGATGATTGGCAAAGGCACGTTAAAAGGATGAAAAAATCCGCGTTTGAATTAGGTTTTAAGTGGAACGAGAAAATTGAAAAAATTGAAATCAAAGGTTTGACACGTGTTTTGTTGAATAAGAATGGGGATTTTGAAGTAGAGTATAAAAATAAAAACCGGATTGCCACGAAAATTACAGATTTTCTCACAATGTCGTGTTGTCGGATTTGTAATTTAAAAAATGAAAAACCAAAAATCAAAATTGGGCGAAAAATTTCTTCTGCCAATCCTTTTCTTTATCACAAAACGACAATAAGAGAATCGAAGCCGAAGGATTACTTTGATATTATAGGAATAAATGAGCGTGGCGAGATTACAGAAGGTACTTACACAAATGTCGCGATAGAAAAAGACGGAAAGCTTTATACTCCGCCAATTTCCAGCGGACTTCTCGGTGGAACTTATAGAGAAAAATTGATTGAAGAGTGTAAATTAGAAGAAAAGATTTTATATCCTGACGATTTAGAGCAGGCAAAAAAAATATTTTGTTTTAATTCCGTTCGCAAACTTGTAGAGGTAGAATTATGCTCATAATCGATAATTACGACTCTTTTACATATAATATTGTTCAATACATAAAGATTTTGGGGATTAATCCAACTGTAATAAAAAACGACGAAATGGATTTGGAGAAAATTAAAAGGCTTGATTTTTCACGCATAATTCTTTCTCCAGGGTGGGGAAATCCTGATAATTCCGGAGTTACAATGGACGTTATTGATTTTTATAAGGATAAATCCCCAATTTTAGGTGTGTGTCTTGGTATGCAATGTATTGCCAAATATTTTGGCGGAGAAATTGTGAAAGCGCCGGAACCATATCATGGTAAAAATTCTGAAATATTTTTCGATGAAGATTTCGAGCTGTTTAAGGGATTCAAACAAGGATTTAGTGCAACGAGGTATCATTCACTGATGGTTAAGATTGCCCCCTTACCCCATTTTTCTGATTTTCAAATTACCGCATGGACAAAAGATAACATCCCAATGGCTTTGAAGATAAAAAATAAGCCGATTTATGGCGTACAATTCCATCCGGAAGCGATTTTGACTGAACATGGACTTGATATATTTAGGAATTTTTTGGAGGCTTGACAAAAAATAAAAATAGCACTACTATACACCTATACCCCATGGGGGTGTCAAGAAATCTAAAATAAGGAGAATTATATGAAAAAATTATTGACAGGATTAATGCTATTAGGTGCTTTTATGTTTTTGTCTACAGAAGCTTTTGCACAATGTGATTGTGGATGTAACTGCAAACCAAAATGCGAATGTTCTCAAAATTGTGAGTGCGGATGTCAAGAGAATAAGGTTTGTGAAACAGATTGTGATTGTGGCTGCCAAAAAGGTGAACCTTGCAAATGTGAACAAAAATGTGATTGTTCCCAAAATTGCGGTTGTAAAAAAGCGCAGAAATCATGTTTCTCAAGAAAACCAAAATGCGGATGTAAGGAATAATTATTATGCATGCTGATAAAACAAAGGTGACAAGACTTTTAAGAACGGCACAAGGTCAAATTGACGGCTTAATCAAAATGATAGAGGAAGACCGCTATTGTATTGATATTAGCACCCAGCTTCTTGCCAGTCAGTCAATTTTAAAAAAAGTCAATTTCGAGATTTTAAAAGGACATTTTGAACACTGTATAAAAGAATCGTTCAAGAGTGAAAACGAAGTTGAGCAGGATAAGAAAATTGAAGAACTTGTGAAAATTCTTGATAAATTGTTGAAATAATATTGAAGGTCGGGCAATTGAAAATTGCCCGACCTTATTATAAAAAATACACTATCCTATTATTTACCGAAATATCTAGCTAATAAGCCATCAAATCCACGACCGTGACGAGCTTCGTCCTTAGCCATTTCGTGAACTGTATCATGAACAGCATCAAGACCTAATTCTTTAGCACGTTTAGCAATCTTCATTTTGCCGTCACAAGCGCCAAATTCAGCTTCTGCACGCAATTCAAGATTTTTCTTTGTAGAAGAAGTAACAACTTCACCAAGAAGTTCTGCAAATCTAGAAGCGTGATCAGCTTCTTCGAAAGCGTATCTTTTAAACGCTTCTGCAACTTCCGGATAGCCTTCTCTATCAGCTTGTCTTGCCATTGCAAGGTACATACCAACTTCTGTGCATTCTCCCATAAAGTTTGCTCTCAAACCTTCAAGAATTTCTGGGTCTACGTCTTTTGCAACACCGATTCTGTGTTCATCAGCGTAATTTTTATTATCATCAGCCATTAATACAAAAGCTTCTTTTGCAGCTCCGCAAACCGGACATTTTTCAGGTGCTTCGCCTTCTGCAGTATAACCACAAATTGAACATACATATTTTGCCATAATTTATTCCTTTCTAACATTGTTTTTAATGTTTCTTCTCTTTACAAAATTGATTATAACATGTTGAGATATCCACTTCAATTGTAATTACAACAAAAAATAGGCTAATTTTTGTATAATATTTTTCTTGACTAACAAACTTATTAGCTCTAAAGTGAGGGTATAAAGTAAAATTTAATTAAATTAGGAGGTAAATATGTATCAGGTTTATATCGACAAACCATCTTATTTTGAGGCTGAAATGGCTGCAGAATTTAAAGATTTGGAAAGCGCAGAAGCATTTGCAGAAAAAGAAAAAGCAGCGGATAGCGAAGCTACTTACGAAATTAAGGAAACAAACGGATGTGTTAACAGTTATGGCGAATTAATTGCAACGGTTGTTAAAAAAGGTTAGGAAAAATAAGTAAAAAAAATAAAAAAAGATGCAGATTAGTTAATCTGCATCTTTTTAAATGACTTTATTTTTAATTCCTAGAAATTATATTCAGGAATTTCAAATTTCTCATTATTTGCATCTTTTTCTACGAATTCTAAATAATGAGTTAAAGCTACTTCTTTAGAATTTTCATAGAATTCGTCAGAAATAAGTTCTTTATGTAATTCAGTTCTGTCACCGGAGTAGTTGCCTAAAACTCTTGAGAATTTTTCAATCATTTCCAAGTTTTCACCGCCTGCATAAGCTTTTGTTTTGGCGTCTGTTCCTGAAGGACGAATTTCTACATATTTATCTGTAAATTGTAAATAAGTTCCATCACCTACAAACTTAACTGATTTTAGGTTGTCAAAATTCAGTTCTGCAAAAGCACCATTTAGAACTTTTTTAACAGCTTCTAAATCAGCTTTACCTTCTCTGATTGCAATAGCAAGTGACAAGTAAAATAAATCGTTCTTAGTTCTTTGTTTTTCACCTTCAACCTTTGCTTGCTTTAGTTTTTCAATATCAGGTTCTGATTCGTTGTAATAAGAAATATCTTCTCTTACGTCAAATTTAGCGATGATATTGTTTTCGTCAAAGATTTCAATTAAGTATTCAGAAAGAGTTTTATTATCTTCTTCCAATTTTGCTGCTAAAGATGCTGCAACAATTATTGCTTCAGTAGCACTCTTTTCACGCATTGCGATAGCTTTTCTACCCGTAAGCGATTCAATTAAATCTTCAGAACCCATAATCATACCGCCTGATTCTTCGCCACCGAAGATTAATCTAGGCTGAATGCCCAAATTAATTGAGTTACCGAATACATCATCAACAACAACCTCTTTATCCGGATTGTTTTTGATTTGCAATTCAACTTTCTTCATAATATTAGCAATTTCTTTGAATCCAACAGGAACGTTAACCACTTTAATGCCGTGTGATTTTGCCCATTCATCCCAAGATAGAGCAGAAGCCGTTGTCTTAATCATAAATCTAGGGTGATTTTTGAACTTGTTATGTGCTTTGAGTTGTTTAACTCTGTAGTTCATAAGCATTAAGAATGCTTGGTTTGCGCTGTATACGGTCAATACTCTTTCATCATCAAGCTTAATGTAAGAAATGCCGTAATCATCAAGAGCAGGAGTGTTTCCGGCTGCTTCGATTTGGCAAACTGTCAATCTGTCGTGGTCTGGGTCTGTAATCAAAACGATTGTACCAAGAGGATAATTTGACAAAACTTTGTCATAATGCAAAGATTCTATTACAGGGAAAAATCTTTCACCATTTGGACGTTTTGCAAGTACAGTTGCATCTACTGAATAATCGTAGAAAACTTTGTTTCCTTTAGGGTCAGTATCGTATTTACCGATTGAGTGGAAAAACGGATCTTCTTCTGTATTGTTCCAAACAAATTTGTCTTGAATACCAAGTTTTTCTAACACTCTGCTAAGAGTTCTGTATGCACATCCGCCAACACTTTCGATAAACAATTTAGATTTCATCTTTTTGATGCCATCAAGATTTTGTGCAACACCGGATTTTAAGTAATCAACGTATAAATCAACACCGTCATTAAGTTTTGCCATAATGCTATCATCAATAAGAGCATCGTTTTTAGGTGCAATTTTAATTTCATAAGAGCCATCTTTTTCAACTTTATCAAAAATTTCTTGAATTTTGTTAACAAATTCCAAAGATTCTTCCGGTAGATATTGACTGCCTTGTGAATTCAAGTCTTTTGTTGCAGTTTTTACAGAAATACCGTGGCTTGATGTGATATATTCACCACCAACAAGGTCAAGTTTGAATGCTAAGAATGAAGCTAACCATATAGGAATAGTGCGTCTTTCTTTTGGTGTCAGAGTTTTAATTCCCTGTGCTGCCTGAATTCTTGCGATTGCATCAAGGTACAATGCAGAATTGTAGCGGACTTCGCTTCCTACAAGCTTAATGATTTGCTTGTCTGCATATTTTTCATTTGCAACAAGTGCTTTTGCTAAAGTTGCAAGCACGATGCCTACAAGATTGATAGGAAATCTTGTATCTTGCGGAAACAAAATATTTTGTGGTCCTCTGATTCCGGCTGTAGAAACTTTTGCTTCTTTAGAATAATTTGCAAACCAATCTTTTAGGTTTAATCCTTCCGGATTTGATTCTGAATGCGGATATAAGTGCTCTTTTTTTAGAGTAAAAGTAAATCCGTTTTCGTTATCAAAGTTCATCAAATCTAAATTTTTTATATAATCAGGAGTTTTGTCAAAAACATTTTTGAACAATTCACCTTCCAATTCACAACTTGGTTTTAGTTTATACATATTAAATCTCTCCTTTTTGTTTTTTGTAGAGATATTATAGCATAAAGGTGAAAGATATGTTTTGTTTAAAACTTCTGTCCGATTTTTTCTAAGAAAACAACATCGTCAAAATCTTTACGTTTCTTGTTAGGTTCAGCTGGTGTTGCTTCATAGCCTAAAGTTATGATGGAAGATAAAATTTGACCTTCTTTTAAGCCTAATTTTTCTCTAACTTCTTTGTATGTATCAGGTTCAATTTGTGTAATTTCATTACCAAGGGCGCCAATTATGCAAGAGCTTATTCCTAAACTTTCAGTCTCTAACATCATATAAGCAATCGGATAAATTACTTGTTCCATAGTTCTTACTAATAAACCGTTTTCTCCTTGTAAGGCAGGATTAAGAGCCGGATTTTTTATATGAGTAATTTTAGCTTCTTCCCAAGCGTTTTCATCTGCAATACAAACAATAAGTGCCTTAGCGTTTTTAACATGTGACTGTCCGATTGAAAGTTTTGAAAGCAAATCTTTGTTTTCTTGCGACTTAACCAAGATAAATTTCCAAGATTGAACATTCATCCAGCTTGGAGCTAAATGTCCGGCTTCTAATATTTTTCTCAAATCTTCATCAGAAATTTCTTTTTCTAAATAAGTTCTAACACTTTTGCGAGATTT
This sequence comes from uncultured bacterium, assembly GCA_902464375.1. Classification (GTDB taxonomy): domain Bacteria; phylum Cyanobacteriota; class Vampirovibrionia; order Gastranaerophilales; family Gastranaerophilaceae; genus CAG-196. Next base: position 24,340 of record CABQIM010000002.1, on the reverse strand, counting down.
AATTAAGTCTAATAGTTGCATATTTGTCCTTTCGTTTATTTTCTGAAGGGTTTACTCGCTATATAGAATAAGCCCCCATCCGAATTTCTCAAATTCGAGCACAGCTCTCATTTGGAAATTCTACCCTCCCCCTATAAAGGGAGGGAATGTGCTAAACTTGTAGTCACACTTCGAGGCGGAACTGGTAGTTATTTAACAATCTTGTAATTTTTATCTAGCAGCCGACCCAATGTCTACGTACGTAGTACACGTGCGTAGCACTTAGCCTTCTGTCAGAATAATTGTGAAATCACTTCCGACAGAGAATGTTTCTGTTGGGTCATAAATAAACTGCATGCCGTTAAGTTCCGGCATTTTCTTTTGCAACCAATTTAAGAAATCAACAGTAACTTCGTTTTTGTTTGCAACAAATCTTGTGTGAGAAAGATGTGTAATCTTGAGCATATTTACTTCAAACCCAAGTTCATTAAGTTGCTCTTTCAAAGCTTGCGCTTCCGTTTCTTTTCTAGGTGAATACATAATTCCACCTTTAAATTTTGTGCCGTCAAGAACAGGTTTGTCACGATATATCATTCTGTTAATGACTTCCTGAGTTTTTTGCGGGTCAAGAATCCAATAACTAATGTATCCTTTTTGATTTGGCGCCCCCGGAAGAGTTGCAATCTCTATTTTGTTTTCGTCAATACTTCTTGCAAAAGCTGCGTATTGAGAAAGCTCATAGAAACTCATATCTGTTTTGATATACGTATTACAAATATTCAATACTTCCGGAATTTTTGTAATAATTTGTGGAGAGTGAAGTTTTTCAAACAAGCTTCTCATAAACCATTGTTGACGCTGAGTTCTACCGATATCACCAAGTCCATCTTTTCTGTATCTTAGATATCCGACAGCTTGATTGCCGTTAAGAACAGTGTTTCCTTTGTTTAAGTCAATATGTAAATGTCCGGCATAATCGTGGTAGTGCATTGGTTTTTCTACATAAATAGGAATACCGCCCAATGCGTCAACAACCTTTTCTACTGCTTCATCGTGAACAATAATATATTTGTCGATTTTTATACCGAATGTTTCTTTTAGTGTCTTTTTAACTAGATTAATTCCGCCTAAAGCGTGCGCTGCGTTAATCTTTTGCACACCTTTATTATCAGGAAGATAAACTTTGCTGTCACGTGGAATTGTTATTGCGTTAACGGAATGAGTTTTAGGGTCGATATTTACGACCATAATTGTATCGGAACGTGTTCCTGTCCAAATGTCAGCACTATCACCATTTGAATCAACACCGAGAAGTAGGATATTTTGTCTTCTTGGTGAGAATGGTGTTTCAAAGTTTTTGCGTTCTTTTTTATAGAATTTGAAAAATCCGCCGGCATCATCAGCTTGTTCGCCACTGATTTTGTCTAAAAGATAGCTGTTCTCTACAACTGTAACGCATACGATTACTGCACATAGAACAGCAAGAACTATTGTAAAAAGCAGTTTAGAAAAATTTGATGTTTCTTTTTTCTCTTCGCGTATGTTTTTTAAAAAAGCTTTATATTCTTCTTGGTTATCATTATTATTAACTATTTTCATTTGTTTTCACTCTCTTTATAAAAATTATATTTTAAGCATGTGTTAAAATCAATTATTGAAAATCGAATATTTTTAAAGTAATAATGGTGTATGAAAAAGAAGATTTTATTTATTAATTTTGGCGGTTTAGGAGATGAAATTTTATTTTTGCCAACAATCATCTCTATGAAAAAAGAATTTCCGGATTCTGAAATCACTTTGGCGCTAGAGCCTAGAAGTAAAGGCGTCTTGAGTTTGACAAATATTATTGATGATGTTTTGTTCGCGGATATAAAAGGAACAAATAAATATATAGAATTATTTAACCTTTTGCGCCAAATATGGAGTAAAAAGTTTGATATCGTAATTTCTTCCGGCTCAAATAAATTTATTTCAATGTTTTTGTTTGCAACTTTTATAAAAACTCGTGTGGGATATAATTCCGGAAAATTGAGTGAAAAATTATTGACTCAAGCAGTTGCATTGAACAAAAAACAATATGCTGCAAAGATGTATCATGACTTGGTTAGAGGAATTACAAAGTATAATACAGAACTTCCAGAAATTAATATTGAGAGAAAGCCTGTCGAATCGAATACAGTATTGATTCATCCTGGGGTAAGTTTGATGAGTGTAAGCAAAGGGATGATAAAAACCATTCCGGCGGAAAAGTGGGCTGAAGTTGTAGAAAAACTTGCAGATAATGGTAAAAAAGTCATTCTTGTCGGTGGACCTGATGATAAAGAAGTTATTGAAACAATAGAAAAAAATGTTCCTTGCGAAAAATATACAAATATGTATGGCAAGACTAGAAATCTTAAGGAACTTGCCGAGATGATTTCCGGAGCGGAAATGTTTTTATGTTCAGATTCTGCACCATTGCATGTTGCTGTTGCACTTGGTGTAAAAACATTTGTAATTTTTGGTTCTACTGATGATAAAAAATTGATTCCGGATAACGGACTTGTTATTCCTATAAAGGCAAAAAATTGTAAATGTCCGCTGCAGCCTTGTTTGTGGGAAAGACGTCAAACAACTTGTGAAACATTAGATTGTTTAGATATTTCCGCAAATGAGATTGTGGATTTGATAATGGACAATTAAGATAAACAAATCTGATTTCTCTTATCGTCTACACAAAAGAACCTGTGGTATAATTGGTTTATGAAAAAGTGCGTTTTGACATTTGCAATTCTAATATTGTCAGGCTGGTATATTTTACCTGTTTTTGCCCATGAAGACGATGAGGAATTGTTCCACCCGATTGAGATTAAAAACGGAAGCTCTGTTAATATGATTGATTGTGTTGCGACCGCTTTTAAAAATAGCCCTAAAGTCAAGCGACGTAAATATGAACTTGATATTGCAAAGAGTAATCTTGGAGTTGCAAGGTCTGCATATTTTCCTGTAATCAGTGCCGGTGTAGGATTTCATAATGAGAACAATTCCGACAATATCTATTACAACCGATACTATAGAGAACTTCCAAATGTTGGTGTATCAGTTAACAAAATGGTTTGGGATTTTGGCAGGACTACTGCTTATATTAAAATGGAAGAATTCTATAAACTTGGTGCTGAATATGAGTTTATGGATAGTTTGTGCTCAACTCTGTTTGATGTAAAAGTTAAGTATTATAATCTCTTAAAAGCTAAATCAATGCTGCAAGTTGCGCAAAACAATCTTGATATAAATAAAGATATTGTAAAAAATTCAAAAAGTGGAGCTGATTTGACTACTGCACAACTGAATTTAAGCGAAGCAGAAGTTAAGTTGATTGAGGCAAAAAATAACGTATATAATGCAAGAATTGATTTGAATAATGCAATGTATCTGGATTCTCAACCAAATTTTGATATTAATAATACTGCGACTTTTAATTTTAATAATGACTATAAAGACGATAATTCCAAACCAAAAGCGTATTCCAAGTATCATTTTACTTTCTCAAGAGAAGATGCACCTGAGCTTGCATATGTAAACAGCCCTGATTTGATGGTATTGACTTCAACTCGGGATGCGATGAAAGAGTCTTTAAAATATATAAAAAAGACTTATTTTCCAACACTTAGCGCAAATGCAGGATACGGATTTAATAGTACTACATTAACAGATAATAACAGTTTCCAAGTAGGTGTAAATTTGAATTCCAATGTCAATTTGATGGAACTTAAACATTCTATAAAAGGTGCTGATGCACAAGTTAAACTTGCGGATAATGAGATAGTTTTGTTTAAAAAAGATTTGTATTATGAAGTTAAACGTGCATTCAATAACTTTGACAAAGCGGAAAACCAGATACCGACAGCACAGATGGAAGCTGAACAAGCGCTAAAGAATTTAAAACTTGTAGAAGCCAAGTATAAAAGTGGTGAATTAACTTATGTAGCGCTGCAAGGCGCAAGAAAGGATTACATATCTGCCGTCAGTGGATATGTTGATAGAATTTATGATTATAATATAGCTTTAATCCAAATTGAGATGGCAATGCACTATCATATCGTAGACATTCACCACAAGACGGAACATGCGATGTGCTACCACTCAGAAGCTTTGATTAATCATTTGAACGAGGTGCTCGGATGTGATGAACACGAAGAGCGCAACTCTAAAAATAATAAAAAGTGGATTAAAAAAAGCAAAATTGAAAATGAACAAAAAGAAAATCTTTAATTTTTGTAGTAATATAGGAGTGTAATATTACTAGCTCTTAGGGGGTATGATGTATACATTAGTCTATTCAATTAATAATGAAGAACATCCTTCAACTGTTTATATAAATCTTACAAATTCTTGTACAAATTCTTGCGTATTTTGCTTAAGAAATCAAAAGGACGATGTTTGTGGTGCCCAAATGTGGCATGATGATAATTACACATTGGAAGATATTATTGAACAATTTCAAAAATTTGCACCATCAGCAAGAGAAGTTGTTTTTTGCGGATATGGAGAGCCGTTTTTGCGCCGTGAAATGATGAAAGAATTTTGTAAATATTTGAGAAAAAATTATCCGTATATCAAAATTCGTGTTAATACAAACGGACATGCTAATGCGATTTATAAAACCAATGTAGCAGAAGAATTTAAAGGTTTGATAGATTCTGTATCAGTTAGCCTTAATGCTGCTGACGAAACTATGTATGATGAGATTTGTAAGCCTAAAATCAAAAATGCTTATGAAGAAGTAAAAGGATTTATCAAATCGGCTGCGGATGCCGGCATGGACGTTATGGCTTCTGTTGTAACAGGGTTTGACAAAGTGCACCATGTTGACGTGGATAAATGCGAAAAGATTGCAAAAGAACTCGGTGCAAAATTCAGAGATAGAGAATTTATCGAAAATGGGTATTCGTAAGGAGTTGGTATGCAAGTTAACAATGTACAAAGTGTAAATTTTAATGCAAAACAGAGATTTTTGAGTCCTGAAACGACTAAAAATATGCAGACCTTGTTATCAAAAATGAACAAGGAAACTGTTTTGCTACAAGGCGAAAATACTTTTAAATCCGATATTCTAACAGGAGTAAATATTGGAGGGGACGGACTCTTTATCGATAGAAGATTTTTAGTTGGTCCTTCTAATAAATTAATCGGGTTTTCTGAATTAGATATGGGAAAAACTAAATTGCTCATTGATAATATGTCCGGTAGTGTAAATGCCATCAGGAAGCCGTTTTACAAAAATTGGTCCGGTATCATAAAGAAAGCGGCGGATTTGATAAAAACTGCTGTTGATAATTTTGACGATAAGAATGTTGTAGAAAAAAGATTTACTGGGATTGCTGGTTTTACTCAAAAGGGAAGCAACAAGATACAGGAAGCTAGAAAGAATTTATCATGAAACTTATACTTGCATCAAATTCACCTAGAAGAAAAAAAATTTTGACCGATTTAGGGCTCGATTTTGAAGTCATACCTTCAAATTATGATGAAAAATTGAGCGACGATATTTTTTCTTATGATAAGATTGAGGATTTGGCAACACAAAAGTGTCTTGATGTTGTAAGACGCTCTGATAAATTCTCTTTAGTTATAGCTGCAGATACAGTTGTTGTGTTGCATAACCATATATTAGGCAAACCGCATTCTAAAACTGAAGCTTATCAGATGTTAAAGGAGCTCTCCGGAGCAACACATTCTGTTGTAACTTCGATTTGTGGAATTAATACCAGAACTAACCGTGCAGCCTTGCTTTCTACAACAAGTTATGTAAGGTTCAAAGAATTAACTGATGAGATGATTCATTATTATATAGATGAATTTAATCCTCTTGATAAAGCCGGAAGCTATGGTATACAAGAGCTGCCGGATGGTTATCTTGATAAGTACGAAGGTAGTTTTGAAAATATTGTGGGTTTGGCGCCAGAATCTGTTGAGGCAGTGCTGAAACAGTTGGAGTATAAGGGGTAAAGTAAGTTAACGGTGCATACAATGCGCCATTAACTTTTAATTAGCCCCCACCCGAATTTCTAAGTTCATCACTAATGTTCACTAAAAAATTCTACCCTCCCCCTATAATGGGAGGGGATGCGCCCTACTTGTAGTCCCACTAATGAGGCGGAGTTTGTAGTGTCTATACAATCTAGTCATCACGACCTAGCAGCCGACCTAATGTCTACGTACGTAGTACACAAAAAAAACTTGCGCGAACGCAAGTTTGATAATTTAATATAAAGGAAAAGGAAAAAATTAGGGATTAAAATTCTTTTAAGAAGTCTAACGGGCTTCTTGCTAGCGACTAATATTAGCCGCTACCCCAGTCAAATACTGAACTGATAGCATCATCTACCAGTGATTTAACTGATTGTATCTCCGTATTGATAGCTTCTAATTCTGTTGATAGGTTATCCATATCAATATCTATCCAGTTTTCTTTTTCAGAAATTCTTTCTTTTTCTGCATTGTACCAAGCTGTAACTTCTTCTCTGGCTTCCGAATCCGTTCTTGATTCAAGAAGTCCTGCTGTTACAAAATAAGTTAAAGACGTATCAGGGTCATAGTTACCATCTTCATTAACTGTTGCAAGTTGGAATGAACCGCTGACTATAGCATCACTTACATAATTATCATTAGTTTTCATTTCATTATTGTATTCTTTTGTCCAACCATTAGAAGCTGCTGCCTTAAAAATCGGCTCATAAAAATCAACAAGTTTTTGAATTAATTTAGTATTAGAATCGGTATTGTCTACGGTTGTTTTATTTCCGTTAGCTTCGCCGGTTGTTGTTTGAACTCCGGAAGCTCCATAACTTGAGCTGACACTATCTCCATCCATAACAGCTTTAAATTCTTCTGCGGTACGTCCTGGAACTAACTTTGCAAGGATTTCCGGAATTTTATCAGTTGAGAATGTTCCACCTCTACCGTTAGAATCCATCGCAGAAGAGCCTAAGACTGCAACAAGAGCGTTAGCGTAAGCATCATCCATTACAACTTGTCCCTTGTAATCAGTTAAAATCATTGAGTTTTCGCTCTTCAAAGGCTTAGAGCCATTTGTAATTGCGGCATAATTTGCTCCATATCCCATTAAGTAGCTATAATTAATCTTGTTATACTTACCATTATCATAATAAGCAATGCTTTTTGCTTGAAGCTTACTGTAGTATTCTTTGGACAAATTGCTCTGTTCTCTAGAGAGTGCCATTTTTCTCATAGAGTCAATAGAAATACCGTACTCGCAATCAGCTTTGCGGGCGGTTAATGTTAATAGTCTTATATTTGAGCAGGCTAATCCCATTTTTTCTTTCCTTTATTGTCCCTTTGTATTATTGTTATCGGCATTTTTTTGAAAAACTTTAGCTTTTTTGAGAAAAGTTTTACAAAACTTTACAATGGAGCAATTTCGCTCAAAGTTTTGTTTTATACATGTTAGAAGCATTAGTGTTAGGAGTTCGTATGACTACGATTGATTCAATAGGAAACAATACAACAATAATTCCGACAACAAATAAAAAGGTTAATTTTAGAGCGACTGCAAATCCTTATGAGCCAATGGATGTAGATACATTCATAAAACAGCAGAAAAAAGAGCAGAAGAAGGCTAAAGTTAACCAAGGTATATATTATGCGTTTCTTGGTACGTTAGCAGCTTGTTCTATTGGTGGATTATATTATGCCGCAAAGACATCAGGTGGTATGGCTAAAAAGACAAGTGAGCTTAAGGAAATTTGGTCTGATTTAAAGAATGCGGCAAAAATTGATGATTTAGCATTACCTAAAAATTTGCAAGATTTTACCAGTGAATTTAAGAATTGTGTTAATAATGCAGAACTTTTGAAAAGAAGAGGTGGCAAGCCTCCTAAATCTCTTTTGTTGTATGGACCTCCTGGGACAGGTAAAACAACATTTGCAAAAGCTATTGCGAAAGAATTTCCTGATTCAAGATTTGCATCTTTAGATGTAACAAATCTTGGTTCAGAATTTCAAAGTGTAAGCGAACGAAATTTGAACAATGCTGTTGATATGATTTGTAAAGAAGCAAAAGCAAATCCGAACAAAAAATATTTTGTTTTTGTGGATGAAATTGATTCTGTAATGATGGTAGATAATAGCATGAGTGCAAAACATTCCAATGACATGTTGAATGAATTCAAAAAATGTTTTACAGAAAAATTAGGGAAACAAGATAATATTATTACAATTGGTGCGACAAACCTTCCAATTGATGTAGAAAAAGGAATTGCACTAGGTGGCAAAAAACTTGATAGACCAATGTTGGATAGATTCAGCGAAAAAGTTTTAGTAGATTTGCCTACAAAAGAACAAATTGCTAATACAATAAAGCATTATTATAATCAAGGTCCGGATTTAGTAACCGATAAACTAAAAAATAGCTCAAAAGAACTTGATATAATTTCAGAATTTTTGGCAAAAGATGGACGAGAAACATCATTCAGAAAGTTGGAAGCAATATTGGCTCAAACTCCACGTAATATGCCAAATAATGAGCAGAAAGTCGATATAAAAGATATTGTAAAAACGATAGCAAATAAACAAAATGAGCTTAATTTCAGTAATCAAGATTTTATGAAATTGATTTCAGATTTAAAGATTAACCCTAGTGAATTATAAACAAGGAGCAAATTATGACAATTCCGGTAAGTACAATAAATTTTAAAGCAGAAGCACAAAAGATTGGACAGCCAAATAACGTAAATTACAATAACCGTTATACTGCTCCAATGCCAGAAAATGCATTGAATGATGACGTTTTTATGATGCAGGCAATGGCAGAAAATCAAGCAGAAAAACGTGCTAAGAGTCAAGATAGATGGAATAAAGCCGGAGTGTTGGCACAAATTGGTATTGCCGGAGCATTTTTGACTACAGCCGGAATTGCTTTATTGGGCGTTTTAGGGTTCAAGAAATTAGGTAAAAATGTCGGCAAACAAGCAAATGACGAATTGAACAAACTTACAGGCGTTAAACTAAAATGGGAAGATTTTGCAAAAGATAAAAAGGTTGCGTCTTTAGATTCTGATACAACTTCCAAATCATTGAAAAAAGCTTTTAATACAATAATTGAAAATAATAAATTATCTGAAGAAGCTAAAAAATGGGGTGGTGCAAGCAACGGTATGGATATTATGTACCTATACGGACATGGCGGTACCGGTAAAACTTATGTAGCGAAACAATTTGCGCAAGCAACAGGCTCAATGTTCACTTGTATCAAATATCCTGATTTGGGTTCACCGTATAAGGATGCTGCAAGTATGAAAATCAGCAGTTGTTTTGATGAAATTATTAAACACGCTAATGCCGCAAAAGATAAAAAATTCGTGGTATGTATTGATGAAATAGACGCAGTTATGAGAAAAGTTCCTGATGGCGCTCATGGTGCAGAAGAAGTCGCAAAATCAAGAGCTGCAGTTTTAACAGGTTTAGATAAACTTAGAGAAAATTGTTCAAATGTTACAGTAATTGCAACTTCTAACTATCACCCTAAAAATGGTATCGTTGACCCGATTGCATTAAGAAGATTTAATAACAAAATTGAAGTACCGCTTCCTGACAAAAAACAAGTACCCGCTTTGTTAGAAATGTATATGAAAAATATTGGTGCAGTAGATGATAAATTCTACAAGACTTCTGCATTCAAATCTTTTGCTAAAAAACTTCAAAACAACGGTTATTCAAACGGTGAAATTGAACTTATTGCAAAAGAAGCAAGCAAAATATTTAGTGCGTCATTAAAAGATGTTGCTGATGCAGATTTGAAGAAACATCCATTCAAAGTTAAATATCTTGAAGAAGCTATGAAAATGAACGGTGAAGCTGCAAGCAAGACTAACAAGCTAATGGATGTTCCAAAAACAGGGAAAAACTCCAAAAACAATACAAACAACAAAAATAATCCACAAATGCCAAAATTAAACTTCTTGCAACGTTTAGCTCTTGCATTCACGAAATGGAATTAAAACCTAAAAACTTGACTTATATGTAGTAAAAAATTTATAATTAGTACATAAGCGAGCATAAATTTAAGAGGCAAAGATGGACGATTATAAAATAATTATTACAGTTTCAGGTTCTGATAAGGTTGGTATTGTATCAGGGATTTCAACAGTTTTAGCAAAATACAAGGTTAATATCGAAGATATTAAACAAACACTTATGCAAGGTCACTTTGTGATGTTTATGCTTTGTGATATAGAGCATGCGGAAGTTAATTTTAAAGAGCTTAAAAATATTCTTGTAGAAGAAGGTAATAAGCTTGAAGTAGAGATTTGGGTACAGAAAAAAGGCATTTTTGAAAAAATGCACACAGTATAATGGCGGACGAGTTAGAATACTTACAAGAAATTTCCGGATTCTTCAAGAGAATGAATGTAAAAATCAAACTCCTTGGCTTGATTAATAAAGCCAAAGCAGAGTATGACAAATTTGATTTTTCGTCTTGTTCAAATTCATTGGAAGAAGCGTATAGTCTTGACCCTAATAATCCTGTTGTTTTGCGCGGTTTAGGCTCCTTAAAGCAATTTGAGAAAGATTACGATAAATCGATTGAGTATTATCAAAAAGCTCTTGAACATTCTGACGCGAAAGAAGTTGAATATACTTTGATTGGAATGGTATATTATCTTCAAGATAAACTTGATGATGCGGTTAAGTATTTTAATCTTGCAATTGATGAGAATGAAGATTATACATCAGCTTATGAAGGCAGAAATCAGGCAATGTTGGAAAATCACGTAAAGATATTGGATTTACAAGAGTCATTAAAAAAATACTTCTAAATTTAAACGTAAAAGCATTAGCATTTTTGGTGTTTATATCAGTAATTTATAATTACAGACAAGTAATTTAATATTACGGTGGAGAGATTTCGCTTTTTGTTGAAATTTCTTATCGTAAGGAGGTTTTATGCAAATAAAAATATTACTTGTTGAAGACCAAAAACTTATGCGAATTGGTATAAAATCACTGTTCACGGATTATCCAGAGCTTGAAATAATAGGCGAAGCTATAAACGGGAAAGAAGCCGTAGAAAAAGCACGACTTATTAAACCCGACATTATCCTTATGGATATCGGTTTGCCGGATATTTCGGGGATTGATGCAACAAAACAAATTTTAGAACATAATAACAACATTCGAGTTATTATGTTAACTTCTCATATAAGCGAAAATGAATTAAACGCCTCTCTTGCAGCAGGTGCAAGTGCTTATGTAATCAAAGATATCAGCACAGACTTTCTGATGAGTGTAATCAAAATGGTTAAGGAAGGTGCAATGTGGATTGATCCTCATGTTGTTCCGTTTATCAGAGATAAAAACAGCGGTGTCATTCCGTCGCGCCAGCTTTCACGTAGTGCGTTCAAGGAAAATCACTCAAATCTTACGCAAAGAGAGTACGAAGTTTTGAAATTGGTTGTTGATGGACAATCAAATAGTCAAATTGCTCAAACATTGACAATTAGTGAGCATACCGCAAAAGCGCATGTTTGTAATATTATCCAAAAATTGGTTGTCGATGATAGAACTCAAGCCGCAGTAAAAGCGTTAAAGGAAGGGCTTGTTTAGGTTTAACCCTGCCTTGCTACTTTGTGAGAATTAGCCCCCACCCTAGCCCTCCCCCTATAAAGGGAGGGGACACGCCCTACTTGTAGGTACAGCTACAAACTGTTTTAAAACAACTTTCCACTTTCAATTTTCTATTTGTAAAAAAACCTCCCTAATTAGGGTGGTTTTTATTTTAAGCACAATTGCTCAAATTCTTTGCTCATGTCTTGTTGATTTAATTCTATAATTGGAAGCTTATACTCATCAGCCAATTTTTTAACTTTTATATCATAATCAATTGCAAGCGTTTTTACACCGGATTTCATCCCTACAACATTAGCATGAAATCTCATCGCAACAAGGTATTCTAAATTTGAAATACATTCAAAAACGTCATTAATCGACAATCCGCTCACAACTTCAACATTATTTTCTCGTCCATTAATTTTCAAAATCCGTGCAAATTTCTCACAAATATCCAAATCTACACTATCTTGCAAAGATATTATTTGTATCTTTTTATCCGCAAAATTTTTAATCACTTCTTCTGCAAGTCGGCTTAAAAATTTGTCTGTTACAGTCGGATAATTTCTTAATTGAATTCCGACTACTCCAGTTTTATTTTTGTGTGGGAGTTCCAGTTCCAAAATCGGGTCTTTTACAAGTTCTGATTCTATTCCCCATTTCTTTAACAGTTCTTGAGATTTCTTATCTCTTACAGAAATCTTATCAGCATTAGACAAAGCAAATCTTGTCAAAATTTGCCCAACTTTAGAGTTTATAGGTCCAATTCCTTGCGCAAAGATTTCTACTCTTTTATGCAAAATTAGAGCAGAATAAATTACACCAAGATAATAAATCAAACTCTTAACACTCGTAACATCCTGCAAAAGACTTCCTCCGCCAGATATAAGAACATCGGCTTCACACAGACTCTTCCAAAAATCAAGCATCTTGCAAGAGTTAACTTGATGTATTTGGGCAGTCTTTTCAGGGTTAGAAGAAATTAAAGTAATTTTTTCTGCACCGCTTTTTTTAAGCCTGTCGGTTAAAACTTTTGCAATTGCTTCGTCACCAAAATTATCAAATCCGATATAGCCGGATACAATATATTTTGTCATTATACATTCTCCAAAACTGCGTTTTTATAAGGAATAGCTTGAATTGCACCATAATTTTGAGTTTGTAAACCGGAAACAACAGAAGCAAACTTTGTAGCTTCGCTTGGTGCGTAACCATTTGTTATTGCATACAAAAATCCGCCATTAAATACGTCACCGGAAGCTGTTGTATCTATTGCTTTTTGAGAATTATAGAATTCTGTAAACGAGATTTCGCCACGATAGCCGGTATAGTATCCGTTATCAATGTGGGATTTTATAACAACTATTTTTACACCTTTGTCCCAAAAATATTTTACGACTTTGTCGATTGAATCTACTTCATAAAGTCTTGCAGCATCGTTTTTCAAGCTTAAAAATATAATATCTGTAAATTCTACAATTTCTTCAAAATATTCTTTTGTGTCAGTTGAATTCATAAAACAAGAAGTGTAATTCGGATCATAAGCCGTTAGAACATCATTTTCCTTAGCAACCCTGAAAGATTCTCTCACTAGTTCTCTGGAGCTTGCGCTCAATGATTGCACAACACCTGTTGAATAAATCAATTTAAGTTGCTTAATATAATCTTCTGAAATGTCATCGATAGAAAGCTTTGTAGCAGCCGTTTTGCGTTTGTAGTACAAGAGTTCTTTCTTTTCCGGAGTTCTTGATACAATATACATTCCATTCTGCTCATCATTTGATTTGATAAGTGAAGTGTCAATATTTTCTTTCTGCAAGCTGGATAGAATGAATTCACTGAAACCGTCATTTCCGACTTGAGTTAGGTAAGTAACATTTCCGCCTAATCTTGCGACAGCAACGGCAGTTGTAACCGTATCACCGCCAAAATATTTGTTTAGCGTAGAAGTATCAGCCAGAGTTCCATTCGAAGAAAGCTCTACAAGGCATTCACCGATTATCGCAATATCTACTTTTGCATCCATTCAGAAAAATCCTTAACTTCTTTCATAATTTCTTTTGTTCTGTTTGTAATTTCTTTCGGAGTAAAACCTTGATAGAAATCACGACCAACACCAACTGCTGCGGCACCGGCTTTAATATATGTTACAGCTTGAGAAAGCTTGATATTTCCCATTGGCATAAGGCTTAAAAATGGCATTTGTCTAAGGATGTCTTCTATATACTGAACACCGCCCATTGCATCAGCAGGATACAATTTGATAAGCGGAATTCTTGATTTCCAAGCAATATAAGCTTCATTAGCTGTAGACGCTCCGGCAATAAACGGAACGCGTTTATTTTTAGTGATTTTAACCATATTCATCTGGAATATTGGAGATGCAATCATTTTTGCACCACATTCAAAAGCCGCGTCAGCCTGCATTGAAGTAATAATACCACCGGCACAAACGGTTGCGAATTTTGAAATTTCTGCAATTGCTTTGTATAAAGTCGGATTTTCAACATTAATTTCCAAAATTCTTATGCCGCCTTCTACTAGGGCTTTTGAAATCTCAATTGCTTCTTCCGGTTCTTTTGTTCTGATGATTGGAAAAAGCTTATCTTGTTTGATTATCTCTATATAATTTTCACTCATTTGTATGTATCCTTTTCTATTAATTTATTATATCATGAACAGGTAAGTCAAACTTTTTAAGAAAAATTTAGGGGTTCTGTTTTGAAAAAGATTAAACTTTTTTTACTAAGCTTAATAGTCTTAGCTGCGTTAATTTTTGTATATTTTATAACATATACTTTTGTTGAACCAAAAGCCTATGATTATATGGTTAAGCATGTATTAACAGAGAAGCTGCCGTTTGATACGCACAAGCAAACTTATGGCAGTAATGATGTTGTGCTGATTGTTATTGATGACAAGTCTATTGGGACTTATCGCTGGCCTTGGAAACGTGATTTATACTGCAAAATATATTCTTACCTGAAAGATTACGCTCATCCGGACGTTATTTTGCATGATGCACTTGTTTCTAATTTAGATATTGATAATCCTGATTCTGATGCTCGATTTTTTAATTCAGTAAACCAAATGGATAATCTTGTTGTTGGGTTTATGCCAAATATTATTGGGTGGGAAAATCCTGATTTTGGCGAAATATACGACGAAGCATTTACTAAATATGCAACAGGTGCTATTAATAAAATAACAGTTCCGAGTTATGGATATTCAAGTATAATGCCTTTTCCAAAACCATATTACGATGTTGTAAAACATAGCGGTTCTGTATCAATTATCCCCGGATTTATTGACGGCAAAATTTCTTCTTACGCAATGGATGAAGTCTTTAGAAATCAGGAATACATCATTAGATATAAAGGTGAAATTTATCCTTCAGCAGCTTTAGAAGCCTTTTTGTTAAAGAACAAAAATCCCAAAATGGTGGTGACGAATTCTCAGATTTATTTTCCTGACTTAAATTACAAAATCAAACAAAAAAGCACTGTTTATCAATCAATCGTACCTTTGAGATTCTACAAAATGAATAATCAAGGATACTCTCATAAGAAATACTCTGCGATTGATATAATGGATTCTTATGATGATATAATAGCCGGAAAAAAGGCTTTAGTTAATCCAAATGAATTTAAGAATAAAGTCGTTATTCTTGGTGCTAATGTTTCTGCCGGCAGCGGGCTGAATGATAATAAAAATTCTCCGATGATATCTAATCACCCTGGGGTTGATATTCAGGCAACAGCAATAGATAACATAATGCACAATGATTTTATTAAAATTGTTCCAAAATGTTTAAACATTTTACTTATGATTTTGGGCATGGTATTAATTTATGTCTTAATTCGTATTAATGATTTGTTTAAATCAATAATGTTATCTATAGGACTAATTGCAAGCTATTTCTTGCTCGCAGCTATTTGCTATTATTTTAAAACGATTATTTTTGTAATCACTCCGCCTGTAATGTTTGTTATTACTATGCTTATTGGGTATACGCATAAATTTGTTTTGGAAAATAGAAGTAAAGAAAAAGTAAAATCCGCAATGGGCAAATATATGTCACAAGACGTTATGAAACGTGTAATTATGAATATTGATAACCTTGGATTGGGCGGTAAAAAAGCTACTGTAACGGTTCTTTTTTCTGATATTCGCGGATTTACATCTATGTCAGAACAAATGTCTGCACAACAGGTTTCTGAAATTTTGAACGAATATTTTACGGAAATGGAGCCTATAATCACCAAATATAATGGCATTATTAACAAATTTATCGGTGACGCTGTTATGGCGATTTTTGGTGAACCTATTCAAGATAAAGACCACGCCTCAAATGCAGTTAAATGCGGTTACGAAATGCTATTGAAAGTAAAAGAATTGCAGAAAAAATGGGCGCAAGAAGGTAAACCAAAAATTGAAATTGGTATCGGGATTAATACCGGTGAAGTTTTTGTTGGCAATATCGGTTCTGTTAACCGTATGGAATATACTGTTATTGGTGATACAGTTAATCTAGCAAGCCGTCTTGAAAGTTACAACAAGGTTTATAAAACAAAAATGTTGATTAGCTCCTCTACATATGAAGCAACAAAGAGTTTTATAGATGTTATAAAAATTTCTGATGTAGAAATTAGGGGAAAATCGCATAAGATGAATATTTATGAAGTCCTAAAAGTTATTGAATAATTTACTTAAAAAATAAATTTGTTACATCAAGTAGCAAATTTATTTTTTATGGGTTTTGTATCTAGTATGATGAATGCAACAACCAACGCAATAAATTTTCGTGCACGATTTATACAAAAAGTGCCGATACAAAAATATAATAGTAAGACTCAATCATATGAGCCTTTAAGAGCAAATTTCGTAGAAGTTGACCCTAAAAATAGTAGAGATATTGATGCAGTGTGTAATATCTCTGAAACTTGGAAAGGTCAGCTTTTTGCCGGTGATATTGCAAATAGGGCAGAAAAAATTGAACGCGGGGAACTCTCTGAATACAATAACAAAATATATTTACTAACAACACAAAAGAAAAAACTTCATAGATTAGATGATGGCAAAATTCTTGGTGCTATGTTAGTAGAGCGTAAACTTGCTGACCCTGATGAAATAAGATATTTTCAAGTTAAACCAACTTCAAAGTATGGAGTAAAAAACAGAAAATATACTCATGTTGGAGAAGCTATGTTGGACTCTGCCAAACGGATTTACAATAAGGCAATCACATTGTTTTCTTCAGCTGGTGCGGTAGGTTTTTATAAAACACACGGATTTAAGTTAATAGATCCGGAAGTAGTACAGTTTATTTGGCGAAATAAAAATATAAAATGAATATAGGCAGTATTAATAACCATTTAGGATTTAAAGCAAATTTTGAATGCAAGGCAGAAATTAAAAAAATAAATTCTGGAGAATATGTTCCGGAATTAGTCAATTGGGTGAAATTTGATAGAAATAACCTGCTTGATGTTATGGCGCTTTCTTATGCTGCAAGAAATTGGGAAAGAGAAAAGTTTGCATCAAATATAGCATATAGAGCAATGTTGATGTCTGAAACAAAATTGAAAGATGAACCTTGCGAAATTTATATAATGACAAAACAAGATAAAGATTTTGACGATTTAGACGATTCAAAGATATTAGGCATGGCTGAAATAGAAAAGAAAGATAAAAATTCTGTTGAACTTAATTATATTCAGGTTGATCCGGAGCAAACATCTTTATGCCAAAGAGCAGAATATAAAAATATCGGGAGCAAAATGCTTGATTTATTGAAGGCTCAATATGCAGATAAGATTATTGGATTGAGAGCTGATGCAGGAAGTGTTTCTGAGTTTTATAAAAAGAATGGATTTATTCTTAAGGATGAAAAGAAACGATATTTTGAATGGAATGGGCAAGGGTAGGTTTATTCAAGTCGATTAAAAGTTAATGGTGCATACGATGCACCATTAACTTTTAATTATTCAACTTTAAATTAGCCCCCACCCTTCCCTCTCTGTCACTAACGTGACATCTCTCCCGCTCAATGGATGTTGCGGGCGAGAATTAAGTTTTAGAAGTGTCTATACCTCCCCCGAGGAGAGGGAACGCGCCAAACTTGTAGTAGCACTTCGAGGCGGAGTTGGTAGTATTTATACAATTTCGTTATCACGACTTAGTAGCCGACCCTATGTCTACGTACGGAAATAAATGCACATTAAGCCTGTAGTTCCATTAATGAGGCGGAGTTGGTAGTATTTATACAATCTCGTTATCACGACTTAGTAGCCGACCCTATGTCTACGTACGTAGTACTCCGCGAGGAAGGTTGAGATGAATGGGATTAGCATATAGTAGACACATCCCATTAATAAAATTGGCTTGGCGATTCGGATTCCATCGACTTGTTTTTCTACATTTGGTAAACCTTTGTTAGCGTGCTTGAAATTCTCGATAAATTTTTCGGTTGGTTTTTGAGTTAATTTATCCAAAATATAACTGCTTACGATGCTTATTGCAGTGGATATTCCGGTGTTATAGTTTAAGGCACGTTTTCTATCTTCTGGAATTTTATTGCTGATATTTGTTTGATGAATGAATGTTGCAGTTGTAAGTGCGTCAGTTGCAGCGATTATGTGCATTGGAAAGTTTGAATCCTTAAACCGTTCAGAAAACTTTTGCATCCAGTTTTTATCCAGAACTTTTCCGATACCATTAGCAAGTTTGTTTTGATTTTTGCCTTTGAATGAAATGTTGCGCGCGTCTATATCATCTTGTTTCTTTTGATGAAATAATCCACGCATAACGTATGGGAGTCCGGCACTTGTCAGGATGGCTTTCGGCATGGCGATAGCGAGTCCTAAACCAAGCTTGAACATTTGGGTTGCTAGGTTGTAACTTTTAGAGTGTGTGAGCTTATCTTCATTTTTTGTAAAAAACTTTATGGTGTCTTGTTTTAAGTATTTTTCAGGAGCGTTGTCTATTTTTTTTATTGAATTTGCAAACGGTTTTGAGATTGCGTATGTTAGTGCGAAGCCTGCACCGCTTGAGGATATTGATTTAGCGCAAGCGAATTTTTTGTTTTCCTTGTCACTTTTAGGAGCGAGCCATATTGCTGCGGGACGAACACATGTGGAAAAGCCAAGAATTGTTGCAGCAGAAAATAGAGCGCCATTATCAGAGGCAAACTCTAAACTGCGCTTAAACGCTTTGTTTGTATAAATACTTTTGAATGAGATATCCCTTTGAGAATTTACTTTCATCTATTTTTATTAGATAACATAAATATGACTGTTAATAAACCTTGGAAGAGATATGAAAAAATCGGACTTGGTATCATTTATTTGATACTTGTTTGTAATTTGATTATATTCAAGGATAGCCCAATTGCAGTAACATCAGCATTCTTCGGTATTACTTATACATTTTTGGCAGGCAAAGGAAATCCCGTTTGTTATTTATTCGGAATTACGGGTTCAAGTTTTTATGGCTACCTTTCTTTTCATAACGCGCTTTGGGGAAATTTATTGCTCTATATGGGGTATTATATACCTATGCAAGTGGTAGGATTTTTCAAGTGGAATTCGCATTTGAAGACCGGTAGCTCTGAAATAATTAAAACATCATTATCGAAGAAAGAAAGATTTGTACTTTCAGCAATAACATTGGTATTGACAGCACTTGCAATTGTTGTTTTGTATTATACACATGACAAAAATCCTATTATAGACGGAATTACGGCAGTATTCTCGTTAGCCGGCATGTATTTAACAGTAAGAAGAGCTATTGAGCAATGGGGAGTTTGGATTTTTGTTAACGGGCTATCTGCTGTTATGTGGGGTTTGATAGCATTAAGCGGTGAGAAGGTTTATTCTACAGTCATAATGTGGAGTGTGTATTTTGTTTTGGGAATTTATTTTTATTTTTGTTGGAAAGAAGAACTAAAATAAAACATTTACCAATAATATCAATAACGGCATCCTATATAGTACACTTGATTATTGATTAAATCTTATGATTAAGTTATTCTTGTTTTAAAAGATAAATAGAGGAGAGGAAAATGGCAGTTATAGAAAAAATTAACGAGATTAATGATATAGTTAAAGAAATTTTTGAATTCACCCAAACTAATGAAAAGGTAAAAAGTGATTTTGATGAATACTTAGCAACAATCGGTGCAAAAAATATATCATTAAACCAAATGGAAAAAATCTTTCTGCCATATATTTTTGAACGCAGAATTGAAGGTAAATCAATTTTGGAAATGTTTAAGGAAGAAAAAGGTTCAACTCCTGTTTTAGAGAGCTTTTTGAATACACAAGCTTCTATCTTTGAAATCAAAAAAATTCTTAAAAATGGTTTTGAATTATATAATTTGATAAATGAAAGAACTTATAAGGTACTTTCACTTACAAAAATGACAAACTTCAGAGGAGTTTATGCAGGACAATATATTGCAGCAAGAATTTTTGAACTTGATGGTGAATATTATGTAATTGAAATTTCAAGTGTACTTTCGCATTCACAAAAGGAAGAAGCTTATAGATATGCTGTTATGAAATTGGTGCATAATCCAAGAATGTTGTATTTTGACCATCCGGAAAAGGAAGAGGAAATCAAAAATACGATTGCTGAAATGTATCAAAAATTCATTAAGACTTTTGATAAGGATTTGATTCTTACGACAAACAAACATGCTGATGATATTATTGGCGCATTTAATGACGGCGAAGATATTGATCTTTCTGATAAAGGATGTGATATTGCAGAATACAAATTTTTCCATGTAAAAGAATTAGATAACAATTATTCAAACTTTTTGGAAAATTCTATGGGTGGTTTTGCTTCTCATAACGAAACATACGATGTTGCGGTTGTTTTTGATGAAAAGAATGGTTTGTATGCAATACCTTTCTATGCAACATTTTGCAAGATATTTGAAGATAAAAATTCAATCGAAAATGCTAAAAATTGTGTTGAATACTTTTTGACGAATGATTCAATTCCTGATATGGTTTTGAATAGAGTATCCGCTCAGTATCCAAACTTCATGGAGGTTGTAAATGAGCTTATGGGTACAAATATGAGTTATGAAGAGTTGTTGAACAAATATAAATCAGAATTTTTGAACAACAAAATTTATTCTTCTGCTACAGTTCTATTCTGCTCAAAGGCTTTTTCTGAAATGTTTGATTATATTTCTGAACCTCAAGCGGAAAAACCTGTAATAACAGAAAAAGTTGGAAGAAATGACCCTTGCCCTTGTGGAAGTGGTAAGAAATTCAAAAACTGCTGCGGAGCGTAGTTGTTAATAAATTTTTATAGAAATATAAAACTACTAGTTTCACTTTGATATGGAACTAGTAGTTTTTATTTATTCTTGTAGTTTTAACTAAATAGTATGTGATATTAAAATAAGTTTAATTGTGGTGTGTCGATTTCAAGTTCAATGTCTTTTTTGCGACCGGCAAGGTTCTTAGAAAAATCTTTTTGCATTTTAACCATAAGTTCTTCAGAACGCTTGATTACGGCATTTGGTAAACCTGCCATTTTTGCAACTTGAATACCATAACTCTTGCTTGCACCTCCTGGGACAATCTTTCTTAGGAATTCGATTTCTCCATTTTCTTCGCTGATTGTAATTCTATAATTTTTGATTTGTGGGAATGTTTTTGTCATGACATTCAATTCGTGGTAGTGAGTTGCAAAAATACATCTGGCTCCGATTTTTGAAGCTATGTATTCTGCTACGGACCAAGCTATTGCAACGCCGTCGTAGGTACTTGTTCCACGCCCGATTTCGTCTATAAGGATAAGACTTCTTTGTGTTGCATTGTTTAATATGCATGCTGTTTCTGACATTTCTACCATAAATGTTGATTTACCAAGTGTTAAATCATCACTTGCACCAACGCGGGTGAAAATTTTATCTATTATTCCAATCTGGGCATAGTCAGCCGGAATAAATGAACCTATCTGTGCAAGGATTGCAATTAAGGCATTCTGTCGCATGTATGTGGATTTACCGGCCATGTTCGGTCCGGTTAGAATCATAAACTGGGTTTTAGATTTATCACTGCTGGAAAGCTCAATGTCATTTGCAACATATGTTCCAAGCGGTAAAATTTGTTCTAAAACTGGGTGACGTCCATTTTTTACAAGAAAATCACCGGTTTCGTTGATTTCCGGACAGGTGTAATTTTGTTCTGCTGCAACTGTGGCAAAAGAAGTAAATACATCAAGTTCTGCAATACATTCCGCGGTTTCACGGATTAGAGTTACAAATTCTTTTGAATAATCTCTAAAATTACTGAATAATTTATGCTCAAGCTCAAATGCTTTTACTTGCGCAGTTAGCACTTCATCTTCATGCTTCTTAAGTTCATCAGTGATAAATCTTTCAGCACCTGTTAGAGTTTGCTTACGGATATAATCCGGCGGAACTTTGCTTAGGTTTGAGTTTGTAACTTCTATAAAGTAACCAAACACTCTATTGTAACCAACTTTTAGGATATTTATTCCTGTGCGGTCTTTTTCTCTTTGTTCAAAATCTTTGAGCCAATTTTCACCGTTGTACATCAAATCTCTAAGATAATCCAAATCAGAGCTTACTCCGGCTTTTATTACTCCACCTTCTTTTATAGTAATTGGAGCATCTTCTTTGATTGTTTGCTCAATAATTTCTGCATAATCTTTTAGTTTATCTAAATCATTTTCTATATTTGAAAATATTTTTAAATCAATTGATTTTGCTGTTTCTACTAGTTCCGGAAGAGCTTGTAGTGATGTTTTTAGACTCAAAAAATCTCTAGGAGTTGCTGAAATATTACTCAATTTAGTAGAAAGACGCTGAATATCATAAATTCCTCTAAGTTTTGATTGGATATCATATCTTACTGAAGAATTTTCGACAAGACTTTTTACAACTTCTTGACGCTTAAGAATACGATTTAAGTCTTTTAGCGGCTGACAAATCCAAGATTTAAGAAGTCTTGCGCCCATGTTTGTAGAAGTTTTATCTACCGCCCACAACAAAGACCCGTATTTATTTTTTTCTCTAAGTGTTTCTGTAAGTTCTAAATTTTTTCGAGTTCCGGCATCAATGGACATGTATTCGGAAAGTTCGTATGTTTCAATCCTTTCAAATTTTGGGAAGCCTTCTTTTGTGTTTTCCCAAATGTATGCCAATAACCCTGCGGCTGCTCTAAATCCGATTGGGCAAGTGTTGTATCCGATTGCATCCAAATCAGCTATTTTAAAGACTTGTTTTAGGTTTTCTTTGGCAAAATTCTCTTCAAAAACTTTTTCTGGAACTTTAGAACAGTTGTAGATATTTAAAATTTCATTCGGCAAATCAACTGTTTCTTCCGGTACGATTTGGAATGGTTGAAGTTTCATTTTTTTAGCTTGTGCAACAATTTCTGCAGGCTGAATTCTTGCAAGCTCGGTTAATAGTGTTTCGTAATTCAATTGTGTTGCTTTGAATTCTCCTGTTGAGATATCTGTGTATGCAAAGCCCCATTTTTCTTCTTTGCCATCTTTGGCTTTGTAAATTGCACACATGTAGTTGTTGCTGTTTTGGTTAAGAAAATTGCTTTCCAAAATTGTTCCAGCGGTAATAATTCTTACGACACCGCGTTTTACGATGCCTTTCGCTAATTTGGGGTCTTCCAATTGTTCGCAGATAGCAACTTTGATATCTTTTGCAACAAGTTTTTCAAGGTATCCGTCGATTGCTTTTATCGGAATACCTGCGAGTGGAATTCTACCTAACTTTGCACCGCAATCGCGCCCTGTGAGTGTGAGTTCAAGTTCTCTTGACATGGTTACAGCGTCTTCAAAAAATGTTTCATAAAAATCACCCATCCTATAAAGAAGCAGGCAATCAGGATGTTCGCGCTTAATTTCTAAGAACTTCTGCATTGCAGGAGTAGCGTCTTCTATATTCACATCACTCGTATTAACTAGATTGATTTCAGGCTTTGTCATAGTTATAATTGTACTAAATATACATTAGAGGTGCAAGTAATGTTTAGATTAATCAAGATAATTTTTAACGCATTTTTGCTGGTTCTTGCAATAATGGGTTTTAACGCTATCGGTGGACAAAAATATGTTGAAGCGGTGAGAGTTAGTGTAACAGGATTTGTCCAAGAACACGCATTTGAAAGTGCTAAAAAGATTGGTAATTTTTCTGGTTTGAATGAAGAATTCCAGATTGATAATGCAGTTAATCTTGTAGGTTACAAGGCTGTTATTGCTGAGCATAAGGCTAGTGGACAAAAAATGATTATTGTTGATTCCGGTAAAAAACCGCTTTTGACGCAGCAGGATATTAAAAGTAATAATGTAGATAAAAAATTAAAAGATTTGTCTGAAAAATTCAAATATCAGGCGATTACGGTACAGGATATCAAGGTTACAAATCGTGGAAACATGAATATTTACGGTAAGTCTGTTCCTTATGCTAAATTTGAAGCTCATGTAACAAAACTTCCTTTCTCAGATATATCCGGAATTGTAGCGAGTGTAACAACATCTGATGGTGCTGAAAAATTGGCATTATCTGTTAGTGAAAAGAAAAAATATTCACAGCTGATTACAAATGAGTTTTATAAGGGTGTAAAAGAAAACTAAAGGTATAGCACAGACAAGCTTGGAATTAATAAAATTAGTAATTAAATAAAACAGCTGATAGTTGTGTTTACGTATCCCACCCCTCACCCCAACCCTCTCCCACAAGGGGCGAGGG
>CABQIM010000001.1 GCA_902464375.1 uncultured bacterium | reverse complement strand
GCTGTTGCTCTAGTATTACCTCAATTAAAAGGTAAATTGGACGGTTTCGCTATGAGAGTTCCTACTCCAGACGTTTCATTAGTAGACGTTGTATTCGAAGTTTCTAAAGACGTAACTGTAGAAGAAGTTAACGCAGCTCTTAAAGAAGGTGCTGACGGACACGTTCTTTGCTACACAGAAGAACCATTAGTATCTTCTGACTACGTTGGTACTTCACAATCTTCAACTGTTGACGCTTTATTAACAAGAGTTATGGGCGGCAACCAAGTTAAGATTATTTCTTGGTACGATAACGAAATGGGTTATTCAACTCGTTTAGCTGAAACTACTAAGATGGTTGCTTCTAAATTATAATTTTAGATAAAAGCTAGTTTGAATAAGTCGGTTCTTTATGAACCGGCTTATTTTTTTTGTCTATTATTCTTTATATCTATTAGTATAATGTCATTGCGAGCGTTTTTCACTTCACTTTCAAATGTGTAGTGTAACCTACAAGCCAGTAAGTGTAATGTAAAACGAAGCAATCCAGTCGCAAAGCTGGTAGAATGACATTAAATAAAAAAAATCAATCAAATACTAAAGTAATGGATTGCCACGAAAATTCTCTAAATTCTAAACAAACTACAAACCTAAAATCACAATTTTCTCGCAATAACGTGGCACTTTGCCTGACCTACTATTACAACTTCTTAACTGGTTTTTAACCGCTACAAATCCAATGCAATACTTTGTATATATTGCGCCTAAACTTTGTTCTCATTATAATTTTGTTATCATGAGTATTATCCAAAAATCACAAAAAGCATTAGAATACGATAAAATATTAGCAGTTTTAGCGAAGTATGCAAAAACTGAGCAGTCAAAAAAACTTTGTTTGGAATTAACTCCGTTTGTAAGAGTTGAAGATATTAAAGAACAGTTGGTTATGACAAGAGAAGCCAAGGATGTTCTTGATATGGCTATGGATATTCCTGTAGAGAAAATTCCGGATTTTGCAAAGTTAAGAGAACGTAACGAGTATTTTGTAGAAGAAGAACTTGTTGATATTGCAAAGGCAATGCGGACATCAAGAATTGTAAGGAATTTTTTGAAAGAGAATCTTGCGTTTGATTCTACAATGCTTAAACTAACAGAGAATCTTTATTCTAACAAAGATTTTGAAGAACGAATTTTGGATACTTTTGATGATAATTATACTGTAAAACAAAATGCTACAGCGGAATTAAAAGGGCTTTATTCTTCTTTACGTGATACAGAAGCTAATTTGAAGCAAAAAGTTCAAGAGTTGATGAATTCTGCTGAATTTCAGAAGCACTTGCAGGAAAATATTTACACAATAAGAGATGACAGAATTGTTTTTCAGGTAAAAGCATCTTCTAAAAACAAAGTTGGCGGAATTGTACACGATGTTTCGGCAACGAACAAGACTTTCTATGTTGAACCGGCACAAATTGTTCCTATAAACAACAAGGTTAGAGAGGTTAAATCTGCTATTTATGGTGAAATTATCAGAATATTAACCTCTTTGAGTAACGAAGTAAGAGAACAGATTGATGATTTGATTAATACAGAAAAATTGCTGGCTCAAATCGACTTCCATTTTGCAAAAGCTCGTTATGCAGTAAAAATTCAAGCTGTAGAACCATCTGTAAGTGACGATAAGTATATTAAAATAGATTTAATGCGCCACCCGCTTTTGATTGGTAATGTAGAAAACATTGTTGAAAATGATTTCGAAATCGGAAAAGAATATAAATCTGTAATTATAACAGGCTCAAACACCGGTGGTAAAACGGTTGCACTTAAAACTGTCGGACTTTTTATTTTAATGATGAAGTCCGGAATGTTTTTGCCTTGTGCAGAAGCTCATATTTATCCGTTTGAAAAAGTTTTGGCAGATATTGGTGACGAGCAGAGCATTTTGCAAAACTTATCAACATTCTCATCTCATATGACAAATGTAATTGATATTTTAGAAATTGCTGACAGTAATACATTTGTTTTGATTGATGAACTTTGTGCCGGAACAGATCCACAAGAAGGAGCCGTCTTAGCAGAAATTATTCTTAAAGACTTAACCACTAAGCAAACTCAATCTATTATTACTACGCACTATGGAGAATTGAAAACTTTAGAATATACAGATCCATACTTTAAAAATGCCAGTGTTGAGTTTGATGTAGAGTCTTTATCACCCACTTATAAGTTAATTATCGGTATTCCGGGGTTAAGTAATGCAATTGCTATTGCTTCAAATTTAGGTATGTCAGAAGATTTGATTTGGAAGGCAAAAGAACTTTTGATTACTCAACGTGATACTTCAAGTCTTGTAGTAGAAAGATTGCAAGATACTCAACAGCGTTTGGATGTAAACTTGAAAGAAGCAGAAACAAAAAATGCCCAAGCTGATGAATTGAAGCATCGTTACGAAAAAGAACTTAGCGAACATAAAAAAGAAAAGAAAAAATCGCTTAAAATTATAAAAGACCGTTTCGAAGGTCAGCTTGAAACTGCAAAAGGTGAAATCAAAGAAATTTTAACAGAACTAAGACGTGAAAAATCTGAAAAGATTGCTCGACGTTCTTATGCAAGACTGGCGCAGTTGGAACAAAATTTCCGCGCGGATTTGCATTCTTTAGAAGAAAAAGAACAATATTTGGAATTGGATTGGACAAAAGTTCAAGTTAATGACAAAGTTATGATTAAGGATTTGAACCAACAAGTAACAATTCTTTCTATGCCGGATAAAAACGGAGTTCTGTTTATTCAAATGGGAATGATTAAAACTAAAGTTAAGAAAAATAAACTGGCTGTTTATAATCCGCAATTGGCGAAAAAGGTTAATTTGCCATTAGGCGCAATGAAAAAGACATCATCTTTTTCTGTCAAAAAATATGACATTTCAAATACATTGGATTTGCGTGGCGAAAGAGTAGAAGAGGCGCTGGACGAATTGGAAGCGTATTTGGATAAAGCTAGTTTGGCGAACCTTTCACCGGTTTATATTATACATGGACACGGAACCGGAGCATTGAAAGCTGCTGTTAGAGATTTTATTTCTACATCTCCATATGTTGCCAAATATCGTGTTGGAGAAGACACTGAAGGCGGTGATGGTGTCAGTGTTATTGATATTAAATAAAATATTGTAATAAAAACAGGTAGTTTAAAAGTATAATTTAAACTACCTGTTATAAAAATAATTTTAAGTAAATCAAATGCAGTTTATTCTTTTGTGCTAAAAGAACTCCAAGCATCCATCATTTGAGTATATTCTTTTACTGTTATAGTTTTTCCCCTATCACTATCCGGAGCAGTAAATAATCTAAATAAATTATCAAACATCATAGAAGCTTGTATTTGTGGTAATCTGGCTTCATTTATACCGTTAGATTTATCATTGTTTTTCTCAAATTCTACATAAAATTCTTCTACATCTTCTATATTAGGTTGCTGCTGCGTAGACATTTTTGATATGGTCTTATAAAGAGAAGCTGCTGCTATGTTTTTTAGCGAAGGATAAGATTCAATTTTTAATGTAACATTTTCTCCATTGAGCCTTTTATAAGATATTTTATTGCCATCTATTAGCGGCAAATTTGGTTTTGTTGTATCTATACTATCAAATTTGTCAACAACATTCGTTTGTGTATTATTTTCTTTAGATATAGATTTATTACAACTGTTTATCGCTAACGTCGATACTATAACAGCACTAAGTGCTGTCTTTGGTCCAATTATTTTAGAAATATTCATTACAGTCCCTTATTGAATATGTTCGCTATCCGGAGCTTTAGAATTTTTATTAGAAGTCTTAGAAAAAGCGTCCATCATCATTGTGTATTCTCTAACTGTAATATTAGAACCTTCTTCACTTTCGAAAGCTGCAAATCTGTTATAAAGCTTATCAAAGTATGAAGAAAGTCTATGTTTATCCATAGATTCTGAGATATCTCCATAATAGTTCCAATTGTCAGGAGCTTTTTGAATCTCTTTTTGTACTTCTACATAAAAAGCTTCAGGGTCTAAAATATCCGGCTCTTCTTTTGTAGACATTTTTGCAATTGCGTTGTATAAAGCTGCTGTGTTGTCTGTATTTACTACTTTGTGGGCTTTGCCATCAAGTCCTCTGTATTGGATATATTCTTTTCCGATAACAGGTAAATTTGGCTTTGTTAAATCGATACTATCAGTGCTTACAAGTTCTTTTGCTGCGATATTGTTTTCTTTAGAAGAAGACTTTTTATCGCATCCGCTCAATGCTAAAGTTGATAATGCAACTGCACTGCCAACAATACCGGTTCCTAATACTCTTTGTACGTTCATATTTATCTCCTTATACTCTCTATGTAATCTTAAAAACCTCTAAAAATAATTTTTGCTACTCAGCTTTAAAATCTTTTTTAGCTTCGCCTAAATTGTATGTATTATAGATATTTGAATATAATTTTGCGGCTGCTTCTGCTTTGCTCTTTTGTGTGTAGGCTAAAACTGCATCAAAACCACGTTTATCAATTGTACCATCGATATTTTTAGTGTCCGGAGTGTCGGACTTGCTTAACATATCAGCGGCTAAAATACTGGAACCGTATTCCGCAATATCCACTTTTCCATCGTTATTTAAGTCTAAAGCTTTAGACGTAAAATTATTATCAGGCGCAAAACGATAGTCCAGTTCATTTACTGATAATTCTTTCGTTTTGCCCATTTCTTCGTAAGCAGCCCCCAAAACTGCCTTTGTATCAACTTGCCCTTTTTGCAATTGTGGCATATAGCGATATTCATACTTCAATGGTGGAAGAGCACTCAAATATTCATCATTCTCTTTCAAAAACTTATCAAGTTTATCTACATTCTTGTCAGTCGCATCAGGGTTTAAGCCAAAATCTAAAATCGGTGCTGTTGTCATTTTATCAGCAACAAGTGGCTGCTCTAAATAAGTATAATAATTCTCTACAGCGTTTCTTCCATACTTGACGGAAGGGTCTGAAACTTTGTTATCATATTTACCTTTTGCACCATTAATTTTTGCTACGCCATTGTTAACTTCAAACATACTACTGCGCCTCCACACTATACTTATATAAAAACATTAACAAAGAAAAAATTGCTTGTTTTTTACAAAATGTAAAGATAAACAGAATGAAAATTTGTGTAGTATAATTGAATAAGCAGATAGTAATGTGAGGGGTAAGCGAACTCCTTCCCTTTTTAGGGAAGGTTGGAACTAGTAATTATTAGAGGAATGTCATGATAAATTTTTTCGGAAAATGTATGGAAAACTTGTATAGAAGTATCCTGTACCTTGTATCAGGTCGTTCCAGACTGTGCCATATATTTTCTCAAGCGGCTGCAATTAGCTATGATTCTTTAATGATATCTCTTGTAATAACTTTTGTATCTGCTGCAGTCATTGCAATTCAAGTTTCTAAGCAGTTTTTGATGTCCGGAGCAGAAGCTTATGTTGGGGGTTCAATTGCGGTAGTTATGATAAGAGAAATTGCACCGGGGTTTGTAGCGTTGGCAATTGGAGCTAGAGCTGGTACTGCTATATCTGCTGAAATCGCTAATATGCAGGTAACTTCTCAAGTCGATGCTATAAAAACTTTGAAAGTTGATCCTGTCGGTTATTATTTCGCACCAAGAATTTTGGCTGCAGCGATTACTGTACCAATGGTTGTAATAATTGCAGAATTGGTCGGTATTACCGGCGGTTTGATTGTTTCAAATGCAACCATCCATCTTCATCCTGCAAGATATATAACTTCCGTTTGGCTTTGGTTGAGTACGAAGGATATTTATATAAGCTTATTAAAAGCATTTATTTTTGGAATTCTAATCGCTTTAGTTTGTGCAACACAGGGCTATGAAACGCATGGAGGCGCAAAGGATGTTGGAGAATCTACAACTAAGGCTGCCGTATTGTCAACGGTTTATATGCTTCTCGCGGATTTTATTATTAACCTAATTTTCTATCTATAAATTGATAATGAATTTTTGTCGTGTTATTATACTTTTATGATGACAGAGCAGGCAAAAAATAATAGTGAAAATACTTACGAGCTGGTAAGTGAATGGCTTAATGATTACAAAACTACTGACAATAAGTACAAAAAGGCTAAGGCTAAAACACTTATTGTTTCTCGCATGTTGCCTATTATTAAAAAAATTGCAAGAACGATTGCAAGACGTTCTTATGACCCTATTGAGGATTTGGTGCAAGCAGGTTCAATTGGTTTATTGAAGGCTATTGATAGTTATTCAAACGATGTAAATGACAATTTTAAAATTTATGCCGGCTATTTAATTATCGGAGAGATTAAACATTATTTGCGTGATAAATTAAATACGATAAGAGTTCCAAGACATATTCAGGAGCTATCAATTCGTATAAACAATTTTACCAAAACTTTGACTCTGGATGAGTTGAATGAATTAACCAATGATGATGTAGCAGAAGCTCTAAATGTATCATCTAGTGCCGTAAATGATGTTATGCAAGCTGATAGAAGAAAATCGGTTATATCATTAGATGATATGTATAATTCCAGTGACGATAATTTAGGGTATGAAGAGGTTATTGCAAGCAGTGACTATAAAGAAACTCGCGATTTAGAAGATATGAAAATTATTCTAAAAGATGTTATAGAAAAACTTCCGCCTGAAAGTAAAAAACTTGTTAAGATGTATTATTATGAAGATATGTCACAAAAAGAGATTGCACAAAAATTGAATTATACACAAATGCAGATATCAAGAAGAATGAAAAAGGCATTTAGTCTTTTATATCATATGATAGCAGATAAAACAGATACAATTCCTACTGGTAGAGAATACAAGGGTATAAGTTCAAATGATTGATACATATCATTATTTTTTATTTTGGATTTGTATAATAGGGCTTTGCTTAGGAAGTTTTTTTAATGTTGTAATTTTACGCACATTATCAAATGAAAGCATTGTTTTTCCGCCTTCAAAATGCCCAAAATGTGGAAATAAGCTTTTATTTTGGCATAATATTCCGGTATTATCATATATTTTGCTATGTGGTAAATGTTATTTTTGTAAAGAAAAAATCAGTATCCAATATCCAATAGTAGAATTACTTACAATGTTGCTATTTGGAGCAACTTTTGTTAAGTTTGGTGTCAGTATAACTGCTATATTTGTGCTGTTCTGGATATCTTGTCTTATTATAATGACAGGAACTGATATAAAAGAAAAACTTGTTGATTGCAATTTGGCTATTGCAATGGGAATAAGTGGAATAATATATAATTTTCTTGTTGGTGGAAAATTTGGTTTGATGTATTCTGTAATCGGACTTGTTGTATCAGCTCTTATCTTAGAAATTGTTGCTCGCAGCGGATATCTATTTGCAAAAACAAGAGCAATGGGTGAAGCTGATACGTACGTCGCAGCCGCTTTGGGTGCAATTTTTGGTAAAAGTGTACTGCTTGTTCTGGCTTTTAGTTTGATTGCATCTATGATATTTATTTTGCCGGTATTTTTCTTTAATCAATATAAGCAAAATAACAAATTTACTTGTATAGCAGGTATTTTGTTTATATTGTCAATTTTAGTATATCAAACTCTTTGGCAAAATTACTATTCTTTTGCAGCTTTATTTATTACCGGTTTATGCCTTGTAATATCAATTTTAAAAAGTATTGGACAAGTTGAGAATAGAAACTATTTGCCTTATGTTCCGGCTTTAACAGCAGGTGCTTTATACTTTTTATTCTTTTGTATATAATTAGTCTATGAGTGTATCGTATCCAAATCAATATAGAAATTATTGCGTATTTAATCCAATGATAACTTCTAAGACAAAAAGCTTAGATGAAATCAAGTTGTCGCTTGAACAGGCTAAAACAGAAGATGAAGTTTTGGAAGATATGTATATTCTTAATCTGAAATTAGATGAGGGCGAGCATGGAATTGATGAGTTATATCCCGCTCTATCAAAATATAATCAGACGAAATCGCCTAATATTCAAACATACTTGGCAGGTATTTATAGAAAGACTAGAATTCCGGATGCTTTTGGTCCATTATGGGTAATGCTTATACAAAATGCAATTAATCCGCCAAAAGATTGTAGATTTGACCCGAACGAAGAAATTGGCGGAGCAATATTAGATTACTTAACTTAAAAAACGGTGTAAGTCGAATTTTGATTTACACCGTTTTATTAATTCTACCACTGCACCTTTTCAATCAGTTCTATCTCATAACCGTCAGGATCTTTAATAAATGCAATCATTGAACCTTTGCCGTTTAAATCAAATGGTTCATAAAGATATTCATAGCCGAGTTTTTCGATTTTTTTTGTAAATTCTGATAAAGAGTCCACTGAAAAAGCAAAATGACCGAAACCTGAACCTAATTCATAACCATCACTAGGTGTTTCATCATTGTAAGTTAATTCGATTTGGCAAGTATTTTCTTCATCTGATAAGAAATATAACCAGCAATCTTCTAATCTCTTTTTGTGGTCAAGTTTCATGTTCAAAACTTCTGTGTAAAATTTTAAGGATTTTTCAATGTCCTTAACTCTAACCATTGTGTGTAAAAATTTCATAAAAAGTTCTCCTTACTTTATACATGGAATAGGGGATGCTCCTTCCCTTATTAGGGAAGGCTGGGATGGGTATTAATTTATATTTTCCCTACGGGATGAAACCCATCTAACCTCTCTAATAAGGGAGGAATTTTTGTTGTCATTATTTTTATAATTGTTACAAAATTAATTATATCATGATATAATAACCGTATGAAAAATATATTAGAACAAAAAGTTTATTATTCAGACACAGATGCTTATGGTGTAGTCTGGCATGGTTCCTACCTTAGATGGATGGAAATGGGCAGAGTTGAGTTGTGCGAAGAAGCAGGACTAAACTTAATCAATTTAGAAGCACAAGATATTGCAATGCCTGTTACTAATATGAATGTGCGTTACAAGGCTTCTGCTAGGTTAAACGATGTTGTAATTATAGAAACTTCTATTAAAGAAATTTCTCCAATTCGTGTAACATTTGAACAAATTATCCGTAACAAAGCTGATGGTAAATTGTTTATTAAAGCAGAATTTGAAGTAGTTGCAATCCATAATGACGGTTCAATTTACAGAAAATTACCGGAAGCAATTGTTAATGCATTTAATAAGGTTGAAGTATGCCAAGGTTAAATAAATATTTAGCTTCTGCTGGGATTTGCTCCAGAAGAAAAGCTGATGAAATTATTCTGGAAGGTCGAGTTCGAGTTAATGACAAAGTCATTGACCAATTGGGTTTTCATGTGCGTGAAAAAGACAAAGTCTATGTTGACAATAAGCTTGTAAAACCACAGAAGTTGGAATATTACAAATTTTATAAACCGGCAGGCTATATTACGACAGCCTCTGATGAAAAAAACAGAAAAACTATTTATGATATTATTCCACAAGAATTAAGGCACCTAAAACCTGTTGGCAGATTGGATAAAGAGTCTACCGGATTAATTATTTTGACTAATGATGGTGAGTTTATTAATGAAATGACGCATCCGTCTATCAAAGTTCCAAAAGTTTACCTTGTTCACATTAATGGCAAATTCACTCCTGAAGATGCTGAAAAAATGGTCAATGGTATTGTAATTGAGACAGATTCCGGCGAAAAGAAAACCGCTTATGCTGAAACTTTACCAATAGAAATAACTTCTAAATCTTCTGAGATTCAAGTAGTATTATATCAAGGTATTAACAGACAAATCCGTAAAATGTTTGCTAAACTTGGATTTGAAGTAGAAAGCTTAAAAAGAATTCAACATGCAACTTTAACAATTGAAGGTTTAAAGCGTGGCGAAGTTAAGGCTATTAAACCAAAACAAGTTAAAGAATTAAAAGCCTATATCGCAAAAATCAAGAGGGAATATGCTAAAAGTTGCGATAACGGGTAATATTGCGTCAGGAAAGTCTGAAGTAGAAAAAATCGTTTCACAATTTTATCCTGTATATGATGTTGATAAAATTGCTCATGCTATTCTTGGAAACGTCGATAGAAAAGCTCTTGGTGAAAAAGTATTTTCAAACCCGAAGGCTTTAAAAGAGTTAGAGGAATTTATACACCCCAAAGTCAAGCAAGAAATTATTAATGTGTTTAATGGAATTGAAACAGAGAAAAATATTGCGGGGCTTATAGCACCTTCATCAAACAAAAATATTATTTTTATATCTATTCCGCTTCTTTTTGAAACAGGTTTTGAAACTTTGTTTGACAAAATTGTTTTTGTTCAATGTGACGATAATTTAAGGCTTCAACGTCTTATAAAAAGAAATAATTATACAGAAGAGTATGCCAAAAAACGCATGGACTCTCAACTTCCACAAGAAGATAAAATTAAAAAATCCGACTTTGTTTTAAATAACAATTCTTCAAAAGAAGATTTAAAAGCACAAGTTTTAGAACTTATAAAAAATTTGGGCTAATATTTGTTGGAAAGTTTTCTTGCCTTGTATAATTCAAATACGCTTATCAAGAAAAACATTCCGAATACTGCTAAGTATGATTTGTTTGAGTAAACAATTACATTGCCGACTTTTTCCGGAGTAAATAAGTTTAGCAAAAATCCCATTGCAGTGCCTAAAAAACCCACCATCATAAAGAAACAGAAGTTCATAATGCTAACTGCCGTACCGGATACCATTTTCCTATTTGTAAGGTGCAGAACCGGTACTAAAAGAGATGTTAGACTTGCATTTCCAGCTAGAACAAAGAATATAAGGGCAATGTATCCGGTTCGTATATTAAATATCAAACATAAACATATTATTAATAAGCTTATAAATGTTATAACAGAAGCATTTTTTAAAAACATAACTCTATGGTTGTGGCACATTTTGCAGAAAGAAGCGTTAATTATATTAAAAATCGCAGCGATGACTGCCATTATAGATAGAACAACAGAAGCTTTTGAAGGTGCCATCATACAAAAATCTTCTAAAAACTTTTTCCCGATTATAGCTTGAATAGCGTATGATATTCCGAAATTGCAGCAAGCAAAACTGAATAAATTTCTGTTGTGTTTTTTATGCAAAACTAATCGGAATGGTAATGTTCTTAATTTTACATTTTCGTTAATTTCTGGAAATTTAATTTTTGTCGAAAGAAGTGCGAATAATAATACTCCAGCTGCAACAATACCGCCTATTACAAGTAGAATTTCTTTCCAGTTAATATATTGCATCATAAATACGAATGGTGCATTTGCGGCAATGCCACCGCAATAACCGATACAAAGCATTACGGAAATCGCAATCCCAAAGTTTTTATCTGAGAAAAATTCTCTTAATTCTCTAATCAAACTTAGGTAAAAAGTACTACCACCAAGTCCTACAAGGACTCTTGAAAAATACATCAAAGGTAAATTTGATGAAATCGGAAATAACAATGCACCGAGTCCAAGGATAGCGCCGCCTGCGAACATTACTCTTAAGCCACCGAATCTATCAACCAGAACTCCTATTACAAGCTGGTTGAACGCATAAATATACATAAATATTGCGCCAAACGCAGTTATATATGGAGCAGTTACGGATAATTCCTGTTGTAAGACATCAAAAACTGCCCCAGGAATTGCTATTCTTTGAAAATTCGCAACAAAATAAAATAGTGCTCCTAATAATATTAGTGTAAACTTAACCCATCCCGACTTTTTCATAACCATTTCAGAATACCGCTAAAAGAAAGATGTGTCAAATTATTAAGTAGGGTCTATTTCCCTAAAACACTTTCTCCGGAAATTTTTTCACCTTTAATAACATACCTTGCTGTTTCTGTTTTCATAAGGTGATTATCAACAAGCGAGTATGATTCAAGACTCAAAGTATTTATTCCGCTAAAGTTGTTGTCCGAAAGTCTTAGGGTAATTGTGTCTGTTAATATTTTATTATCATATGGGGCTTTTTTTGAAAAAACTATCAAATTTCCTTCAACCGTTTTAAGAGATACTTCTGCGTTAGCACCTGTGAATGGATTTGATAAAGTTACTTTGTCTCCGACTCTTGATAGTGTCCAAAAATCTATACTCTGTGGTTTAAAAGTACCATAGCTGTTTGAATCTTCTAATTTTGCTATAACCCTCCAACTGCCAAAGAAAGCTTTGGGTATATCATTAACTGATACTCCGGCTTTTAGTGTGAATTCTTCTGCTAAAACAGGAGTTAGACAAAAAAATGCAAATAATAAAATTAAAGCTCGTTTAAAAATCTTCATAAAGATATTATAACAATAATTTGAAAAAAGTCATCGGTTATTTTAATACTTTTATTTTTATGTTACTCTATTGTTATATTTACACGAGCGAGGGATTAATATGACAGAAACAAAGATAAAAATTGAAGATTTGCCAACTGTTTATGATGCTAAATCTACAGAAGAAAAGATGTATAAATTTTGGGAAGATGGCGGTTATTTTAAAGCTGATGCACATTCTAAGAAGCCACCTTTCACAATTGTAATACCACCACCAAATGTTACCGGTGTTTTGCACATGGGACACGCACTAGATGGAACTTTACAAGATATTTTAACTCGTTATCACAGAATGAGCGGTTATGAGGCTCTTTGGCTTCCGGGTACTGACCACGCTGGTATTGCAACTCAAGCAGTTGTCGAAAAACAGCTTAGAAAAGAAGGCTTAACTCGTCACGATATCGGTAGAGAAGAATTCTTGAAACGCACATGGAAATGGGCAAATGAACATAAATCTGCAATTCTAAACCAATTTAGAAGATTGGGTGCATCTTTTGACCGTTCAAGAGAAAGATTCACTTTTGATGAAGGCTGTTCAGAAGCTGTAAAAGAAGTTTTTGTTACTCTTTATAACAAAGGATTAATTTATAAAGGTGCATATATTGTAAACTGGTGCCCTCGTTGTCAATCTGCAATTTCTGATATCGAAACAGAATACGAAACAGAACAAGGACATATGTGGGAAATTTCTTATCCACTTGTTGGAGAATCAGGTGCAATTATTGTTGCAACAACGCGTCCTGAAACTATGTTTGGTGATGTTGCGATTGCGGTTCACCCTTCTGATAAAAAATATTCAGAATTAATCGGCAAAACTGTAATGATTCCGCTTTCAGGTCGTCAAATACCTATTATTGCTGATGAATATGTAGATAAGTCATTCGGTACAGGTGCTGTAAAAATCACTCCTGCACACGATCCTAACGATTATGAAGTTGGTAAACGTCATAACTTTAAACCTATTTGGGTTCTTGATGAAGAAGGCAAAATGAAGGCTTGTGCTGAAGTACCTCTTGAATATCAAGGTCTTGATAGATATGAAGCTCGTAAGAAGATTGTTGATATGCTAAGCTACAACAATTTCTTGTTGCGTGTGAAAGACCACGAACACAATGTTGGTAAATGTCAAAGATGTAACACAACTATTGAACCGCTTCTTTCTGAACAATGGTTTGTAAAAATGGCTCCACTTGCTAAAGAAGCAATTGCAGCAGTAAAAGACGGCAGAATAGAATTTATACCTGAAAGATGGGAAAAGAACTATTTAGGCTGGATGGAAAATATCAGAGATTGGTGTATTTCAAGACAATTATGGTGGGGACATCAAATACCAGCTTATTATCATAAAGTAACAGGTGAAATGGTTGTAGCTAAGGAAAATCCAGATCCTGAAAATTATGTACAAGACAGTGATTGTCTTGATACTTGGTTCTCATCAGGTTTGTGGCCATTCTCAACAATGGGATTTCCTAATGCCGAAACAGATGATTTCAAAAAATTCTATCCAACATCAGTTCTTGTAACCGGTTTTGATATTATCTTTTTCTGGGTTGCAAGAATGATTACAATGGGTTTGGAATTCACTGGTAAGGCACCATTCTCAAAAGTCTATATCCACGGTCTTATTAGAGATGAAAAAGGTCAAAAGATGTCTAAATCAAAAGGCAACACTATTGACCCTGTACAAATCATTGATAAATACGGCTGTGATGCTTTGAGATTTACAATGACATCTCTTTGTACTTATGGTGGTCAAGATATCAAGGTTTCTGACGAAAGATTTGAATATGGAAGAAATTTCGCAAATAAACTTTGGAATGCTTCAAGATTTGTACTTATGAACCTTGAAGGTGTTGATAACCAGCCAATTGATAAGTCTAAATTAACACTTGTTGATAAATGGATTTTGAACCAACTTAATGAAACCGCAAAAACAGTTAATGAGAATATGAAAGAGTATAGAATTGGTGAAATCGCTCACACTCTATATGATTTCTTCCGTAGTGAATACTGTGACTGGTATGTTGAAATTGCTAAAATTCAACTTCAAGATCCTGAATTAAAAATGAACACTCAAAGAGTTTTGAGATACGTTCTTGATATGTCATTGAGAATGCTTCATCCTATTATGCCACATATTACCGAACAAGTATGGCAAGGAGTTAAGGGTGTAAGTGGATTTGGTAGTGATGTTGATGCACCGGAAGCTTTGATTATCGCAAAATATCCGGTATATGAAGAAGGTTTGAGCTTCCCTAAAGAAGCTGTAGAAATGAAGCTTGTATTTGATACAATCACATCTTTGAGAAACGTAAGACAAAGCTTCAATATTCCAACTTCTGCAACTGTTGATGTTGAAATCAGAGCTGATAAAGCAGAAAAAGATATTTTTACAGAAATCGAACCATATATCCATAGATTAGCAAAAGTTAACAACATAAGTTATGCTCAAATGGATGCTCCAGTGCCTCCAAAATCTGCAACTGCTGTTGTTTCAGCTTCAAAACTAATTGTTCCGCTAGCTGATTTGATTGATTTGGAATCAGAAATCAAACGTCA
This sequence comes from uncultured bacterium, assembly GCA_902464375.1. Classification (GTDB taxonomy): domain Bacteria; phylum Cyanobacteriota; class Vampirovibrionia; order Gastranaerophilales; family Gastranaerophilaceae; genus CAG-196. Next base: position 52,325 of record CABQIM010000001.1, on the reverse strand, counting down.
AGAGAAAAAATTGGACAAATTGACAAATGAAAAGAATTCTCTTGAAGGCAGAATGAAGAACGAAAAGTTTGTTGCAAATGCTCCTAAAGAACTTGTTGAACAAACCAATGCGAGAATTGCTGAAATTTCTGCTCAACAAAAAGTTATTGAAGATTTGATTGAATCTTTAAAATAATTTGTAGAGATATAGATGATTAGAGGCATAGTTATTATTTTAACTATGCCTCTTTAATTTCGTCCAAATAATCTTTATTGTTCTCTAGGGTATCTTTACTTGCTACAATAGAGTATATTGGCGGATTTTTGAATATTTTATCTGCATAATTCAAAATGTCATCTTTTGTAATTTTATCAATCTCGTCATAAAGTTGATTAGAATAAGTTATTCCATATTTTGAATTTAAACCTAAATTAAGTGTGCCCAATTTGGCGTCAGTTCCTTCCATTTGGAGAAGATTAGCTTTCAAACTCAATTTTGCATTCTTTAAATCTTGTTCGGTAAACTTACCAGACTTTAATTCATTAATCTGCTTTTTGAAGCCATCAATCGACTTTTGAACATTCTCATAAGAAATTTCACCAATATCTTTATTATCGGTTGTTGTTAATATGTTGCAAGAAATTTCACCCAAATCACCATTTTTTTCTATATTTGAGTAAACAGAATATGCTAAATGTTCTTTTTCTCTTAAGACATTAAATAGCCCAATGCTGGAATTTGTAAGAATAGAATTTGTAAGTTCTCCAAGAACTGAATCCTTAATAGAGTTTTCGCGTTTAAACTTGTGAACCATCATTATATCAGCCTGAGAATTGTTGTTTACTTTGCTCAATACAATAGGCTTGCTGTTTGGATTATAAACATTTACTAATTCAATATTATTTGGTTTAACTCTATTTAATCCACTAGAAAACTCTACAACTTCTGCTTCTATTTCCGGATGTTCTGTCGGAACATTCGCTGTAATTACACCTCTAGCATTTTCTAAAAAGTATTGTTGACAATCTTTTATATCTGCTAAAGTGATGTTATTTAAATTATTTAAGATTTCGGTATCTGAAAAATCATATGGATTATTTTTCGCATCTGCATTCAAATATAATCCATATGCGCTATCTTGTTTTCTAGTTATAAAATCTCTAATTTTTTCTTTTGCTTTAGCTAGATTTTCTTCTGTAAGTCTTGGTTCATAAAGAAGCTGTTTTAGGTTCTCGTAAGCTAACTTTCGACCTTCAAATCCTGCTGTAGAAACTAAATTTAAGCTTTTAGAAGTCACGCTGCTAACTAAACTTAAATTATTTTTTTCTTTGAATCTGCTGAATTCATTTTCGTCTTTAGATGCAGTTCCCATTCCCAGCATCATATCAAAAACTTCAATAACACCGGCTTTTTTGTTGTATGGTTTATTCAATTGTAAATCCAAATTGTACTGAATATTATTATTTTTAGTTTTACACAATCCCAAATTGTAATTATTATCTAATTTGCATTCCTTAATATTATTTGTATTTATCGGTTTACGATTAGTTTTACCTTTAAAAGTTGGTGCATTTGTTTGTTGCGGGTGTACAAGAGTTATAGCTGTCTTATTAATGTCAAAGTATTTTTTTACACCATCTTGAACATCTTCTGGTGTAATACTTGCTAATATGCTGTTATAGTTAGATATGTAATCTAAATTTTGGTTCAAAACTGCGTTTCCAACGATGTTATTAACATCTGACGAGAATTCCATTGCATTTTCTTTGGCTTTTAATATTCGCTGTTTAATTTCTTTCAAAACTTCTGTATCAGGTTTTGGTGCAGATGATATTGCATCAAAAATTGTATGCAAAACTTTTTCTGAATTATTATCTGCAGTGTTACAAGCTATATAAGCCATATTTGGTTCATATAAATTGGTACTGATTTTTTCGCTATCAATGTAAGGATGAGCATTATATTGTTTTAAATTCTGCCTTAATCCTACTGAATATGACATTAAATAAGCCTTTGCAACATCAAAGATGACTTTTTCTCTGGCATTATTACTTCTAGGACCTGCAAAACCAAGAATTACTTCTGTAGATTTTGCTTTATCATTAACAAAATCTTTTCTTACGGTCTTTTCGATAGGGCTTAATTTTTCGACAAACTTACCTCCCTGTGGCTTTTTATTAGAGTTGAAATTTTTTGCAACAAGCTTTATGACTTCTTCCGGATTAACATCACCAGTAACAACGATATTCATATTATCAGGCGTGTAGTACTTGTTATAATAATCTACTACATCTTTTCTTGTTAAATTTTTGATATGCTTGACGCTGCCGCCAACTAACTCATCTGCAGGATTCTTGATATTAAATAATGTTCTAACTGTCTGATCCATTGCAATAGTTTGTGGGTCATCGAGTATCATGTTGATTTCAGAGCAAACCGGATGCTTCTCTTTTGCAATCATATCATCAGATAGTTTTAAATCTTCTCCCATTGCAGCAATAATTTTGATTTGTTTCTCCAAATCATTATCTCCAAGCTGCGGAGTCGAATTTACATAATCTGTTATAGCATAATTAGTACTTGCATTAGCCCAACCGCCAAGTTCATCAATCTTTTTGAAAGAATCTCCGACTTCTAATTTCTCATGTCCATTTTCACCATTTGTGCCATTGAAAGCCATGTGTTCTAAAAAGTGGCTAATTCCTTTTATGTCACCAGTCTCATTCATAGAGCCTACATTAACGTAGCTTTTTACAACAGCAGGAGAATTTTCCATTGGTACGACGGATACTCTATATCCGTTCGCAAGTTTGTATTGGTGTATTTTTAACCCATTATCTAATTCTACGGTAGGTAATTTTGTGTATTGTTGTGGTAATTTCACGCTAAAATCCGGAGTTATACCAGATAACTCACGAATTTGCGGGTAAGTGACATTAGATTGAACATCTTTTTTAGTGTCAGTTTTACCCCTAAAAAATACGCTTTGAATATTACCAACTTTCATAACCATACATTATATATAAAACAATAAATTTACTAAAATTGCTATAATGTAAAGAAAGATTGCATTTCTGTAAAAAACAAAGAGGCTTGCCACTGCAAGCCTCTTTGTTTTGTTATTATATAAATTATTATTCTTCAAATTGTTCTGCAATTTCAAAAGGTTGTTCAGCCAATTTTAAGGTTTCTCTATCAATGATACCTCTTTTTAGTTCTGTAAAAGAAGCTTTTTTAGAGTTGAATTTCTTTTTCAAGAATTCATAAGCAACTTTAGGGTCACATTTTGTACCGCAAGTGAATAAGTCAACAGCAGCATAACCTAATTCTGGCCAAGTATGAATTGCCAAGTGGCTTTCAGAAATAATAACTACACCGCTAACGCCATATGGATTAAACATATGAAAGCACTTTTGAACGATTGTCGCACCGCACTCAAGAGCAGCTTCTATCATGTACTTTTCTACTTTATCATTACTATTTAATATATTTGGATCACATTCAAAAAATTCTGCAAGAACGTGTTGTCCTAAGTTTACTCTGTCCAAGTTTTGTTTTTCTAGCTCGTCAAGTGAAGATGATACAATTGTCAATTCATGTGCCTCCTTTTCCAAAGATGCTATTCGCATCAATTAATAACTTTTACTAACTTCTATATATTACTATAAAAAACAAAAAATTTGTATATTTTACACTTTTTCTTGTTTTGCGTAACAATTTGTTACAAAAATAAAGCAAATTACACTAAAACTTCTTTTTCATTTTTATATGTAACATACCCTAATGGTGCAGCCGGAGGTTTGCGCAAATATTTTGCTTGTGTATAAATTATTCCGACCTTAGATGGCTGTTTTGCAGATGAATATTCGCGTGCAAGTTTACAACATTCAAATAAGACTTCTTCGCCTGGTTGAATGCCATTAAATTTAAGTAATACGTGTGAGCCAGCGCATAATCTTGCATGGAACCAGATATCCTCATCTTTAGCAAGCTTAGAAATAATATAATCATTTTGCTTATTATTTCTGCCGACAAAAACATCAAATCCATTAATATTTAGTTTTAGCAGTTCTGATTTTTCTTGTTTTTTAGGCTTAATTTCATCTAGTTGTAATTCAGCTTTAATTTCTTCAAAATCTTTTATGTTTTTGGCTTCTTCAATACTATAAATCAAGTTTTCCAGATAATCTTTTTCCATATTTAAGCCATTTAACATTTCAAAAGATTTTTCTTTGGTTATTTTTGATTTTGTATAAAGCTTAAAATACCTTTGTGCATTTTCATTAAGCGTTTTTGTTTCATCAAGTTCAATTGTGATATTTTGATTGTTTATATAATCAAAAACTTCAATATTTTTCTGATAATCTTTTTTCTGGTATAAATTTGCCGTTAAAAGCTCTCCGTAAAGTTTATATTTTTCTGTATTATCGCGTTTTTTTAAAAGAACGGTAATTTTATCAATAGAACCTTTTACCTTCTTTAGCTTCGGATTAACAATTGCCAAAAGTCTATGGCGCTCATTTTTTATGTTATTTTCTTCTTGTAAATTCGCGTAATAATCATCAATTACACTATTTGCAGGTAAGTTTGTTTGGTTAAGTTTAGCCAATAAACTTTCTGTTGGTATATTGGGGCTTGTTGGAGGATAAATATATTTTAATCCGCCTTGAAGTTCTCTATATCGGCTTTTTTCTACTCCGACATTGTGAGCGCAACCGATAATAATCGAATTTTCTCTATCATATAAGATTACATTTGAGTGTTTTCCCATAAGTTCAACACACAAACAAAGTGAACGCTTTTGCGACAGTTCATCCATCGTTTCAAAATGAAATTCAATAATTCTCTCGTTTTCAACGACTAGCGCATCAGCAATTCGGCAGCCTTCTAAATACTTTCTTAGCAACATACAAAACATTGGAGGATGTTTAGGAATTGCTAAGTTTCGTTTTTCTTCGTTGTCTTTCGACATAAAACATATGTGATATGTCTGCGGAGAAATGTTTATGTATAATTTTCTTCCTTCACCATTATTTCTGAGTGAAAGTACAAAATCCCTTCTTGTAGGTTGTTGAATCTTTTGGAGTCTTGCTCCGATTATAAAATCAATGTTTTCTTCAAAAAAATGTTTAAGTGTAATACAATCAATATTTATCATTATCTATATCCACCGTACTGATTGATATTATACTGCGAACTTGGATAGCTTGTATACATTTTATTTCTTGTCTGATAATTTGATTGGGCTTGCCAATAAGGAGTTTGTCTTTGATTCATTCTAGCTCGATATTGCTGTCTTTGATAAGTTTGCATTTGCATTGTGCGATATGCCGCAGCATTGATAGATGCTGAATAAACACTGGTAGATATCATTAACAAAAATAATAATGTTAGTAAAATTCTTTTAGACAACTATTTTACACTCCCGTAGCAATCAAATCTGGATGTTCTATAACAGTGCGGACATAATTGTAATATTCATTCTTGTAACCGTATTTTTCGATTTTATTCAAAAGTTCTTCTTTTGAAATAAAACCTTGGTTGTAAGCAATTTCTTCCAAACAAGAAATCTTTACACCTTTATTTAGCTCCATTGTTTGAACAAACAAACTTGCTTGTAACATGGAATCGTGCGTTCCTGTATCAAGCCAAGCAAAACCTCTACCAAGAATCTCGACATTAAGTTCGCCTTTTTCAAGATACATTTTATTAAGGTCAGTAATCTCCAATTCACCGCGCTTGGATGGTTTAAGAAGTTTTGCGTAATCGCAAACTTTGTTATCATAGAAATACAAACCGGTTACAGCATAATTAGATTTCGGATTTGCCGGTTTTTCTTCTAAAGAAATTGCTTTATTATTGCTGTCAAATTCGACTACACCAAATCTTTCTGGATCTTTTACCGTATATCCGAATACCGTTGCTCCGCAATGTTTTTTTAACGCATCTTTCATAATAGTAGAGAAACCATGACCATGGAAAATGTTGTCACCAAGAATTAATGCCACGTCTTCTCCATCAATAAAATCTTCTGCAATTAAAAATGCATCTGCGATACCTCTTTGTACATATTGGATTCGGTATTGCAAATTTAAACCATACTGAGAACCGTCACCGAGAAGTTTGATAAAATTATCATAATCAGACTCATTGGTAATAATCAAAATATCTTTAATCCCCGCAAGCATAAGTGTTGATAGCGGATAATAAATCATTGGTTTATCGTAAATAGGAAGTAATATTTTAGATATTGGCTGTGATGCCGGATATAATCTTGTTCCTGCTCCTCCTGCTAAAACGATACCTTTCATATTCCCTCCTAATTTCTAAATCTTTTCATTTCGTTTTCAGTACACACTGTGTCCATTAAACAGTCTGGTAATATTTGCATAGCTTTATGCTTTTTGCTGTTTATCATAACTACGTAAGGAACGTAGCCACCTCTATATTCATACATCAATTTTCGACCGTAATTTGTTGAAGCGTCAACTTTTATGAACGAAAATTCACCATTATGTGCTTTCATTAATTTATTATACATTGGTGAATATATTTTGCAATATTTGCAATCTGGCGTGTACAAATATAAAAATACATTATGACCTTTGTTGATTGCATTTTCAACTTCTCCCGCAAAAGACGGTAAAATTAAAAATGCCGATAAAAATAATAATAAACCCTTCTTAATCATAACACTGATGATATCATTATTATAAACCATTTTCAATAGGTAATAAATTTATATCCGACTAAATGTTGACTTTTATATTCCAATCATTAAATTTAGGATATGACTAAAGATTATTATAAAATTTTAGATATTGAAGAATTTTCGACACAGGATGAAATCAAGTGTGCATACAGAAAGCTAGCTCGCAAGTGGCACCCTGATGTGGCAGGCAATTCTCCTGATATTATTGCAAAATTCAAAGAAATTAATGAAGCTTACGAAATCCTCTCAAATTCTGTAAAGAAAGCTGATTATGATAAAGCCAGAAAATTTTATAATTATAGCAGTCAACAAACAAAGACTACTGAAAAAAGTACAACATACAACAAAAATACAACAAATCCTAATTTCAAAGAAACACAGCACGAAAAGAGAACCAGCTCTTTTAATTGGGAAGAATTTTTTAAGCCTAAAAAAGAGATTAAAACACCAAAACGTGGTGAAGACATTTTCTCTGATGTTGAAATTTCTGTGTTTGAAGCTATTAGTGGAACTACAAAAGTTATCAATATGCTTCAAACTCAAGTATGTCCAAATTGTGGCGGAAGGAAATTTGTAAATGGTAATAAATGTTCTTATTGCAAAGGAAAAGGGGATATTTCTTCTTATAAAAGATTTAGTGTGAAAATACCTGCCGGTATAAAAGATGGTTCAAAAATCAGATTGGCGGAAGAAGGTGAAAAGGGTAAAAATGGTGGTCGCAATGGTGATTTGTACTTAACGATTCATATTAGAGAACCGCAAAATTATAAAACAGATGGGTTAAATATTCTAAAAAATATTCCGCTAGCACCATATGAAGCTGTTTTAGGAACCGAAATTATAATATCAACTCTAATAGGTAATGTTTCTCTAAAAATTGCTCCGAATACAAAGAACGGACAAAAAATTCGTCTTTCAGGCTGCGGAATTAAGCAAAATGATAAAATTGGTGATATGATAGTAACTGTAGAAATTCAAATTCCTCAAGATTTGTCTGTAGAAGAAATTGATTTGTATAAAAAATTACAGGAATTGCGAGGTGGTAAAAGGGTATTTTAATCATCAATGGAAGCTAGTATAAAAGAAATTTTCGCATCAATTCAAGGCGAAGGACCATATATCGGGTATAAACAATTATTTATAAGATTTTGTGGATGTAATCTAAATTGCAATTATTGCGATACAGAATTTGGTGTAAGTGATTCTAAAAAGTATTCAGCAAATGAGTTAGCAAATATTGTTAATGATAATTTGGATTGTCATTCCGTATCATTAACAGGCGGAGAGCCACTTTTGAATGTGAAATTTATGAAAGAATTTTTGCCAAAATGTGAACTTCCTATATACTTAGAAACCAATGGAACGCTTAATAAGGAATTAGCTGAAATTATTGATTCTGTCACTTATATTTCAGCGGATATAAAACTGTCAAGCTGTACTGGACTAAAGCCTTTGTGGAAGGAACATGACAAGTTTTTTAATATTGCTTCAAAGCAAATTCTCTTTGCAAAAGTTGTTTTTGGTAAGGACGTAACTGATGATGAAATAAAACAGGCATGTGAGCTTTGTAGCAAGTATGATATAGAGCTTGTTCTGCAACCTAAAATGAATGGTGTTATACCGGAAGTTAAATCAGATTTTATGGAAAAAGTTTTGGATAAGGCTTTAAAATATTATAAAAAAGTTCGTTTGATTCCGCAAGTGCATAAGTTTATTGATGTACAGTAGTCGCGCGGATAAATGTATATCAAACTCTAAGCTTGTAGTCTTGCGCTGTGTTATTATGAGGAACTTTAGTGACGAAGTAATCTAATGTAATTAATTTCTAGATTGCCACGAAAATCCTCAAAGTTTTTCGTTGTACTGCAAGAACAAAGTCTAAATTTTCTCGCAATGACGTGGCAAATTGGTAGATAAAAAGTAGTTGGTTTTAAAAACAACTTTCCATTTTTAATTTATGACCAAATATCAACGTATGTAGTACACCTCATCCCATCCCTCTTCCGCAAGGGGCGAAGGAGAAATGTTTGTGTCTACGTGTGGGGGTAAATACAACATCAATCTTGTAAGTTCACTTCGATTTTAATACAAATCAGTAATTTACTACCAAGGAGCCGATAATTGTGTCTACGTGCGTAGGTAAATACAACATCAATCTTGTAGTCCTACTTTGAGGCGAAGCCAGTAGCTATAAAATAATCTTGTAATTACCACTAAGCAGCCGACCCAATGTCTACGTGCGTAGGTAAATACAACATCAATCTTGTAAGTTCACTTCGAGGCGGAGCTAGTAGCTATAAAATAATCTTGTAATTACCACTAAGCAGCCGACCCAATGTCTACGTGCGTAGCACCTAGTAGAGGCAATATTTGATGGCTTCAATCATTGATTCGGGGTTAGCCAGATTCTTTCCAGCGATGTCAAACGCTGTACCATGACTAGGAGATGTTCTTATTATGTCAAGTCCTATTGTCATATTTACTGTTTTTTCAGAGGCTACGGCTTTTATTGGAATTAAACCTTGATCGTGGTAGCAAGCTATGTAGCAATCATACATCTGTTTTTCTCCACGCAAATAACTTTGAACAGCTTTTACAAAAAGCGTGTCAGCCGGTAGCGGATTTGTAATGTTAATTCCGCGCTTGCGTACGGCTTCTATTGCCGGTAAGATTTTTTCGTCTTCTTCTGTTCCTATAACACCGTGTTCTCCGGCATGCGGATTCAGGGCACAGAGTGCAAAATTTGGCTTCTTTATCATTAATTTATTTTGGAAAAAGCTTCTTAAGCGTTCTGTTTTTTCGATTAAAAGCTCTTTTGTAATAAAATCACTAACATCTTTAAGGGCGCAATGGCGTGTTAAAAGAAGAACTCTAAAATCTTTTGATACAAATAACATTTCAGCTTTTTGTCCATCGTGCGCAAGAAAATGTTCTAAAATCTCGGTTTGTCCTTTGTAGTGATGTCCTGCAAGATTCATTGCTTCTTTAGATGTTGGCGCTGTTACGATAAACTTTGGATTTAATTCACAAGCTTTTTCTAGCGCTCTGAACGCAAATTCTCCGGCTTCTGCTGACACTTCTCCCGGAATAACTTTGTTTGGATAATCAATTTCTATCATTTCATAATTGTTTTGGAGAGAACCGTATGTGTTCAAAACCTTTGAGTTAGAAATTATTACAATATCTCTAGCTGGCAAGTTCATTAAATTAAGCGCTTTTATAGTGACTTCGGCGCCAATACCGTTTGGGTCACCGGTTGTTATAACAATTTTGTTTGCGTAATTACTCATGATGTTTAAAATAATCCAAAATTTCTATTAAAGTTCTTGTGTTACCTAAATTCCCTGATTTTGTAACAATCCATCTGCCGTTTTCATCAGAACATAATGAAATTGCGGGTGCAACTTCGTCCATCAGACGGAGCTCGTTTGTATTAATAGCTTTGCAGCATTTGTAAGATGTTTCACCGCCAAGAGTTATTAGTACAACATTGATTTGGGCTAAGACTCTTTTGGTGAGTGCTGCTAAATAATCTGTAATCATGCTTGCAAGCTTGTCTTTTGTAAGCTCTGCGTTAAATGAATCGTCAGAAAATCCGTCGAAATTTGCTATCAGGTGTGAAGTGTGAACTGTTACTGTCACACCGCTTCTTAGATTGGTTACAATTCTCTCTACTATATCATTGTCAACGCCATCAAGAATATCGGATGTTTCTAATGCTATAAAATTAATGTCATTATAATCATCAGAATTTTCGAGCTTTGTGATTTGCTCTGCTGTAATATTTGTGGCTGTACCTGATACTATGAATTTAGGCAATTTTTCTAATTTTATTGGTTCACGTTCTCTTTCTATACCTGAAAGCCAACATTTACCAACCACTTGAGCTCCGGCTGCAGTTCCGGTAGGTAAAAGCTTTTTCTCGCATTTTTTTATCGCTAAAGCTAATTGCTCAATATCTGTAATAGACACTGCATCAGCTACGATAAGTTTTTTACCTTCTTTTAACAATTCATTAATCTTAATTAAGATTGGACCTGCGCCGTTCATAACGGTTTTCAAATCAACAATTCCTACAATATCTCTATCTTTTTCTTCTAATTGAGATCTTAGTAGTGTTGGAATGTGGGATTCTAAAATTGGAGAATGCGGATCCATTGCCATTTCTGTGCGTCCTAAAGGTACACCTTTAAGCAGGTGATAACCGCCAACTGTAATTCTTCCTTCTTGTGGAAATGCCGGCATGATTATTGCTGCATCGTATTCAAGAATATTTATCATAGTAAGCGTTTCCGGCGCAATGTTTCCACGCATTGTTGAATCTATTTTTTTATAATAATATTCAAACGAGAAATTCTCTTGGAAAGATTTAAGTGCTTTTTTGACGTTTTCAACAGCTTGATTAGCCGGAATGTTTCTTGATTCTGTAGAAACTGCCCAGACTTCAGTTTCTTGCTTTTTGTTAGGAATGTAATCCTGATTAAGCAAGATTTCTGTATTAGCTCCTCCCAAGTGAAATTGGAGCGCTGTATCGTTTGCGCCTGTTAAATCGTCCGCAACTATTCCAACTATGTCAGAAAATATCATTGTTCTGCGTCTCTTTTAGAACCTAATAATCTTACTGTGTTTGCTACAATCAAGAATCTTTCTCTTTCTTCGCCTGATTGATCAGTCCATTTGCTGATAGAAATTCTACCATCTACAGCAACTTGACGACCTTTTTTTATGTATTCGCCGGCAAATTCAGCTTGTTTGTCCCAAACTTCAATATTAAACCAGTCTGTAACTTCTTCTTTTGTTTTTGAATCCCATCTGCCAACGGCTAAAGAAAAATTCGTTTTAACTTTTCCTGATTCAAAATATTTGATTTCAGCATCTTGTCCTGCTCTGCCTACGATAGTTGCTGTATTCATTAATATTTTCTCCTTATCAAAATAATAAATACATTATATCATGTAACAAATTTAAAAAAGTAACTATTACTAATTGTAAATTTTTTTTAAGCTAAATAGCAAAAAATAAAATTAGGTACCTTAACATAACATAGATTAAGGAGAATTACAAAGTGATATTAGGAATTAATTCAGCAGATGCAACAGCAAAAATACCTGCATACAAAAGGTCTTTTACAAAGTTACGTGATACCAAAAATACAGCAAATACGGTTACAAACCCAAATAATACAGAATTATCCGGTGTGCCAAAGAGCTATATAACTTTTAGAGCAAGTGAAGATAAAACCGATTTGAATTTTACGGATGATGCTAAGGAAATATTAAATGATGCAAAGGATATTGCTATAACATTAGGACATGGTGAAATTACTCCGGAACACGTTATAGAGGCTGAAATTCAACATACAGTAAATCTGGCAAAAGATTTACCAAAGGAACTTATTGAAAGCGGTGGTGTAGAAGATTTGTCTGCTATGACAAAATTAGCAAAACAATATTCCGGCAAAAATATGATGGAAACAGAAAATTCCAGAGATTATTTATTTGGCGCAATGCAAGATTTACAAGAAAATAATGCCGAAGCTATAAAAGCAATGCCAACAGTTGAATCTGATGGTAATATTAAGTTATCAGATAAATTTGACAAAAAATTAAGAGAACTTAACACTCCTTATCTGGATTCGTACATGTTACTTGGTACAGCGTTTAACACAATATCTGCGGATGGAACAAAATATCCGGTATCTTTCTTAGAAGATATGCAAAGTTACACATTCTACAAGACTACAGAAGAAATTAACAAAGATTATATGCCAGCTTATGATAAAAGAGCAATTGACGTTTGGAATAAACTTGCTCTTGGCTCAAATTTGAATGTTACATTTGAAGATAAAAAAGAAGCTGATAGATTAGTAGCGAGTCTTATTGAAACTGTTAATGCTCAAAAATACGGAAACTTTAACCAAGAAAATACAATATTCTTTACTATGTCAGACTCAATCAACGATGTAGGTTTGTTAAAAGAAATTGAGATGATAAAAGAAAGTACACCGGAAGAAAATAAAATTATCACTGTAAATATGGATCAATTACTTGTAAATTCTCAAGCAACAAATGAGAAGGATGAAATAGCAGGTGTTGTGAGATTATCTCAAATTATAAACAGCAAAGATGATGGTATAAAATTAGTCCTTTGCTACAGTAATGATGTATATTACAAACTTGTAAATGATCCAAGTTTAGGTGCAATGTTCAAAAACTATTTGACATATTCAATTCCACCTATTCAAACTTATGAAGCAAAAGAAATCATCACTGATGATATGTTAAAGGATATAAAAACACCTTTCTCAAAAGAAGCAAAAGACAGAGTAATTTTCCACGCTGCAAATATGCAAGGTGTATTTCCGGATAAAGCTTTGGATTTGATGAAAAGAATTTCTTCTTATTACGGAAATCAAAAACAAGAAATAGCAAGCGGAGATGTAGATGAGTTTGCTCAAATTGCCTATGAATTATTTGATAAAAGTTCTCAAAAACAAGGTGTTGTTTATGATACCGGCAAAACTTTAGATAGAATGTATGGTAAAGAAACAACTAAAAAGGATATTGAGGCTATAATCAGACAAATTAAGACCGGTAATATCGGAACAAGAGGTATTGTGATTTATTCTCGTGATCCGGAAGCAGGTTCCGGTAGAAAATATACAGCAGAAACAATTGCCGGAGAAGCAAAAGTTCCGTTTGTTTCTATTAATACTGCAGACTTTGCTGATTCTGAAAGGGACGAAGATAATCACATCGTAGAAACCCCTAAAAATGCAATGAAAAGAGTTTTCTCTGAAGCTAAAAAAGCTGCAAGACAGAACCCTTATAAAACTGCCATTTTGTATGTAAGTGATTTTGAACAATTTGCGTTCTCAGGACCTTATCTCCCTGGGTATAAACAAGCTATGTCACAATTGACTACTGAAATGGAAAAAGCAGTAAACGAGGATGTTAACATTGTAGTAATTGGTTCTACTGACGAATACTATGCAGATGCAATCCCAATGGTTGCAAGAGGCTTTAGCCAATCTATAGTAGTAGATTCTCCTGCTTTTAATAAAAAAGCCAGACGTGAAATTCTTGCAAACAGAATAAAAGATACTAATTTGCCTGTAGAATGTAAAAAAGATGAAGATTTCAATCATATGGTAGATAAACTTGTAAAGATGACAGAGTATATGTCATTTGTAGAAATCAAATCTTTGGTTGATAAAACAAAACAAATCATGTATGAACGTGGCAAAGACAAAGCTTCTATGGGCGATTTTATTGAAGCATATTTACAGCTTTCAACAGGAAGAACCTCTCATCCGGAAATGCCTGATTATAACAAACGTGCAACAACTTCTCACGAATGTGGTCACGCTACTAACTTAGAAGTAATGGGTGATATATTAGCAAGAAAAGGTGAACCTTGGCACCAATCACATGAAGTTAACTTCATAACTCTTGATCCACGTGGTAACTTCTTAGGAGCTGTGTTCGAAAATAGAAAAGAAAATTCCGACTTGCCGTTTGAAGCATTATTTACAAGTATCGTTTGTGCGTATGGCGGATATTCTTGTGAAAAAGCATTCTTCAATATGGATGGTTCAAGCGGAATTTCTTCAGACTTGGCACAAGCTGCAGGAGCTGCAAAACGTGGTATTGAATACTTTGGATTAGGCTATAATACCGGTAAAATTTCTAATGCGGTAGGTATTAAATCCGGAAAGTACAACGAAAACGTATTCAAAGATATGGATGTCATTTTAACAAATGCACAAATTGTATCAGATATGATTACTGACGGTTACAAAGAATTTAATAAATGGTTCACGAAAAAATACTCTAAACTTATTGGAACTGATGAATGCATGGTAGATGGTGATGACTTTAGAAATGCTCTAAAAAAATGGAAGAGGTCATTGTCTACAGAAAAGAAAGCCGATTTAGAGGTTATGGATGATATCATTATGGATGTAATAAAATCTACTAAAAATGGTAAAAAGTATTTTCAAGTGAAAAAAGTTTGGTAGAGATATCATTTGATAAAAACTTGTGTGTATTATACCGAAAAGTTATAATTTTTATAACTTTTTGGTATTTTACTTTTTGTCTGCATACGCTTTAAAATAATTACAGTATGAAGGAGAAATAAAATGAGCGTATTTGAAGCCGGAATGATGGTATGTTTTGGAATAAGCTGGCCTGTAGCAGCACTAAAGACTTATAGATGTAAATGTGTGCATGGAAAGAGCATACATTTTTCTATGTTAATTTTGTTAGGATATTTGTGCGGTATTACACATAAAATATTGGATGATATGGACTGGGTTTTCTGGTTGTATATTCTAAATACGATATTCCTGCTGCTGGATATGTATCTGTATTGGATATATAAAGACAACAAAGCTCCAGTTACTTCTGACGAAATCAATGAAGAAGTTCAAATTGATTAGTAAATAAAAATTTGAAGTGATTAAATTAAGTTTGTCCAGAGGGCTAATCCCCTCGCCCGAATTTCTAAGTTTCGCATAGCTTAACTTGAAATTCTACCCTCTCCCACAAGGGGCGAGGGTGAAACAAAACAAGGAGATAAGGGTGTTTTAATTGTACCTCTTATGGAAATAATACAACATTCCAAACCCAATAAATGCAAATACAGCTCCTGGGATGGCTGTGTAGTTGTAAGCTAATCCGTGTGAGATTGGAATCCCTCCGACGAAAGCGCCAATTGCGTTACCAAGATTGAATGATATTTGTGAGAATGATGCACCAAGCATTTCTCCGCCTTTTGCATTTTCTATCAATAAAACTTGTTGCGGTGCTGACACTCCAAACAAACAGCCTGTGCAAACGCACATCAATATTACAGATACTATTGGATTATGCGAAAAGAAGAATATCAAAATTAATGCTATGCAAGCTGTAAGTTGCGTTAGCCCTGCAACTTTAGCCGGAGAAAACTTGTCAGAAAGTTTGCCGCCAAGGAGATTGCCTACGCACATGCTAGCGCCAGCAAGTATCATTATTAGAGAAACGAATTGTGGAAGTATTCCGGAAATTTTTACCAGTAGCGGATTTATGTAACTGTACCAGCAAAAAATTCCGCCATTGCCCATAATAACTGCAACAATCAATAACCAAGGTCCAAGGCTTTTTAAAAACTTGAATTGTCCCCTAAAACCTGTGTCAGGTAGTGGTTTTAAGTATGGAACAAATTTGCATATAGAATAAACTATTCCGACTCCGATTAATCCGACAATTACAAAAATTATTCTCCATGTGAAATTGTGGCTTATGAAAGTTCCGATAGGTATTCCTAATAAGTTTGCAACAGTCATGCCGGAACACATCATTGCAACTGCCAAATTTTGCTTTCCTTTTTCACATAATCTTCCTGCTGAAATTGCACCTACTCCAAAGAATGCTCCGTGCGGAAGTCCTGCTATAAATCTTGTAAGGCAAAATAAGTGGTAATTTCCTACAAATGCGGTTGACAAATTTGCGATTGTAAATATGGACATAAGCCAGATTAAAATTGTCTTAAGCGGTTTTGTTCTGGCAGTGAGTACCAGTAATATTGAACCGGCAACAACTCCCAGTGCATACAAAGATATAAAATTTCCTGCTTGCGGAATTGTTACCTGCATAGATTTTGCAGTATCAGGTAAAATCCCCATCATCACATATTCTGTTATTCCTAGCCCGAATGTGCCCAAGGCTAGCGGAAGTAGGCACATACTTTTTCTCATTTTATTTTCCTCTATAATAAATTATCAGGTAGTGTAAAGTTTTCGTCGTTAACTTCTCGCAAGAAGTTTGTCCAGCTGTTATAGTATTCGGCAAGAGCTTGCGTATATCCTATTATAATTGATTTATAAGATTGTTTCATGACAATTAATGATGTTATATCAGATTTTCCTGCCTCGTAACTCTTTTTACTTGTTTCGATTAGAGCTTCAGAGCCTGTAACAATATTCTTCTCATAATGGTTAAGGTTATCTGCAGCTGTTAAAAATCTTTCATATGCAGCGCTAACATCTTTGACTGCTCTATTTTGTGCAGAAGTGTACTTTAATTCTGCTTGCTCAAGCTTGATTGCGGCATTTTTGATTTCTGGTGTGAAATTATAAAGCAGTGGTAAGTTTACTAAACTCGCACCAATATACGCTCCGTTATTATAATTCCCGCTATTGCTGTATCTTCCAAGTTGATATGCGTATCCGCCGGATACTTGCAAATCAGGAATTCTTTGTCTTGCAACAAGTGTAAGATTCTTTTCTGCTAAATCAATTTCTTGCTTTGCAATTTGAATATCAAATCTGTGTGAAAGCGCTTTTTGCAGAATAGAATCAAATGATGGAAAGGTGTATTCCGGAGATGGAGTCATCATTTCTGTGTAATTATTTTCTTCATCAAAAATATTGTCCATGCTGTCGTATTGGATATCATGCGGATCGTTAATTACTTTGTTAAATTCCGCAAGTGCTTTTTTTACATTTACTCTGGCAGAATTAACCTGAGTTATCATTTGATTTAACGCAATTTCAGCTTGAATAACATCAATATCAGGAGCGTGATTGTTTTTTACTTTATTTTTCGCAATTTTTAACAATTCTTCTTGGAGCTCTTGCTGCTGCTCGAGAGTGAAAAGTATTGATTTTGCTGCAACAAGATTTATATAGGCTTCTCTTACGTCCATTTTTAAGTCAAATATTGTGTAATCAATGTTTTTCTCAACGAGTTTAAGGTTAGATTTTGCAAGATTTTTGCGCGCACTTCTTTTTGCAATTTCAAAATTTTCACTAAGTCCAAACTGTTTTGGTTCTTCATTTCCTGCTGCGCCCATAAAATAAAATGCGTCAAACGATGGGTTCTGTAAGCGATTTGCAGCTTTAACTTCATTCTTTGCAATTGTACCATTGAGTTTTGTTGCCTGCAAATCTATATTGTTATTCAAAGCCGCTTCAATTGCCTGATTTAAGTATACTTTTTGAGTATTTTGAATCGCAAGTGTAGAAGGTTGAATTATTATTAGAAAAAATATTATTAAAAATAATCTCTTCATAATAAAAATTATACCAAAAAACATTATTTATCAAATTGATGCTCATATCTGTACTTTGTCCAAAGTCTTGTAACAGCTGTTAGTGTAAATCCCATCGCAACTAAACTGAATAAATAAGGAACGCCGGTTATTATTGATTTCTGTTTAATTAATTTTTCCAATTCTTTTTTTGAGCTAGTATTATTTTTCAAAGCTACCTGCTCTGCAATATTTGGAAGTTCTTTTCTTGATGGTACATTGATGCTTCCATCATTAGACTTCTTGATTAAATCAGGGAATTTGCCATTCTTGGCTAATATTTTTTTGAATCCTTCATCAAACACTGCGGAACCAAAAATTGTATATAAAACAACGAGCGGAACTCTCGTCCAGACTTCATAAAAATCCAGTTTTCCTCTGTCTTTGGCAGCTTCTGAATATCCGAATAAGCCTGTTATTGCAGTTAGGGCAAGTTGTCCTTTGCTCAATGCAAACTTTCCGTTTTTATTATCAAAATCAAGCTTCGTATAGTCTTCAAGAAATTTGTCAAATTTCTTTGATTTTAAGCCCACTTTATGTAGTCCTTTTTTAATTGGTTCTGCAGGGTTTAATAACGCTTCTGAAAATTTTAAAGCAGTTTTTGATTTGTGACCGTGTGTAGCAAGTAAAATTCCTGCTCCAATTCCGGCAGCGGAAAGAACTCCGGCTTTTTTTAATTCTTTTTTCGCGTGTGTTTCGACTTTATTCTGTTGTGCTTCATCCTCTTTTTGTTCAGAGTTTAAGTTTGCAACATTGTTGAAATCACTCAAATGGAAAACTTTTAATGTAAATAAATTCTTTGCAAAACTTAAGGCATATTCCATTGCAGGAACTGCCAAACAAGCCGTAATAATTCCTGCTTTTGTTGCGATAGATTTATTTTTTGTAGTGGCATCTAATGCTGATTTCTTAATTTCGGAAGTGCTTTTGGTAACATTATTCATAATTTGTTTTGGCTGAATTTTATTAAAAATTTTATTTCTAAATAAATGTTCTCCCAAAACCGGTGCTGCAAAATAAAATAAACCTGATTCAACGAATTCTAATAATGAAAACTCCCAAAAGTCGGCTTTGCTTCTTGATAGAGCTGCTTTTGGCAGCCAATTTGTTGTTGTGTCTTGTATAAATCTTGTTGTTGATAAATTTTCTTGTGATTTTACAAATCCATCTAAAAATCTTGTACTCGCAGGTATTGTGATTCCTTTAAAATTTGTTTTTTGTTTTTCTCTTAAATTTTTTGGTTCGTAGTTGTTAATTGACGATAGCATAGTATTTCCTTTCAAAAAATGTATAACAGCACTAAAAAAGCCGCCTTGGAAAAGGCGGCTTTAAAATTTATTGTCTAAACATACTTAACACATTCGATTAGCACAACAAAAACCACCTTCTCCAAGGCTTTGCATCATCATATTCATCATCATAGTTGTGCTAAATTGCATGTTTATTATTTCCTTTTTTTAAAATGGTAATACAACAAAATAAATAAGTCAATAATTTTAGATATTTAATTTGTAGCCACCGCCATAAATTGTTTCAATATACTTTTTGCCGTCAGAAATTTTGTCAATCTTACTTCTCAAGTGTCTTATGTGAACTCTGATTGTTTCGACATTATCGTCAGGTTCATAACCCCAAATGTCTTTAAGTAACTTCGCTCCTGATATCATATTGCCGTGATTTTGGAATAAAAGATTAAAAATATCAAATTCAATTGGTGTTAATTTTTGAATTTTGTCATTAATCTGAACGCTATAAGATTCCGGTATAAGCGTAATTTCTTTATACGTCAGCAATTCTCTTGTTGCCGAAGATTTTGGAATTTGGTTAGTTCTTTTTAACAAAGCTCTCACTCTAACAATTAGTTCATCGATTTCAAAAGGTTTGGTTAAATAATCATCTACGCCAATGTCAAAGCCTTCAACTTTGTTGTTAAGTTCTGAAAGTGCAGTAAGCATAATAATTGGTGTTTCAGAAATTTCAGGGCATTGTCTTACACGTCTGGCAACTGTATAACCATCAACTTCAGGCATCATGACGTCTAGAATAATAAGATTGGGTTCTTCTTGTTTAGCCTTTGCAAAACCTTCAACACCATTATAAGCTTGAATCACATTGTAACCTTGAAGTTCTAAGTTTACTTTAACCAGCTCATTTATTGCAATATCATCATCAACAACCAGAATTTTAGTCATTTACAAAAACTCCTTCCAAGACATCCTCTTCTTCCACTGCTTCTTCCGGCTCAGAAAGTAATTTTTCCGGAATTTCTTTATTTGTATTTATTCCAAATTCTTTTAATGCCTCAACTTGAGAGAACAAACTAGGTTTGTTTTTGCTGTTACGTCTGAATCTGTTTATGGTTGTATTTAACTTTTTACCAACGTCATCAAAACGCTTTTGGACATCAAGTAAATCTTCGCAGAATTGAACAAATGTTTCGTACAAGTTTGTTCCGGCATTAACAATCTGATTTATACTTTCTTTTTGTTTCTGTTGTGCCATTAATTGGTTTACAAGTCTTATTGTTGCAAGAAGAGATGATGTTCCAACAATTATAATATTAGATTTATACGCACTATTAATGAGTTCTGCATCTTCATAAAGTAAATTTACGGATGTTTCTATTGGCATATACATAAGAACAAAATCCGGTTGAGATAAATCACCTGCATTTTGGTAATTTTTGTTTGCTAAATCAACTATTCTTTTCTTAACCTCGTTTTTAAATTCTTTGAGTTTGTCATTGTCTTTTATGTACTCTAAATAACTTGTGAGCGTTACTTTTGAATCAATAATAAGATGGTGGTCGTTAGGAAGATTGATTACAACATCCGGTCTTATGATATGTTCTTCGTTATCTTTAAGGCTAGCTGAAGTCATAACCATTTGTTTTGAATAATGTATACCTTCAACCATGCCGCAAGATTGTAAAATTGTATCCAATAAATCTTCTCCGTAGGAGCCTTTTACATTTTGATTTTTCGTTAAAGCTTCCACAAGATTTTTTGCCTCTTGTTCGATTACCTTGTTGTTCTTTTCTAAATTTCCGATTTGTTCGACAATCTTGGTTGTGTTTTCAACTCCGGCAAGGTTAAATTTTTCAACTTTGGCTTTAAATTCACCTAACTCTTTTGTTAGTGGGAGGATTTTTTCTTCAAGACTTTCTCTGTTTTGTTTACGCAAATCTTCTTGTTCATTTTTAATTGTTTCATTAGCAAGTTGTACAAAATCACGTTTGATTATTTCTTGCAATTCTTCTGTTGATTTCGATTTCGCACTAATGGTTATTAATTCTTCCTTCAAGGCATTGATTTTTTTTGAATAAAAAACGTAAAAAACCGCGGAAGCCAATAATATACCGACTAAAAATGATAAGACTGCTGTCATTTCTCCTCCTTCAAAATCCCTCTTAATAAATCAGGCTTCCTTTATTATAAAAGAAGCCTGATAAAAAATCTATTTTCTGTCTTGTAATTTTGCCAGTAACCTTAATATTTCTAAATAAAGCCATACAAGCGTTACCATTAGCCCAAATGCGCCATACCATTCCATATCTTTAGGAAGCATGTTTCTTGCACCTTGTTCGATAAAATCAAAATCAATAATTAAATTTAATGCCGCAATTACTACTACGATTGCGCTGAATCCAATACCAAGTCCTGAAGAAGTATTAATAATCGGAACAGCGTAGTGGAAAAAGTGACCGATTAAGTCTACCAAATATATTACAGCAATTGAACAAGTAGAAATGAAAATAACACTTCTGAATTTATCTGAACATTTGATTATGTTAGCTCTGTATAAAATAAGCATAGAAAATAAAGCTGCAAATGTTCCTGCAACTGCTTGAACAACTATTCCATGATAAGATTGTTCGAATACTGCTGAAATCCCGCCTAAACAAAGACCCTCTGCAACAGCATAAACAGGAACTAAAAATTTCTTTCTTGTAAATGAAATTATAAGAGCTAGTACAAAACCTGCAATAGCACCTACGCTTGTTAGCATGTAAGCTTGATCAGTAAAGCCCATATTGAATCTAGACCAAACATAAGCGGCTGCTGCAACCAGTAAGATACCCAAAAATCCTGCAATTTGGATAGTCCCATTTACTGTCATTGCTTCGCCTTCATAAACTCTTTCTTGAGCAGCAAAGTTATCGTTCAAAATTGGATTTGCCATATACCCTCCTTATTAATCTTAGTATGTATTATAGCATGTAATTTCTGTGAAAATAATAGAAATTAATCTTTTTTTAATATATTATAGTAGCGTGATGGGAAGGTTAAAAGTTTTTTTTGGATACTTTAAAGACAATAAGAGAGCTTTTTTGAGCTACTCGTCATTGTCCTTTGTTGTTGGATTTCTGGAACTTTTTGGAGTCGCTCTGACTTATCCGTTTATATTAAAATTGCTTTCAGAGGATAAAACCGGCGGTTGGCAGAACTCACCGGTATTGATTGGCTGTCTAATAATTTTATTGTTTCTTGCAAAAAATTTGGTAATGATAAAATATGCAGCATTACAGTCCAAATTTACAAAAGCAGTGGAAGCAGAAGTTAATTTGAAATTCGTTAATTATTTCCTATCATCCGAATATTCAAAAACTTCCAAAATATCACTTGCTCAAAAAGAAAATATACTTGGATATTTGATACCAAATGTAATAAATAATTATGTATTACGTATTCTAAATTTGAATGTAAACTTTTTTATTTTTACACTCGTTTCTTTATTCTTATTAATTAAATTTCCTCTTGCAACTGTTTTCACGACGATGTTTGCGCTTATTTTAGTCGCAGTGCAATATAAAATATTTAAACCAAAATTAAAATCCGTTTCTGATAAACTAAGTCGTGCATCTTCTAAATTAAGACAAAGATGTAACGAAGTTATTTTGAATATAAAAGGCGTTAAGATTTCTAATAACGAAAAATTTTTCTTTAACAATTATAAAAATGCCATAGAAAATTTGTTTGAGAATGAACAGCAAATGCTTTTTTACAATATAATTCCGCCATACATTACGGAACCTTTTATAATAGTGTTGTTATTTACTCTTTTAATAATAATTGCAATGCAAAATTTCTCTCAACCGGATAAATTAGTGGCATCGTTTGCGCTTATTGTGTCAGCAATTTTTAGGCTCTCACCTACAATTTCCAGAATACAGGTGAATCTCAATGGTATAAATTCGGCTCTTCCAATAGTTGATGAATTCCTTGATTATTGCAATAAATTTGATATCACAAATGTTAAACCAATTACGGAACATGAATTCCAAAAGTTTGAACATGCAATAGAATTAAAAAATATTAATTTTAGTTATGAAGATGATAAACTAGCATTAAAGAATATTAATCTGATGATAAACAAAGGCGAATTTGTTGGAATTGCAGGACTTTCTGGTGCAGGAAAAACGACATTAGCAGATATTATTGCAGGACTTTTAAAACCGCAGTCCGGAATAATTCTTATAGATGGTATGCAACAAACAAAACCTCTTAAAATTGGTTATATTCCTCAAGAATTCAATCTGATAAATGGAAGTATAAAAGAAAATGTCACATTTGGAGCTGAACTTCAAGACGATGGCAAAGTTATAGAAGCTTTAAAGAATGCAAAATTGTATGATTTTATAAATGAAAATTATCAGGAAGGTATATATGCTAACCCGTTTGTAGATTCAACCGGTTTTTCACAAGGACAAAAACAACGTTTAGCTATTGCGAGGGCTTTGTATTCAGAACCTGATATCTTGATAATGGATGAAGCAACGTCATCTCTTGATTTGAAAACAGAGGATGAACTTTGTACTGTTTTAAATTCTTTAAAAGGTAACATGACAATAATTGCTATTGCTCACAGATTGTCTACAATAAGAAATGCTGACAAAATAGTATTTATCAAAAATGCTGAGATAGTAGATATCGCAGCATTTGACAATTTGATAAAACAAAACTCAGATTTTAAAACGCTTGTAGAGCTTGGTTCTTTGGATAATAGTGTTGATAAATAAAGCTAAATAACTCTTACTTTATCCATTAATTGAGTAACTTTTTCTCTAAAAGCTGTATCAATAGGAGATGTAGTATAGCCTTCCATTCTAGCTGCTTCTTCTCTTTCAATTAAATTCTTTTCAAGTAATGCCAGTTTTCTAATTGCAATGTTCATAAATAACCTCCAACCTTATTAACTTCTTAACCTTACATGTATATAAAGTCAATTGTTTTTGAAAAATTGACTTTAATATTACGAAATGTTACAAAGCTATAGTAAAAATTTGTAGTATAATGTACCTAATGAGTGTTCATTTATATGATTAAGGAGGAAGCATCATAATGAAAACTGTTGAAAAAAATATTGATTGGGCAAACTTAGGTTTTGGTTACATGCAAACTGATTACCGTTTTGTCTCAAATTTCAAAGATGGCAAATGGGATGAAGGTATAATGACTACCGACCCAAATATTACAATGAATGAATGTGCTTGTGTTCTTCAATATGCACAGACTTGCTTTGAAGGTATGAAAGCATATAGAACAAAAGATAACAAGGTAGTTTGCTTTAGACCGGACTTAAATGCAAAGAGAATGGCTGATACATGCCGTTATTTAGAAATGGCAGTATTTCCGGAAGATAGATTTGTAGATGCTGTTGTAGAAGTCGTAAGAAAAAACATTGATTACGTTCCTCCATACGGCTCAGGAGCAGCATTGTACCTAAGACCTTACATGTTTGGCAGTAATCCGGTAATGGGTGTAAAACCTGCAAGTGAATTCCAATTCAGAATTTTTGCTGCGCCGGTAGGTCCTTATTTTAAACGTGGTGCGAAACCAATTACTCTTCGTGTTCCGGATTTTGATAGAGCTGCTCCACATGGTACAGGTCATATTAAGGCAGGGTTAAACTATGCAATGAGTCTTCATGCTATAGTTGATGCGCATAATCAAGGGTATAACGAAAACATGTACTTGGATTCAGCAACAAGAACAAATGTTGAAGAAACCGGCGGTGCAAATATTATCTTTGTAACAAAGGATAATAAGGTAGTTACTCCAAAATCAAATTCAATTTTGCCATCAATAACAAGACGTTCTTTGATGTATGTAGCAGAACATTATTTGGGCTTGAAGGCAGAAGAAAGAATTATTCCGTTCAGTGAAATTAAGGACTTTGCAGAATGTGCGCTATGCGGAACCGCTGCAGTTTTATCTCCTGTTGGTAAGGTGGTTGATCATGGTAACGAAATCGTGTTCCCATCAGGCATGGAAAAAATCGGTCCTGTGACCCAAAAACTTTATGAAACTTTGACCGGTATTCAAATGGGTGAAATTGAAGCTCCGGAAGGTTGGATTAAGGTTATTGCTTAGTTTTAGGTAAAAGTGCTCCATAATCTGGAGCACTTTTTTGTCTTAAAAATAAAACCTCTTGACATATAATCTTGATATTCTATTATAGTAATTGCGATGGGACGTCGCCAAGTGGTAAGGCAGCTGGTTTTGGTCCAGCCATCTCGGAGGTTCGAATCCTTCCGTCCCAGCCAATTAAGAGAGGTTCTAAAAACCTCTCTTTTTTTTATAGGATATGTATGAAAATTCAACGTATTAATAAATATTATGATTTTGCAGCAGCAAAGAAACTTTGCAAAGGAACTGCATTACGTCAAAAGCAAGAGCACTATATTGTAAGTGCAAAAACTCAAAAGAAAAAAATGTCAGAAATCGATGAAGATTTTTATAGACAGCAATTAGAGAGTGCTGAAATTGATAAGAGTTTAATCGATACGATTACAAAGGTTGTGGAAAGTGTATACAAAGAGTTTCTATCTTATTTTGTGTGAATTTTATTGTTTAAAATCTTCTAAATATTTCATCAACACAATTGCATGATTGATTTTGGGGTCTTTTGCTGCATAAATTAATGTCACATTTGATTTTTTGAGCAGGTTTTTTATTTCTTTAAGTTCATTAGTCTTATATTGAAGTTCTTCTTGATATTTTTTACTGAATTCTTCAATTTTTTCGGCTTTATGTCCAAACCATATACGCAAATCCGGACTTGTGGCTATATCTTTGTCCCAAATATCGATTTGGGCATCTTTTTTAGATACACCTCGTGGCCACAATCTATCAACAAGAATTCTTATACCATCCGTTTTTGAAGGAATTTCATAAACACGTTTAATTTTAAGAGTATTCATAAAATAATCTTAAACTATTATTTTTACAAAATGTATTACCTTGCTAGTCAATTGTAACAATCTTTTTGCAGTTGAGAATTTTGATGGTATAATGAAGTAAGTGAGGGAGTATAAGAGGGATTATATATAATGAAATTAAGTAGCACATCAGCGCAAAACTCTTTTAAGTACGGATGGTTGTTGGCGCGTATTTTTCCATATATTAAGCCATATATGTTCAGAATAATTTGTGGCTTTTTAGTTGCAATTCCGCTAGGTTTATTGGATGGTGTAACTGCGTTTGCGCTAAAACCATATCTTGATTATGTAGTTGGAAAACAAGATTGGGTATTTCATTTATTAGGACACGAATTTACGCTGACTTGGCAGCTTTTTGCATTTATTATACCGTTTGGTGTAATTCTATTTGCGGCTTTTCAAGGTGTTTTGAGATATTTGAATGACTATATTTCTGCATGGACAAGCCAAAGAATTACAAATGATGTAAAAATGGATTTGTTTCATATGCTAATCTATATGGATCCGCAATTCTTTGATGAAAATCCTTCTGGTATTGTTATTTCAAGATATATGAATGACCCTCAAACAGCGTCTTCCGGTATTGTAGATCAAATTAAAACAATTACAACAAGTTTATTTGGTGCATTAGGTCTTGTAACTGTTATGTTATACAGTTCTTGGAAATTGGCAGTAATTGGTGTAATTGTTCTATGCGTGGCTTTTGTTCCGGTTGCGCTTATAAGAAAACGAATCAAATCTGCATCTAACAAGAATATGGTGATTGGTGGTAACATTACTACTAATATCAATGAAACTTATAATGGCAATAAAGTTATGGCTGCGTATGAGCTTCAAGATAGACAAGAAAAATATTTTAGAAATCAAATTTGGGAATCTTTTGCTGTAAATATGTCACTAACAAAGCGTTCCGCTTGGATGAGTCCATTGATGTATGTAATCGCTTCTTGCGGTATCGCAGGTGTTTTAGCTTACGGTACCCATTTGATTACATCCGGACAAATGACAGCCGGAGCTTTTGCTTCGTTTGTAACTTCATTATTACTGCTTTATAAACCGGTAAAAACTTTAGGTAACACGCTTACTAATATTCAAAACATTTTTGTTGCAATGGGGCGTGTATTTGAATTGTTTGATTTGAGAGCAAAAATTTGTGACAAAAAAGATGCAATTACATTAAAGAGTTTGGAAAATAAAGTCGAATTTAATAATGTAAATTTTGAGTATGTGGAAAATCATCCTGTGTTAAAGAACTTATCATTGAGTATCAATAAAAACGAAACGTTGGCTATAGTAGGAAATTCCGGTGGTGGAAAATCTACTTTGGTAAACTTGATTCCACGATTTTATGATGTAAATTCCGGCTCTATAACAATTGATGGTATAGACATTAGAGATATAACACTACATTCTCTTAGAAGTCATATTGCGATTGTATTCCAAGATAATTTCTTATTCTCCGGTACTATTAGAGAAAATATCATGATGGGTAATCCGAATGCTACTGAAGCTGAACTTATGGAAGCTGTAGAATCAGCGCATTTGCAAGAGATGATTGACGAATTACCTGACGGTTTGGATACAGAGTTAGGAGAACGTGGTGTTACGCTTTCAGGTGGTCAAAGACAGCGTATTGCAATCGCACGCGCAATGATTAAGAATGCGCCAATAGTTATTCTAGATGAGGCAACATCTGCTCTTGATAATAAGTCTGAGGCTGTTGTGCAAAAAGCATTGGATAATTTAATCAAAAATAAGACCGTTTTTGTAATTGCTCACAGACTATCTACTATCATAAACGCTGACAGAATTGCTGTTATAAATGAAGGTGAGTTGGTAGAATTGGGTAATCATGAACAATTGATGAATATTGAAAATGGTCAATATCGTGCATTATATGAGATGCAATTCAAAAAGCAAGAAGCAACAGCCTAAAAAAGCTATTGAGAAATTTATAATTTAGAGTTATACTGAGGTGTCGTTATTTTATTGAGGTATAACTCTATGTTTAGAAAAACTTTATCATTTTTGTTTATATTAAGTATTTTAGGCATAAATACCGTTCCTGTTCTTGCTGACTGCTGTGAAAAAACGCAGGCAATAGAGCATTTGGATGTTCATAAGAACGCGCCTTGTAATGTTGTAACAATTACAAACTTAAGAAAAGTTATAGAAAAAGGTAACGTTTTACAATTTGTTTTTGATGAAAAGTTCTTTTCAAAGTGCGCACAAGCAGGTGAAACTGTTAATTTTGTAGTGCCACAAGCTCTTTATACACGTGAAGGAACTTTGCTTTTCCCTTGTGGAACAAAGATTGTTGCAGAGGTTATTAATGTTGAAAAACCAAAATGGTTTAATAAAAATGCTCGTGTAAGTTTAATATTCAGAAAAATAGTTTTTCCTGATAATACTTGTATTGATATTAAAGCTAGACCGTTTACCAAAGACTATAAGTTAAAAGAAGGTCCATGGACTACAGCTGGAAAGTTGACACTTTCTACTTTAACATTAGGTATAGCGGGTGCCGGTGCAGGTGTTGGTTTTGCATTTATTCCTACTCCTGCTAAAATTGGAACAGGTTTAGCTATTGGTATCCCAGTAGGTTGCAGCGTTGGTCTGGTTCTTGGTTTAATCACCCCTGGATGTCATTATAAGGCTAAAAAAGGTGAAAATGTATACGCTATTTTGCTTGACGAATTAAGCATTTGTAATGAATGCAAATAACAAAAAGCAAATAATTATTTTTGATATAAGACTTCTGTTTTGTTCTGCAAAATAGGAGTTTTTTATTTGATAGATTTTATAATTATAATTTTTAATATTTCAGGAATTGGCTTGTTGGTTATCTAAGGTAGGGTTATAAAAAACTTTACACTACATTATCTTATAGTTAACCAAATCTTAGATGTAAAGTTTTATGAGGTAATAAAAATGAAACAAATAATTCCAGAAAAAAGTTCAGAGAAAGTTGCAAAGTTTTTGGAGAAAAATTCTCTTCACAAACGCGATTTTGCAGAAATGATAGGTGTAACTCTATCATATGTTTACAATTTGATTGATGAAACGGTACCATTTTCAACAAGAGGAACTACAATTGAACGTATTGCTACAGTAATGGATGTGGAGCCCGAAGAATTTGGAGAATATCGTATTCCACAAGAACCGATTCTCGTTGATGAGTCTATAGAAATGATTAAAGATTACATAAAAGAGAACAAACTTTCTGTTGTGTCTTTTCTTAAAGCTTTTCCACGTAAAAAGAGAATCGATATTGTAGATTTGTTGCGTGGTGCATTGCCAATTCCTTTAGATTATAAAGAGTTAAAAATGATAGGCAAAGTGCTCAACATGCCGGACGATGAAATTTACAACTTGTGGGAGCAAAGGGCAAAACAGGTCATGGAATCCGGTGGAATGAATATTTATTCAAATTCCGGTTTGGTTACAACAATGCTTGATTGTGCACGAAAGTATTTATTGAATACAAAATAGAAAGAAGCGTCAACATAGCTGATATTTTCTGTTAGGGAATTATTACCCTAACCCGCAATAGGGCACTACTGTCCAGTAAAAATTTTCATCAAATAATTAGAACGCAAAGACTATCATTATTATCAACTTAGGTAAATTAGTTAAGACATAATTTTTTATATTAAAACATATCAATCAATAGTAGTGCGTCATTGCGAGAAAATTTAGACTTTTGTCTAGTAACTTTACTTGGAACTTTGAAAATTTTCGTGGCAATCCATAATATTAAGAATTATTACAAAAACGCAATTAATCAATCCAACTTAACTTTATAAATATATAAAGGTTAGAAAAAGGTTGTAGAAGATTTTAAGTCCGGCAATAGTTCGGACTTTTCTTTTGCTTTATGATTCAATTAAGTGCTCTAATAATTTCTTCAGCAACTTCTTGAGCGGAATACTTGTCAGAAAGCTTTGTTCTAACTTTGCCAAGTTCAGCTATCGTTTTTTCTCTATATTCCTTGTTATAAAGAAAACGTTCTGTTTCATAACAAATATTATCTACATTAAATTTAGCTTGAATAAGCTCCGGAACAATATCTTCACCAGTTACAATATTAGGTAAAGAAACTTTTTTTATGCACCTGAATAATAAATACAATAAATATAAAATCCATGGACCTTTGTATCCGATTAATAATGGAACTTGGTACAAAGATGCTTCTAAAGCAACGGTTCCGGAAGCTAAAATTAAAGAATCTGATACGCTTAATAGTGCTTGATTTTCGCCTTTTATAACCTTAAAATCAGTGTCGTGAATATATTTATCAAAAATTCCATCACTCAAATTAGGAGCATGTGATATACAAAATTGCACTTCCGGATGCTTCTTTTGCAAAGCTTTTGCTGCTTTGATAAAAGTGTTTGCCAAAAATTTAAGTTCAATAGGTCGTGACCCCGGAAAAATAGAAACCAAAGGTCTTGAGGTATCAAGTCCATGACGAGCAAAAAAATCTTCTCTGTTTGCTTTTTCTGGCAACTGTTTAATCAATGGATGTCCGCAATAGTGA
The DNA here is from genome assembly GCA_902464375.1 of uncultured bacterium. GTDB lineage: Bacteria > Cyanobacteriota > Vampirovibrionia > Gastranaerophilales > Gastranaerophilaceae > CAG-196. The sequence continues at coordinate 21,799 of CABQIM010000001.1, read as the reverse complement.
ACATTAATTCCATATTCTTTGTACATATCTTCTTCAAATGGGAATATGCACAAAACTTCGTCCACATACTTTTTAATTCCTTTTATTCTCCATTTGCGGCTAGCCCATACTTGTGGCGGTATGTAGTGGAAAACTTTTATACCATGACCTTTTAATCGTTTAGCGACTCTAAGGTTAAAGGTACCATAGTCAATAAGTAATACCAAATCTGGTTTGTATTCATTTAAAATATAATCAGAAACTTTTTTTTCTAATGATAAATGATCCATTGCCATTTTTAGGCTGAATCCAAACCCTGACATTTTAGAATGGTCGCAAAATAATTTTGCTCCGGCATTTTGTAAATTAATGCTTCCGATACCTTCTATTTCAATTTCAGGATTTCGTTGTTTAAGGATTTCTGCTACGCGTCCGGCATGAATATCACCTGAATATTCTCCGGTAATAATAAAAATCTTTTTCATAATTATACTGCCATAATAACGATGTTATGCTTGTTTGCGTATTTAATAACTTCTTCTCTGTCAACAATAATTGTTTCACCAGCTTCTACTGCAATTAAATCTGCCTTATACTTCTTCATCGTTTTAATAGTTTTTAAGCCGATTGCAGGAATATCAAATCTTTTGTCTTGAGAAGGTTTTGCAACTTTAATTACTCTTGAATGTCTTTTTGCGATTTTACATCCGCGCTTAATACATTTATCAGTTCCTTCAATTGCTTCTACAGCCATAATCATTTTATCTTTAATAACAACAGATTGACCGATATCCAACTTTCCTGTTTCTTTAGCTAACCAGTAACCATAATTGACATCATCAATTTGCTCTTGTGTAGGTTGAACACTTCCTAAAATTCCTGATGGAATCATCATGTTTTTGATAAAAAGAGTTTGGTCTAAAATCGTAACACCAATTTTTTCAAGTTCTTCAATAATCATTAGCATAACTTTGTCATCATTTAGACGAATTGCTTTTTTTATAAATTCAACAGCTCTTGCATCGAATTTAGGTCGTTTAAGCAAAATAGTCTTGCTAACTTTTCCTAAGAAGGTAATTTGTTTGATGCCTTCGGCTTTTAGCGTATCTTCAATCTTCTGCACTTCTCCAGGGCAAAAAGAATATACTTTTGAACAATATTTTTTTAATTGTTTGTAATTATCGTTAGAAAGTGAAATTGCAACGATTTCAAATCCGTTTTCTTTTGCGTATTGTGCCATTTTTACCGGCAATAAACCATCACCTGCAATTAATCCTTGTTTCTGTTCTAAAGCTACTGACATTCTTAAATCTTACCTCCAATAATTTATAATTTTACTATAAACAAGCGCATAGTAGAACTTTTCTTAATAAAAAGTAATAATTAAAAAAGTTCATGTTTATAGTAAAATAACTATATGAATTTAGATGCCGCAATAGATAGCTTGTTATCACCAATAGCAGATAAAGTATCGGGTTTAATTTTTTCTTATGTAACAATAGGTGGAGTTAAGGTCGAATTTTTGATTGCGCTTTTGATATCAGCGGCTTTATATTTTACGTTTAGAACCGGTTTTATAGGCTTGTGGGGATTCAAACATTCAATAAAATTGATAACGAATAATTATGTGCATAATAATCCAAATGGTTATCAAAGAAAAAAGAAAGGTGAGTTGTCATCTTTTCAAGCTCTTAGCGCAACAATTTCAGCTTCTGCCGGAATCGGTAATGTAGCTGGTTCTGCCGCTGCTGTGTCTATTGGAGGCCCAGGGGTAATTTTTTGGATGATTATTGCCGGATTGTTTTCTATGGCATTAAAGTTCTCAGAAGTATTATTGGGTGTTAAGTTTAGACAAACAAATCAGGATGGAACCGTTTCCGGTGGTCCGATGTACTATATTCCGATAGCTTTTAAAGGAAATAAATTTACTGAAAAAATCGGTGGTTGTTTGTCAAAAACATATGCAATTTGTTGCATCTTTGCAATGATTGGTGGTTGGAATTTATTTCAAATTAATGCAATGACCGCGCAATACACAGAGGTTACCGGTGGAAACTCCAGTATATTTGCAGATAATGGCTGGATATTAGGTCTGATTGTGGCTGTTATTACTTGGTTCACAATTATTGGTGGCATTAAGGCTATTGGAAAATTTACTTCTAAAGTAACACCAGTGATGTGTTCTTTGTATGTAATAAGTGCTTTTTTAGTTTGCTTAGTTAATATTAATCATCTGCCGGAAACTGTAGTGTTGATTATTAAAGAAGCTTTTTCTCCTAGAGCAATGACAGGTGGAGCATTTGCCTGCTTACTTTGGGGTTTTAGAAGAGCGATGTTTGCAAACGAATCTGGCTTAGGAACTGCACCGATTGCATTTTCTGCCGTAAATACCAACAAGCCGGTAGCTCAAGCATTTATTTCTATGCTTCAACCATTTGTCGATACGGTTATAGTTGGAGTCGCAACAGCGTTCGTAATCGTTGTTTCAAAAGCTTATTTGACTGTTGATGGTATAGCTGGTATCGAACTTACATCAAAAGCTTTTGCAACTATTTGTCCTGCATTTCCTATTATATTAACAATTATGGCAAGTTGTTTTGTTTTATCAACAATGCTTTGCGGTTCTTATTATGGATTAAAAGCGTGGGGATTTTTGTTTGGGGAATCAAAGTTCAAAAGTCGAATTTTTCAAGTAATTTACTGTTTATGTATAATTGCGGGTTCGGCAATGAACTTTCAAAGTATCATAAATTTATCTGATGCTGTAACTCTATTTTTAGCAGTACCAAATTTAATAGCAGTCTTTGCGTTGTCCGGTGTCGTGATTAAAGAATTAAAACGATATTGTGAAAGATACGAAATCGGCGGTAAAATCATAAAGTATTTAAAATAATTTAACATAATCTTTACTTGCTCATTTCTTTTTAATATTGTACAATATCTGCATTATATAGCTATTTGAATAGAGTAGGTTGTGCAAATTTTCTGTAAGACGTGCACATTGTGGAGGAATATGATGCCAAAAATTTATTTCGTAGATGTAACAAACAGAGATGGGGTTCAAACTTCAAGGTTAGGTTTGGCAAAATTGCAAAAAACTATCATTAATCTTATGCTTGATGATATGGGAATAACTCAATCCGAGTTTGGTTTCCCGACAACAATGCACGAAATAAATTATTTGAATGCGAACTTGGAACTTGTAAAACGTGGTGTTATTAGAAAAACAAAGCTTTCGGGTTGGATGAGAGCTTTGGCTTCCGATGTAGAAAAATCTTTTAATAATTGTCCGCTTTTAGAAAACTGCAATCTTTCACAATCAACTTCTGAACAAATGATTTACGGTAAATATCTTGGTAAAAAAACACCGGATGATATTATTAAAATGACTTGCGAAGCTGTGGAATGTGCAGTTTCAAAAGGTGCTAAAATTATTGGTGTAAACGCAGAAGACGCTTCAAGAAGTGACTTAGATTTCTTAATAAAATTAGCTAAAGAAGTTAAAAAACGTGGCGCATATCGTTTTAGATACTGTGATACACTCGGTTATGAAGACCCGCATACAACTTATACAAGGATTTACAGACTTGCAAAAGAAACTCAAATGCCAATAGAGATGCACTTCCATAACGATTTAGGAATGGCAGTTGCTTGTTCTGTTGAGGGTGCAAGAGCAGCCGTGGATGCCGGAGTAGACGCATATATCAACACTGCAATAAATGGCATGGGAGAACGTGCCGGAAATGCGGACTTGGTATCTTGTTTACTTGCTGTTTTGAAATCAGCAGGGTTTAGAAAATCAAACGGTCAATTCCAAGTTGATGAAAATATCGATTTAAGCAAAGCTTGGAAACTTGCTAAATACACCGCTTACGCATTTGGTTTACCAATCCCAATCAATCAACCGGCAGTAGGCGATAATGCTTTTGCTCACGAATCAGGTATTCACGCAGATGGTGCGCTGAAAGATAGAAGAAATTATGAATTATACGATTTTGAAGAACTAGGACGAGGTGAACCGGAAATCATTGAAACAGGAAGAATGATTACAACCGGAGAATATGGTGGTATTAAAGGGTTCAGAAATGTATATGATAAATTAGAACTTGAATTTAAAGACGAAAATGAAGCCAGAAACATTTTGGAATTGGCACGTTACGCTAACGTTCATACTCAAAAACCGTTGACAGAAAGTGAATTAAAGTTTATTTATCACTATCCGGATATTGCGGCTAGAATCATGACCGTATCACCATTCTACGAACCATCCGGTGAATTACAAAAACGTCTTGACAAAGGCTCTGTCGCAATGCCACACCACATCATCTAGTGCTACGCACGTAGACACTACTGTCGGCTACTTGGTGGAAATTACAGGATTGTATAATAACTACTGGCTCCGCCTCATTGGTGATACTACAGGTATGGCGCTTGTCCCCTCTCCTAGCAGGAGAGGGTTAGGGTGAGGTAGAGGTTACACATGTAGGTATTGGGTCGGCTGCAAGGTGAAAACTACAAAATTACATTAAAACTACCAACTCCGCCTCATTGGTGATACTACAGGTATGGCGCTTGTCCCCTCTCCTAGCAGGAGAGGGTTAGGGTGAGGTAGAGGTTACACATGTAGGTATTGGGTCGGCTGCAAGGTGAAAACTACAAAATTACATTAAAACTACCAACTCCGCCTCATTGGTGATACTACAGGTATGGCGCTTGTCCCCTCTCCTAGCAGGAGAGGGTTAGGGTGAGGTAGAGGTTACACATGTAGGTATTGGGTCGGCTGCAAGGTGAAAACTACAAATTTATATTAAAACTACCAGCTCCGCCTCATTGGTGATACTACAGATATGGCGCTTGTCCCCTCTCCTAGCAGGAGAGGGTTAGGGTGAGGTAGAGGCTAACTTCATTCTCGCCCACAACATCCATTAAGCGGGAGAGATGTCACGTTAGTGACAGAGTGGGAAGGGGGGGCTAGACCGTAGCAGGTGAAACCTGCCGTATGTAGATGCAACTATCGGCTTTCATAAATAGAAAATTAAAAGTTGTTTTAAAAACAGTTGATAGTTTAAACTTGCAGTTTGCCGTCATTGCGAGAAAATTGAGACTTCCAGTTTATAGTCAGACGAAAATCTTTGAGAATTTTCGTGGCAATCTATAAATTAACTGGATTACTTCATCACTAACGTGCCTCGTAATGACGTAGCGAAAGACAACAAGCTCGTAAGTGTGTAATAACATTTTACTATAAAAATCTAATCTATATCAATCGGGCTCTTTTGTATCAAATCAATTGCTTCTCTTGCAGTGAATACCAAATCTTCTGGCACATTTGCAATTGTGCAGAATTGTCTTAAAACGTCAATAACGCGTTTAAAGCATCTAACAATATCGCCTTCGCCCATATCGACTTCATCAATAATGCTATCCCACTCTGCGCCATTAGCCCACATTTCTATTAATGGTGAGTAAAATCCGTTTATATACATTGGATCTTCTACATCATAATGTTTTTGCTTTTTGTCTAAATCGCGTTTAATATCTTTGATTTTATTAAGTTTTTTTCTTACATTAGGTGATAACGGAAGTTGCGAATACAAATCCGCTCTCATATCTTCTGTTGTAATAGCACAAACAACACTTGCCAATTCAGCAGGAGTTAATCCTTCCAGTACTCCTGAGAAAATTATTTGAGCAAGGAACAATTCATTTTCTGAACGTATTTGAGAAATTGTAATACCTTTTTCTGTAGGATAATCATCCTTAAGATATCCATAGTCTGCAAGTACAGCTCTGTGTGATAAGAATTTATTCCAGAAAATATCCTTCTGTTTTTCAATTTCTTTATCAAGCGCTTTTTCTTTTGCTAAATATCTTTCCAGCAAATCAATATTTTTCATATGTTTTTTGAACAACTTACAAGTATCACACTGATAAGAGTGCATTTTTTGAAGCATATTTTTTGTTTGTCTGCCAAATTCAACCGCTTCATCGCTAAGTGGTCTGTTTTTCTTCTTTTCTTGTTTTTGAATCGTTTTGAATACACGTCTGTTTTGAACATAAATGTCGCGGATTTTATTGTATTCAAGCAAATCTTCATTTGTACGTTTGCAATAACACTCAAATGAGTTGCATTCATCTATCTTTTGGTCGAACTCTTTTTTTAGTGTTATCAAAGGTTCTATTCTGTAGTTAGAAGAAAAATATCCAAAACTCTTTAGTACAAGTTCTTTTGCTTCTTCAAGCGTAAATCTTTGCAACAGATTTAGTACCATTGAATAACTTGGTGAAAATTTACTTTCCAGTGGATTAGCGTCACTCAACACTAATTCTGCAACTTCTTCCGGCGTTTGGAATGGACTGCCTACAATCACAACATAACCTATTTCATCCATGCCTCTACGTCCGGCTCTGCCTGACATCTGCAAAAATTCACTAGGAGTAAGAGTTCTATGTCCACTATCCGTTCTTTTACTTATAGAGCTTATTACAGTAGAACGTGCCGGCATGTTGATGCCTGCAGCTAGAGTTTCTGTCGCAAATACGACTTTAATTAATCCTTTTTGGAAAAGCTTTTCTACAAGTACTTTCCATCCTGGGAGTAAACCGGCATGATGTGAGGCCACACCTTGAAGTAAGTATTCAATATGCTTATTTTTATATAAATAAGGATTTTCTGCAATATATTCATCAATTATTTTTCTGATTTGCTCTTGCTCTTGCGGTGTTATCAAACATAATGACGCGCATTTTTCCATCTGTTCATCACATTTTTTACGTGAAAAAGTGAAATAGATTGCAGGCAACATATTTTGTTCGTGCAAATTTCTTACAACATCTTTTACTGTGTTTTTCTTCTGAACAGCTTTTCCGCGCTTAAATTCTTTCTTTTCCGGTTTGATTTTCTTGTTCAAAGTTCCGTTTGGAGTAAGAAGCGGAAGCAGTGTATGCGGTTGAGATGAATCAAAATAATAAAATCTCAACGGAACCGGACGAAAATCTGTATTAATTAATTCAGTCTTAGAATGAACTGTATTTATCCAGTCAGTAAGCTTGTCTGCGTTTGCAACAGTTGCAGAAAGTGCTACAAGCTGTACGTTTGTTGGACAATAAATAATACTTTCTTCCCAAACAGTACCGCGCTGTTCGTCGTTCATATAGTGAACTTCGTCTAAAATAACGTACTTAACATCCTTTAAGTTATCTGTAACAGAACCAAAATTTGTGCCGTAAAGCATATTTCTGAAAACTTCTGTAGTCATTACAACAATTTGTGCACCACGATTTATTGAAGTATCACCAGTTAAAAGCCCGACTTTATCTGAACCGTATTTTTCTGAAAAATCATTATATTTCTGGTTTGATAATGCTTTAAGAGGTGTTGTGTAAAAAACTCTTTTGCCTTGCTCTAAAGCGCAATGTATTGCATGTTGTGCTATTACAGTTTTACCGGCTCCTGTAGGGGCGCAGACAACAACGCTTTCACCTTTTGTAATACACTCACAAGCCTCTTTTTGAAAATCATCCAACTCAAACGGGAATTCGTACATTATTAAACCTCAATAAACTATTCTAATTATATTGTAACATATAATGTTGCTTATTGTTAGAATTTAATTTCTATACGCTGTTAAAATTCCCCCAGGGACTTCTACTATTGCATACTGGAATTCTTCATCAGCGTCAACTGCCGCAATAAAATCTTGAACTTTTTCCGAATGAGAGATTATATTATCGGCAACAATCATAGCTTTTTGAGTTAAATGTGGTTTTACAAGCTCAAAATACTTAACATATTCTTTTTTGCAAGCGTCTATGAATACGAAATCAAATTTTTCGCTTTCATCTAACGATCCCAATATTTCACACGCAGAACCTTGTAGTGGTCTAACAATATCCATAACTCCGCAAGTCTTGAAATTTTCTATCGCAATACTTTGGCGCTTGTCATAGAATTCAATTGTTGTAAGTCTTCCACCAGTTTCTTTAAGTGCTTTAGAAAGCCATAAACCTGAATATCCGTTAGAGGTTCCTATTTCCAATGCGCTTTTTGCGTTCATCATTTTTATAAATGTATTTAATAATATACCGGTTTTTCTTGGTACATTCCAAAATTCTTTTTGCGTTTTTTCTAATTCTGCTAATATTCCGGCAGTTACGTCATCCATTAAAATATCCAAAATAATCTCCTTTGTATATTTCTATTATAGTTTAAACGATTTTTAATTTGTGCCACTTTGTAAAGTTTTGTAAAGATTGGGCTAAATTGTGAAATTTTAGAAAATAAAAATACTTTACATGTATATACGATGAATATAAGAAGATATTAAGAAAGGAGGCTCCTATGTCATCAGTTCATGGTTCATCAAGAGCATCTGGTTATACAGCAACAGAATCAACGTGGTCACCTTCAGGTGGAAAAACAGCAAAAGCATCCAATCATCATTCAACATCACTTTATGCACAAGATGATTTGCGTCATATTGATAAAGATAAACTAAAAGCATCTAATGTCTGGAGTTTTTCTGCTCAACAAGCCGGTGCTTATCAGTCATAGTTTTTGGTGAGAAAAAAAGAGATTATCCTAAAAGGTTAATTGTATATTGATAATATCAATATTGACAATTAACCTTTTGTTGTATATTTTTTAGTTATGAGAGAATTTGATAAAATGATTAATGGCTTGGATTATTATCCAATGCAAGATGAAGAACTAATCAATCTAAGAGAGCACTCACAGAGAAAAGCAAAAGAATTTAATGCCGAACCTGATGCACAAAAGCGTGTAGAAATCTTAAAATCTTTTTTAGGTAAAATGGGCGAAGGTTGTTATATTACTCCGAATATTTTCTTTGATTACGGATGTAATACAGAATTAGGCAATGGTGTTTATTTTAATGCTAATTGTACAGTCTTGGATTGTGCAAAAGTTAAAATTGGTGATAACACACTTGTTGGACCTAATACGCAGTTTTATACACCGATTCATCCGCTTGACTATGCAACACGAAATAAATTTGTAGAAACAGCAAAGCCGATTACAATAGGTAAAAATTGTTGGATTGGCGGAGGAGTTGTATTTCTCCCTGGGGTTACTGTTGGTAATGGCTGCGTAATTGGTGCCGGCTCTGTAGTAACAAAAGATATTCCTGAAAATTCTTTGGCAGTAGGCAATCCAGCAAGAGTAATCAGAAAAATTGAACAAAAATAGATAATGATAAAAAAAAGAATACCGGCATGCCAGTGTTCTTTTTTTTATTTAATATTTAATCATTAACTTTTTGTTTAAAAGCATGTTCTTTTCTATCTTCTTCAATATTAGGAGTATCAATTTCAAAAACATAAGCGTCACATGGTGCAAGGTTTACTCTAAGTTCATCTTCATCAACTTGGAATTCGCTTGTATCACCATATTCAGGAACCATATTTTTAAGTTTTTGTGTTTCCTTTAATCCAGGAATTTCAACAATACCTGTTACATTTCTATTTGGATTTTTATTAGCCACAACAAGTATTGTTCTGCCATTTTTGCTGTTGTGTCTTGCATATGCAATAATTTGGTCGTTTCTGTCTTCACGTTTGTCTAATTCGATAAAGCTACTATTTTTGTCAGCAAGAACATCAAGGTTTTCACTTCTCATTTTCAAAGTACCACGCATAACTCTTTCGATATCAGGACAATCACCACCCGGTTTTCTTGATAAATTGAACAATGCTAAACGATATCTGTGTTCGTTCATCAATGTATTGCCGTTGTAAGATTCAATGTTTTCTGTATTACGGTATTTGTAATCGTAATAATCGCCGGTTTGGAATCCATCAATAAAGTATGGATTGCACATTGGGATTGTTGATTGCAAAACTGTTGTTAATTTGCAGAAATTTTCTCCGCCATGTATCATTGAAGAGCTGTCATCGTGTGTTAGAAATGAACCGATAACACTTTTACCTGCAGGCAATTTGTGTGACAAATCAAGATTGAATTTTACATAATCGTCAAATTCTGAAGCATTTCTCCAATCGTGGAAAATGTGATATTGTCCGTAATACTCATCAAAGCCTGCTTTTAGCAAATCTTCCGGTCTATCATACGGCATATTTACCATCGGAGAAGCACATTCATAAGTATAGCTTTCTGCTAACCAAGCAAATTGCGGATCTTTTTCATGCGAATATCTGATTAACTCATCCCAAAATTCAGGAGGTTTCGCTCTGGCAACATCCGCTCTGATTCCATCCAAACCTAAGTCAATACAAGCATCTACATATTGTTTATGCATTTCTAATAACTTAGGATTCAAAGTTCTTTGAGCTTCATCTGCCCAAGGTTCGAACATTCTGATATCAGCCCAGCCTTGTGGAGTTTTATCTTCACCGTTTCTGCCGTATGCCATAAGCTCAGGTTCTGCTTCAAACATATCTACGGAAGCACAACTTGGTAAATCTAGCATAACTTTTATGTTACGTTTGTGGCATTCGTCAATAAATGCTTTGAATTGTTCATCAGGAGTTCTTGGGTCGTTTTGGTCAATAATCATCGGGTCAATTGCCAAATGACCATCTTCAGTTACATATTTAGCAGGAGAATATAAAGAACCCGCTGTACCCATTGCATTTTTCTTTCCGGTAGGATGGATTGGTAAAATGTGTATTGTGTTAATGCCATCGTTCTTAAGTTCGTCAAGTCTTGATATAGCGCTCAATAGAGTGCCGTTCTTTTCTCCTGTGGATAATGTAACTTTGTCATCTCCGTTTAAATCTTCTGCAGTGAAAGTTCTCGGTACAATAGCCATCATAACAGATTCGTTGTTTTGAATCATACTTCTGAGGTTGTTTTGATAAGGTTCTGTTTTAGTTGCCTTCAAATCAACTTTTTTTACAGAAGCAGCGTTCATCAAGGCAAGATTCTGTAAATATTTAGCGGAAATTTCACTATCAATATTCTTTGTTTCTTGTCCTTTAGCAGTTTCAACTTGTTGTTGTGGGGCTACTGCTCTGAAATTAATAGGCATAATCTTAGATATTTGCATCATCACTCACCTGCTTCTCTATATTATGAGGGTTTCTTATTTTTCCGAATCCAAATTGTGCAAGTATTGTTGCACCAACTACAGTTCCGCCGATAGCGGAAGCTATTCTTAACCATTTTTGGTTACCATATCTTCTTTCTGCTGCATTCTTAACCAAGTCTACAGAATTTTGTGCAACAAGGTTAAATTTAGACATTCTTGTTATTTCTGATTTAGTATATTGTTTTGGCGCATTGCCATCAATAATGTGGTATGGCTTTGTAAAATCAATGTTGTTATTGCCGATTACATCTTGGAAACGTTTCAAGTATTTAGCAAATCTGCCTGAAACATCACCTGTTGATAAATCGCTAGATAGTTTCATAGCTTCTTTAGTGCTTTCCTGAATATTGTTTGAATCCCAAACTGTGCGCATAATGTCTTTGTAATATTCAGGATTGTTAACAGTATTTAATTTCATTGTATGATCAGAAGATGTAGCACGCAATATAGCTTCTTTACCTTTTGCTAATACTGATTTTGCATATTCTCCATCAGCTTCCGGACGTTTGTATGTATCAAGCATATGCAACACTCTGTTGAAAGAATTTTTAGCACCTTGATAACGTTCAATAATTCTGGAAATTTCAAGATTTTTAGAAGAACCAACGCCTTTAGCGTTATCTTTTGCATATTGAACTTGTTCTGCGTCACTTAGACCCCAATAATTTACACCGGCATATTTGCTCTTTTTCACACCATCCAATATATCAAATAACTCTTGTCTATTAGTAACAGAGTTAGACAATGTTGAAACATCTTCTTTTACAAGTTTATCGATAGTGTTTTTGAATTCGCCAATATTGTTCAAACGTTTAGCTGTGTTGTTATAATTATTTTCAATACCTGTAATCAAGTCTTTTAAGTGAGAATCAGCTTCACTTTTTCCATTAAGCTTAATTTCCATATCACTCATAACTTTAGTAAGTTTTTCCACTGCTTTTTGGTACTTAGTTTCGTCTTTTACTAATTCTTGTAACTTTTTATCAAGAATTTCTTGAGCATATTTATCAGATTGACGCATTTGTTTCAAATCTTTGAATTTGATACCCAAAACGTCAAGTAATGTGCTTTCAAATTTGCCGTAAGATTTTGCTAAAATAGTTTCCGGTGCATATTCAACTTTGAAAGATTTGCATTTATCAAGAACTTTTTGATTGTCTTTGAATTCACCGATAACCTTGGCAAAATCAACAACGCTCTTGATTTTTGCTTCATCAACCGCTTGAGCCGGATGTCTTTGTAATTTGCTTGAAATCTTTTCTAAAACTTCATTCTGATATGCTTTTAAAGCTTCTTGTGATACACCTTTTTCAGCAGCCATTTTGCTTTCAAACAATTGTCTGAATTCGCCTTTGATGTTCATTAATTGTTCTGCTGTAACTTCTTTGCCGTATTTGTTAAGAATAGAAGCGGCTTCTTCTTTTGTCGGAACGAATACTTTTTCTAAAACAGCTTTGTTTCTGGAAGGAATATTCTTTTTGATAGAATTTATTACCTTATCAGAAGCATTTTCTTGTAAAGAATAAGAATTGCCAGTTCTGAAAAGTTTTGCTAAATCATCTTTAATACCTTCAGATGCGTTTGCGTCCATTTCTGTAGTGAATATTTTTACTAAATTATTGAATTCAGCTTCAGGTAATTCTTTGCCTTTATAATTTTCAACAATTTTTTGAACTTCTTTGCTCAATTTGTTTGCAGAAATTGAAGCCACATCTTCTGACATATTTTCAGTTTTTGTTAAAGCGTTTTTGATTTGAGAATTGTATTTTACATTTCTAGCGCTTTCTAAAGCCGGAGAAATTACTTTTTCTAATCCACAACACATCAGAGCAGCAATTACAGGTGTTGCAACACCGGCAGTCATCATCCATAATGTGTTATTTTGGATAGCGATTTTTCTCATTTGTTCTTTGATTAAGTCGTTACGGTTTTTAATTCCTCTTGGAATACCCATTCTGTCACCAATAACGTCTAAATCTTCTCCAGGGTAATCTCCTTGGTACATATCAAACGGTACGTAGTTAGGGTCTTGTAAAACTGTCTTCTTTCGTCCTTGGTCGTCAATATATTCTTTACCGATATCAAAACCTTGTACAATTCTTGATGGTGCGTTAATTGCAACTTTTGGATACAATGACATAGATGCTAGGAATGCGCCCAAGCCGGTGTATTCCATTATTCTAAGCATAGGATTTTTGGTTCTTGCTGCTAACATCGTTGCAATTCCGATACCGCCAAGTTTTAAGCCAACATCATTGAGTCTGCCTAATTGGTGGTCATTTGCGTTACCTTGAAAACCATCTTTTACAGCTTTCATATCATAAGCGATATCCTTGATGAAATATTTTGGAACTGTTACTAAAGAATCATGAACCAAGTGACCTTGCGCCGGAAGCGGTTTAACGTCATTGTCAGTTCTAATAGTACCTGTCGCTTCACGATAAGGTTTGTGAGATTTAGTATTATCAATGTTATTTGGAATAATAGGATTTATAGCCATACTAAATCACCGTACTTTCTTTAGATTTGTCCATAATATCTTTATTTGCCAATTTGCCCATATGTTTAGCCTTATGTATAACGTTTGCAGTACTACCGATAGTTAAAGCTGCCGTGAATAATAACCAAGCTTTGCCGGCATGTTTCATAAATCCGCTCTTACCTGCTTCTCCTGTCCAAAGTGTTTTACAAGCTTGAGCAAAAGATTTGCCGAATGTTTTTGAAATGTTAACAAAGTTTTCACCGGCATTTTTCATACGACTGCCAAATTTAGTTGCTAAACCTTCATTAGGTTTTGCAACATGACGTTTTCTGTTCGCAATTGCATCAAAGAAATTGCTCCAGCTGTTTTGTACTGCTAAACCAACTCCGACACCTGCCCAAGCATAAGAAGAAAGGCTCTTAGCTGTTTTTGTAGTAGAAACAACGCTTTGAATAATTGGAGTTGTTTCTGTTACAGAATCGTTTAAATCTTCGCCTAAGCCAATTTTTTTGGCGATTTTGTTATAATAATCAATTCCATAATCTTTTTGGATTAGGTCTTTTCTGAAAAATTCTCTACTGTCGTAAACTTTTCTTTGTTGAATTTGAGGGATTATATTAGCTGCTTCGCCGGCTTCTTTAGGAAGCGGATAGTAAACATGCTCAATCGGAAGTTCTATATCAATTCCGGTTCCCCAGTAAACAGGTCTTGTTACCAAATCGTTTGAAAGTGTTTTCATAAGACCGTATAAAACAACTCCCAAAGCCATTTTGTTACCATTCAAACTAGCGATTTTTTGAGATTTTGGGTTTAAGTCTTTAAGCATGTTAAATAGTCCCATGAACATGCCGCTACCAATCAAATAAGGAACGATTCCCATTGATAGAAATTCATAAAAATCTGAGTTTACATCTCCTCTTAATCCTTTAACCGGATATTGTAAAATAGCGTTGCTTGTCTTTTGAAATTTTTGCTCAACCCTTGTTTTAAGAGTGTTTGGAAGAATGCGTGATTCAGCCTCACCGCTTTCTTTCTTCTCCGGTTTCGCCCCAAATCTAAGATTATTTTCTGCTAGTTTAATCGGTCTAATCATACGAACCCCATCTGGTAACTATATATTTAAAGTTCCTAAAAAATTATTTTTTGCTATTTTTAAGGCATGAACTTTACATTTATTTACAATGAATACACACTGCTCAATACACTCTTATAATTTAACAAAAAGATGTTCGATTTACAAGGGTAGTTAGTTCTTTTTAGTGTTATTGGAAGTCTTAGACATTGTGAGATTTATTGGGACGTTGGTGAGGTAATACTTCTGTACTTTTCTACCTCACCCTAGCCCTCTCCTGCTAGGAGAGGGAACATGCACTTTGTTAACATATTCTGATATAAAGAATTAAAATATTTTTATTTTTTGTAAACAAGAAAACAAGTGGTGGTTATTCCCTCTCCTAGCAGGAGAGGGCTAGGGTGAGGTAGAGGTTTAGCATAAAGAACGTACATTTATCAACTCTTTGTAACAATTTCTTAATAAACTGTCAAATTTGAAATCTAAAAATTTTTTATATAAACATCTGATAAACACAAGAGGACTATTACTGCAATACAGCCGTGTATTGTAAATTTTTGTAACAATACTTTTAAAAATCCTAAAGTTTTTGAAAAAAATGCCGTTATACATACCAAAGTAGGATTGTATTGTTATAAGAATTAAAGAAAGGAGTTACAACTACTATGGGAACAGACTTTAGCAAAATTAATGCTGACAAAGCTCAACAAATTATTAATGCTTTGAAGGATGGTAAAATTAATTCTAACGAAGCAAAGAATTTGAAATTAACACCGGAAGAAGCAGCAGCTTTGAATGAGGCATTTTCATCAGGTGAAGCTAGAATTGGTGACTTTGTTCTTGTAAACAAAGGTAAAAGCAAAGACGGCAAAAAACAGTATTCACAAACAAAGAAAGCAGAACCACAAATTCCGCAAGAAGAACCAGGATTCTTTGAAAAAGCATTTAACAAAGTAAAAAAAGATGTTTCTAAGTACGCTAAAACATTTACAAATGCTTGGAATAATAGTAGTGGTTTTGTAGAAACAACCGGAGCAATGATTGGTGCTACTACAAAAACAGTAACAGATGTTGCAAAGGATTATGCTCACAATGTTGAGAAAGGTGTTGCAGAAGCAACCGGTTCTGAAACATTAGGAAAAGTTGCAAAATATACAGCAGGTATCGGTATTGTTGCAGACGCTGCAGAAGCAGTTGATGAAGTTGGTGATTGGTCTGCAGGCAAAATTAGAGATGCTGCTAAAAACTATACTGGTACAGAAAGACAATTACTTGAATCTTTTGCAGAGTTTGTTGACAATATGAATGCTGCTGATATTGCATTGATGTTTGTCGGTGGTGCTGGTGCCGCAAAAGGCTTTAAAGAGCTTCCAAAAGTCTTGCAATTGTTGAAAGGTATTTCCTTTGGTAAAGTTGCAGTTCCGGCAATGGGTGTTGCAGCTGCAGCGTCTATGACAAGTTGCTCTCCGGAAGAAATTAATGTAAAACAAGAAGTTGGTATTAAGGTTCAACTTTCTCAACAAGATCAATCAGCATTGATTGCTGCTTTCGAAAAAGGTATTGATGAATTGAAAAAAGAAATTCAAAAATTGGGTATTGATGTGAAGACATATGGTGATCAGATTATTGACTTGTTGACTTCAAATAATTCATATTTGAAAAATATTGCAAATGATATGAAGCAAAATAATCAAGATAATGCTAAGATTATTGAAATCTTGACAAATATTAATTCAACAGTAGATACATTAACATCTTTGGTTGAAGCTACTAACGAAAATATTACAGTCAATGGTCAAAGCATTAAAGCTCAATTGAACGCAATTTTGAACGCTATCAAGAATGGTGGAGCAGGCAGTGAATCTCAACTTACAGCTTACTTGGATGATTTGAAAAACTTGTTGCAAACCGTTATTAAACAACAAGGTGATCAAATCGAAATCGATAAGGATAGCAATACAACATTGAAGAATATCTTGGCTAAGTTAGACAAGATGGACGGTACAACTCAAGAAAAATTGGCTGCAATCTTAGCAGTATTGGGTGATATTAAATCAATCGGTAATGAAATCAACGGTAAGCTTGATAAGATTATCAACAAATTTGAAAATGCATTCCCTGATAACAAAGATATCAAGGCTGCTTTGGAAAAAATTGAAAAATATCTTGAACAAAATAATGCTAAGACCGATGTTACTAATAAATTGTTAGAAAAATTGTTGAACAAATCTCAAACCGGCGGTTTGTCTCAAGAAGATTTACAAAAAATCTTGGATGCTATCGCTAAGAACGGTGACAAGATTGACACAACTAACAAGTTGTTAGAAAAATACGGTACAGAAACTACTGTTAAGATGACAGAAATCTTAGATGCTATCAAGAATATTAAAGGTGGTAACGGAACCGGTGCTGACCTTGAAGCATTACTTGATAAAGTACTTGCTAAGATGGATGCAAACACAGCCAAAATTATTGATGCAATCGGCAATATCAAGGTAACTGGCGGAAAAGTTGATCTTGGTTCTGTTGAAGCTATGTTGAAGGAATTGATTGAATTGACTAAGAAAAATGGAAACACTTTGGATAACATTGACGCTAAGATGGATGTTGTCAATGTAACAACTAAAGCTATCCTTGATAAGTTGGGCCATGTTGATCAAAACGTTCAAAATATCCTTGACTTTATTAAGAAAAATGCCGGCAGCTATGATGATTCAAAATTGTTAGAAAAATTAGATAAGATTATGGACAAATTGGATGACATCCTAGCAGCAATTAAGGACCACAAGGTTACAGTTGATGTAACAGGTAAAGTAACTTGTGAATGTAAGTGCGGTCAAAACCACGAAGGTATCCTCGGTGACTTGAATGATATCTTAGGCTAGTAGATTTCTTATTTAGTGTAACAACGGGTGGCTTTCAGCCACCCGTTGTTTTTTTTATAATGCATATCAATCAATATTAGTGCGTCATTGCGAGAAAATTTGGACTTTGGTTCTATAGTCTTACATAAAACTTTGAAAATTTTCGCGGCAATCCAAAATTTTAAAATAGACTTACAAGCTGGATGACTGGATTGCTTCGCTTCCGCTCGCAATGACGCACTAATATTGATTGATGTGTTTTATTATTAAAATTGGATAGTAGTGCTTTTGGGATGGAGTTTTTTGCTAGTTAGTAAGTGTGATTCTATCTCATTCTCTTTTCAGACTTAGGATCAAGAATATCTCTCACCGCATCGCCTAGAACGTTGAAAGCCAATACAGCAATAAAAATAAGCACCCCAGGAGATAATAACCAAGGACGGTATAATATATTAGTAAATTCTTGAGCTTCTTTCAGCATATTCCCCCAGCTTGCATCAGGCTGCTGAATACCTAATCCAAGAAAACTTAAACCTGATTCTGCCAAAATATAAGACGGTATGCTTAATGTCATTGCAATGATTACGTAACTGGTTGTTTGCGGAAGTATGTGCTTAAGAATAATTCTCCAATTTGAAGCTCCAAGAGTTTTTTCTGCTAGAACAAAATCTTCGTTTTTGATAGATAAAACCATCCCTCTTACGACTCTGGCGAATCCAGCCCAGCCTATCAGAGCCAAAATTATAACGATTAAAGCAAATCTCTGAATACTAGTCATGCCGGAAGGTAAAATGGCTGCAAGTATTATTAAAAGGTAAAAACTTGGTATTGCCATAATAGCTTCTGCAAATCGCATCATTAGCGTATCAACGAGTCCGCCAAAGTATCCTGAAATTCCGCCATAAATTAAACCTATCGGAAATACTACTAGCAGTGATAAGAATCCTACGGTCATAGAAATTCTGCCACCGAATAGAAGTCTGGAAAATACATCTCTGCCGTTAATGTCTGTTCCCAGTAAGTATAATTGCCCACCTTTTTCTGTTCCGAACAAGTGTCTGTGAGTGGGAATTAGCCCTAAAAACTTGTATTCTTCTGCTTTGGGTAAAAGTTTTATATAATACTTATGGCTTCTATCTTGTTTGAACACTGTTTGCATTAATGCAGGTTCGTATTCTCTAATGTAATTGTATGTATAAGGTCTGGAGAGTTTCCCTTCTGTAGTAATAGTGTAAATTTTTGAAGGTGGAGCGTAAGACATATCTCTGTTTGAGTATGTGCTTGAATACGGAGCAATAAAATCAGCAAAAAGAATTACAAGATACAAGACTGCAAGTACAATAAATGCTGCTTTTGCAAATCTATCCTGAAATATTTTTTTTAAAAATTCTTTCATTTTCCCACTGCTCCATCTTTTACACTTTTTAATCTCGGATCTGTAATCATAAGTAAAATATCAGCGAATAAATTACCTAAAATTAACATTATTGTACCCATCATAAGCGATGCCATAACAAGATTTATATCAGATTTCATAACAGCTTCCAGTATTAATCTGCCAAGTCCCGGATATTGGAAAACATATTCCGTTAGAGCGGCTCCGCTCAAAAGTCCTGCAAATTCAAACCCCAGTAGAGTTATCATAGGGTTTATTGCGTTTCTTAGAGCATGCTTAAACAAAACTTGCCATTCGCTTAAACCTTTTGCTCTTGCGAATTTAATATAATCACTATCGAGCACTTCTAACATATTGGCACGCATTTGTCGCTGCAAACCGGAAAGAGAAATTGTGAACAAAACGATTGATGGCAATACTAAATGTTTTGATATATCAAGGAATTTCCCTCCAAAGCTCATTTCGTTGAAGTTGTAGCTGGTTAATCCTCCAACCGGAAACCAACCTGTTTTTACTGCGAAAATCAACATAAGTATCGCAAAGAAGAATGATGGGATTGCCATTCCGACACTGGATAAAATAGTAAGTCCCCTATCAAGTGCGCTTTCTTTTTTTACCGCTGCTAATATCCCGAGTGGAATTCCGGCTGCCCAAGTCATAAAAATTACAACAAGAGTGAGTAAAAGTGTATTTGGAATACGTTCTTTTAGCTTTACCGAAACCTTTTCTCCTGAGGAAGTATAGCCTAAATCACCTTTAACAAATGATTTTGCCCAAGAAAAATACTGGATATAAATCGGCTTATCAAGGTTAAGTCTTTTTATCTCTTTATTTAGTGTTTCTTGCGAGATAGATGGGTTTAATCTGAGCTCAGCAAGAGGATCTACCGGTGACAATCTGATAATGAAAAAGCTGATTAATGAAACTATAATCAGAAGCGGTATAACTTGCAATATTCTTTTAGATATGTATTTGAAAAATTCCACGTTCGTAAATCCTCATCAGCTTTAATCTACATATATTTCATCAAGATTATAAATTAATCCGCTCAAACCGGTTGGGAAAATATTCTTGAATTTTTTGCGAATAGCAGTAATTCTTATTGGCGAATACAAATATATAATCGGCTTTTGATTATATACAATTGCTTGATATCTGTCATACAAAGGTTTTCTTTCTGCAAACGTGAGTTTTAAAGCGCCATCTCTGAATATTTCATCAAGCTCTTTTTCCCAGTCAAACCTGTCATCTATTGCATAGTCTTGAGGTCTTTGATTAAACATATGCAAGCTGCCTTTAGATGTCCACACATTTTTACCATCATGTGGTTCTAAGGGCGAACCTGTTAAACCCATTATTGCCATGTCCCAATCATGAGTGTTGGTAAGTTTATTAACAAGAGAATTGAATTCCAATGGCTTGAAATTTACTTTCATCCCCAAGTCTTCTAAATCTTGCTTAATCATAACACCCAATGCTTCGCGCTCAAGATTGCCGGCATTTGTGTACAAGTCGAATTCAACTCTATTGCCTTTAGAATCATAAAGAATGCCGTTTTTATTAACAAATCCTGCCTTTTCTAAGCTTTTTTGAGCAACATTGATATCACAAGGGTGTCCCTTAATATATTTATTTAAGTAAATAGAGTTTAAACTTTCTGCCGTAAATAAAGGTTCGGCAACGCCGGAAGCGATATTCTGAACCATATTTTTTCTATCAATAGCCCAATCTATAGCCGCTCTGAAATCTCGATTTGCAAACCAACTGTGTTTTATTGGATTGACGTAAGGCTTGCCATTCTTGTCTTTTCTGCCATTCAAATTGATAGTGATAAACAATGTCCCTGTATCAGCACCTAAATTGTAAATAACATAATCAGAGCTAGGCTCTTTTATTTTATAACGCGCAACATTAGAACCTCTTAGTCCTAATACATCAATTTCTTTGGCTTCGAATTTTAATATCTCATTATTTGTATCACCAACGATTAAATAAACTAATTTATCTAAGTACGGCAGTTTCTGATTTTTAAGATTTATTTTGTAATAATTAGGATTTCTCACAAAAACTACACGCTGTGCAGCTACATATTCTTTTAAAATAAAAGCACCACTAGTAACTTGAGGTTTTGTATTTGAGCTTAAAAACGCATTAAATACAGATTCGCCTTGGTCAGAATACGGTTTGAAATAATGTTTTGGTACTATCGGATAAGATAATTGTCTTAAAAATGGTGCAAATGGTCTGGGAGTTGTAAATTTTACTGTATAATTATCTAACTTTTCCAGCTTTGGTAATTTACCATCAACAACCATTGCATCCATTGTTGAAGGATTACCCAATCCCTTAAAAACAATTTCGTTATAAGTATACATAACGTCATCTGCCGTAATCGGCTTACCATCAGACCAAGTTATACCACGTCTTAAATGAATAATATAATCATTGCCATTAACGTCAAAAGTTTTTGCAAGTAATGGCTCAACTTCTCCGCTTCTCGGATTTGTTGTAACAAGTCCGTCATACATTAAGCCTGCCATAGTAGAGGATGTTGCATCTTTTGTATTACAAGGGTTAAATGTCTTAGGACCTTCGCCAATAGTAGAAAGTATAAGCTCTCCTCCAAACTTACCAATCGGTGCCTGTGATTGCAAATAATCAATTCCATCAATTGTTACATTCTTTTCGTTAGGTGGATAATTTATCGTTTGCAAGCTATGTTGTTCTATTCGTTCCGGCATGCTAAAAGGCACATCTTTTCTGATGCAAAGTTTTAACAATATCCCCAAAAATATTAGCAACAAAATTGCTATAGAAATTCTCTTCATATTTAAAAGAATATCATATAGAAAAATTTTTTTCTTAGTCCATTGGGTTAAAACAATATTACGAAATGTAACAATTTTATCAAAAAGCTCCCAAAAGGCTAAAGTTTTT